>JAURXV010000098.1 GCA_030654195.1 Syntrophales bacterium | reverse complement strand
GATGGTCTTCAGCGCGCTGATCTGCTCACCCGGAAGCTCCAGCGCAAGGAGCGCCCGGGCATGCCCGGCCGTGATCTTTTTGCCGATCAGCGCCTTCCTGGCCGCTTCGGGAAGCTTCAGCAGCCGGACCGTATTGGCGATCGTGGAGCGGTCCTTCCCGACGCGGGCGGAGATCTCCTCCTGCGACAGGGCAAAGCGGGTCAGCAGGGTCTGATAGGCGTCCGCCTCTTCGATCGGATTCAGGGCCTCGCGCTGGAGGTTTTCGATCAGCGAAAGCTCCGCCAGTTCCCGATCCTCCGCTTTGCGGATGACGATGGGCACCTCTTTGAGACCGGCCGCCTGCGCCGCTCTCCATCGTCTCTCTCCAACGATGATCTCGTAGCCGCTGTCCGCCTTCCGGACGATGATCGGCTGGATGATCCCGCTCTTCTTCACGGAGGATACGAGCTCTTTCTGGTTCTCGTCGTTGAAGTCCCGCCGGGGCTGAAACCGGTTCGGGGTGAGCTCCTCGATCCCGCACTGGACAAAAGAAGGCCGGTCGCCGATATTGTCCAGAAGATCGGGGAACATCGCCCCCAGGCCCCTGCCGAGGGAAATCTTTGGCGGCATCATATCCTCCCGTTGCTCAGGATTTCCTTGGCCAGTTCCATGTAGGAGACCGCGCCGCGCGATCGGATATCATAAAGAATGATCGGAAGTCCGTGGCTCGGGCTCTCCGACAGCCGGACGTTCCGCGGGATGACCGTCTGAAAGACCAGATCCCCGAAATTGCTGCGCACATCCTCGCTGACCCGGCGCGAAAGCAGATTCCGCGTGTCGTACATGGTGAGCAGAATCCCTCCCAGGGTCAGGGTGGGGTTCAGCCGGGCCTTGATCAGCCCCATCGTACTGAGCAGGTGGCCCAGCCCCTCCATTGCAAAATACTCGCATTGAAGGGGCACGATCAGGCAGTCCGAAGCCACCAGCGCGTTAACCGTGAGAAACCCGAGGGACGGCGGACAGTCGATGATCACATACTCGTAAGGCGCATCCAGAGCGCGGAGCAGGTTCCGGAGCCTCTTCTCCCGGTCTGAGATGGAGATGAATTCCACCTCGACCCCGACCAGGTCCCGGTTCGCGGGGACCAGATCCAGATGGGGGATCTGCGTTCCTACGATCACCTCCCGCAGCGGGCGATTCCCGATCAGGCAGTGATAGAGGTTCTTTTCCCGGATCGCTTCGCCGTCGATCCCCATGCCGCTCGTCGCGTTTCCCTGGGAATCACAATCGATCAGAAGGGTTCGCTTCTCCGCCGCCGCCAGCGAGGCCGAGAGGTTGATGGCCGTCGTGGTTTTTCCGACCCCCCCTTTTTGGTTTGCCATGCTTATGATTTTACGCATCAGTCAATAGAACAAGCCCTGCGAGTTCTGTGTTTGTCGAACCGGCGCTGACGGTAGCACAAAATGCGAGTTATTGAAAAGGTTTTTTCAAGAAAATCTCATCGGAAAACGCGATTGTAAATTATTATTTTTCTTAACGAATCATCTCCAGGCGGACGGACGGCCCGGCAGGCCGTGAAGACCATCCCGGCAGCCTCCGAAATTCGCTCCGTTTCCTCCATCTCTTCCTGCGGATCGGGTCCCTTCATCGCGATGAGTTGACCCCCCGGTTTGAGAAAAAAGTAGGCCGTCCGGATCAGATCCGGGAGCTTGAAGGCGGCCCGGGAGATGAGCGTATCGAAGCGGCCGGCAAGGGCCTCCCCGGCGGTCAGCTCTTCGACGCGCTTCCGGATCACGTGAACCCCGTCGAGGCGGAGGGTCCGGACGACATGGGAGAGGAAGGAGCTCTTTTTTCGGGATGCCTCAACGAGCGACAGATGCAGTCCGGGCAGCGCGATCCTGAGCGGGATGCCGGGGAAGCCGCCCCCGCTTCCGAGATCGATCAGGGCGCCGTCCGGACGATCCAGAAACGGCGCCGGCGTCAGCGAATCGAGAAAGTGGCGGATGACGATCTCCTGTGCAGAGCGTTCCGAGACGAGGTTGATCCGCCGGTTCCAGAGCAGGATCTCCCGGTGGTACGTTGCAAAGCGGTCCAACTCCGCCGGACCGAGGCGGATGCCGATCGCTGCGGCCCCTTCGGAGAGGGTTGTGATCAGGGTTTCGTCCATGTTTCTTTCTGACATGGCCCCGCCTTCCTGTCAAACCTTCTCTTTCCTGCCCACAGAGGCAAGGTAAATGGTTGATTCATCTTGTCCGTCAATACGGAGGAGTTCGTCGATCCCTTCCTGATCATAAGCGGCAATCGCACAAGTTCCTGCACCGATTGCTTCACAGGCAAGATAAAGATTTTGGCAGACATGGCCGGCGTCAATCGCAATGACCTTATGGGCGGCAATTCCGTAACGCCATTCCATTCTGTATGGGATCGCCGTCCAGATAAAGGTAACGGCGGCTTCTCCCGGATAGGGTTGACCCAGAACAGCCTGCACAATCTTTCTATCCAAGTTCTCCTCGGTAAATTCAAAAAGCAGTTGATGCTCAACAGGAAGGTAACGGTAGATTCCCTGATCCAGTCCCCGGATATTCAAAACACAGAGATAGGTTTCAAGCGCATGGCGGCAGCCGGCAGAAGGAACCGTTCTTAACGCATGACCGGGATCAAGTTTTTGCCTTATGCCTTGGGTAGCCCACAAAAGGAAGGACAGTTCTTCAATGGTCATCGGCTCAGCACGATAGGACCTGCGGCTTTCCCGGTTTCGGATCGCGGATTTGAGATCAATTTTGCCGATCTCCTTGAATTGGTCATATTGGGGAAGATCAATGCGTCTGGCTGTTTTTGGGTAAGGCTTTTCAATCGGCGGGGGCGCAAAACCTCTGTTCTGATCCGTCTTGGAAAAATCGATGCCCTTGCGGATGCTGTCTTTTAAAAACGATCGGTATTTTTTGGTGAGTTCCTGGTCCATTCCGTCGCTCCATCGGTTCGGTAACATCTCATCAAAGCCTATTTTTTCCCCTTCAAAAAGCCGATATAGCGTGACGCGGTTTCCCGGGGGTGTTCCAACATGGGGATATGCCCTGTATCTTTCATGATAACGGTTCTGTAATTTTTCAGATTTTTCTCCAAAACCGCAACGCCTCCAACATCCAGAATCTTGTCGCGATCGCCCCAGATGATTAAGACCGGCGCCTGAATTTGAGGCAGATAGGGGGCCAAGAAGTTTTCCCTTACAGATAACGCCTCTTTTGTGAGGTTCCCTAGCATATCGTCCCATATCTTTTTATTAAAATCCCTGTGCGCGATGGCATCGGCAGCCAGGACTTTTTTAAACTGGGAAGGTATGTATGGCGGTTTTGCAAAGCATAATTTTATCAATCTATCAAAATCTTCCGCATTGCCGGTCAGTAAAGGATTTGTGCCTTTCTGTAAAAGGATGGCCACCTCACTTGGGTTTGGCGAGCCAACGCCGCCAGGTGCCAACAACGCCAGCGTTAAAACCTTCTGTGGATATGTTGCGCCATACAATGCGGCAAGCATCCCTCCCATTGAATTCCCTGCCAGATGAAATTTTTCGAGTTTCAGCGCCTCCGTGAACCGGTCGATCCGATTCAGTTGGTTTTTCGCAGCGTAATTTTGATTTTGTATCTGAGAGCTTTCACCAAAACCAGGAATATCAGGAATCACTACATGATAGTCATTTGTCAGGTACTTTGCGAATCGTATCCAGTTGTCTTTATTGGCGCCAAAGCCATGGAGCAGTAATATCGTTTGCCCTTTCCCCCCTTCCTGATACACGATCCTGTGATCGTCAACCTGGATTTCCTTCTTGACCAAGCCGGCAGAATATCTTCCAGCTTTCACAGCCAGATTGAACAATGTTTCTGGAAACAGGAAATAGATTCCCGTGAGCAGAAAAACAAATAACGCAATGATACCAAAGCCGGCAACCAGTATCTTTTTCATCTTGCACCTCGTAGCGTCATCAGGATCGAATCATGACAAGCATCATCTTGAATCTCTTCACCGCCTTCAATGCGTGGGGTTTTCCGCCGGGCATGATGATCATTTCGCCCGTTTTCAGTTGATGAGGCTCCCCCGCTATGATGATCTCGGCCTCGCCATCGAGAATGTAGACCAGAGCGTCGAAGGGCGCCGTGTGCTCGCTCAATCCCTGATCCCGGTCAAAGGCGAAAATGGTTGTCGTCCCGGTCGGTTTCTTGATGATTTCCTTACTGACGATGGAGCCGTCCTGATAGGCGACCAAATCCTCCATGTTTGATATTTTCTCAGTCATATTCCCTCCTAAAGTGAATCATCAAATGGCTCGCTTCCGTCGCCCCGGAATCATCCGTCTAATCCTCTTCCTCGTAGGGGCCGAGAAAGCGTTCGCCGTTGAAATGGATGAGGTGCGTAGGCGATTCGGCCACCCACACCTCCGTTTCCCAGGAGATTTCGTCGAGATATTTCATCATCTTATGCCGATCATGGAATGCCGTGACGAAAACGAGACCGGCCTTCGATCCGGCAAACAACCTCTTCAGTTCCTGACGCCGCTTGGGATTGACCGGTCCGTGGCTTGTGACCGCCTCGATCAGGACCAGCCAGTTCTTTACCACATGATGCACCACGACATCGGGCATCTTGCCGTGCCCCTCGATCGCAACGCCCAACCCCTGTAGGATGGCGGCATCGAAGTACGCCCACTTTTCCTCGGTATCGCCGACATACACGATACGGCCCCCAGGAGTGAAAATCGGGCAGAATTCGTCAAGAATCTTTTTGACCAAGGCATTGTGTCCCCCGGGCGAAAGCCGGAGCGCCTGCCCGTTCGCTAAGGTTACGGGGATGCGTTCCATGTCCCGTTCTCTTGCATACAGCGTATTCAAGGACTCAACCGTGTGCAAATACTCTTGGAGTCTCTTCTTCCAACCCCGCTTTCCGTATTCCCGGAGCAATTTCAGCGCCGACGGCTCGATCTGATACACCGCCTTGGGGCTGTTTGTCGACCGGGAAGGCTTGTCCGGATTGGGCACGATCAGCGCCGCCTGCATGAATTGATGGACCGTCTGCCGGCGCACCGTTTCCCGTGTGTTCGGCGCATAGCGTTTGCCGAGGTATGCTTCGAAAAATCCCATAATCGGGGTGATGCCGATCAAGGGATTCTCCGCATCCTGCCAGCGGTCCGCCGGTTTTAGGTCAAGCAGGGAAAGGAGCGTCAGGGCGGAGCGCTCATTCTGCTGCTGCCGGGGTAAGCCCAGGGCCTCAATGATTTCCATAGCCTCCCGGATTTTTTGTTCGCCACTTTCTTGATCCGTTTTCTTGATCATGGTTTTTCGCACTCCATCTCCAGAATCTTATCGATCGTCTCCTGATCCGGCATCCGGTCTTGAACATGGAGGCCGAGCCTCATCAATTGATCGCGGGAAGGGTAGGTCATTTTCCTGAGATCCGTGGCGTTGACCTGTGTATGCCCGCTAAACAGACGGAAATGGCAGTCGAAGAGCGAGGAATTGAGATACAGGGCCAATCCCTTTGCCATCTGCTCCGGCATGCCGGTTCCCCCGGTATGAAAGTAATTCAGGTGGTTTTCAAAACCGACAAGGGGCGAAGCGATCCTATGGGGATTGTATACAGCCGCCACGACGCGCCGCCGCTCTTCCTTCGACGAGAACCGTTTCGTAAGCACATAATTGCCCGTTGCCACCAGCAAATCCTGCGTTTGTGCCGATAATGCGATGGCGTTCGCCTTTTTCCCGGAAGGTGCGGGCCAATTCACGAAGCCATCATGGAAATGGCAGGGGTAGACGAGGGGCGCAGTTCCCTCTTCCGGCTGCGCGCGCAGATGCTCCCGCGCACGAAAATCGACGACACGACCCGTGGAAACGTCCAGGCCGAGATCAGGGAGCGTCGCCTTAAAGCGCCGCATCCTTTCCAAGACCCGGTCGTCGGCATGATTCATGACCAGGTGAATAAAGGCGTCCCGGTCTTTCGGCAGAACCACATGCGCGTAGGGGACGGAGCGAATCATTGCCCTTTCGAAATCGAGGCCTTCGGAGGATGAAACGATGACTTCCTCCGGGTTCTTTTCCTCCCGGACGGCATGATAGATGACGTTTTCCTGAAGAACATCGTCGTCGCCGAAGGCCTTCCTGCGGGACTCGAAGACATGAATGCGCCGCAGACTCATCATCTCCAGGAGGGCATAACGAAACCGGCGAAAATAAGGGCCGTTGCAGAAACTCCGAGGGGTGATGGCCGCCAGTTCCCCGCCGGGTGCAAGCATGCGCGCCGCCAGCCAGACGAAGGCGGCGTAGAGGTTTGATACCTCCATCCCTGCGGCATCCAGTCGTTTGCGTGTGGTCGATTGGCCGTTGATCTTCTTGTAGGGGGGATTGAGGATGGCATGGGTGAAGCGCTCGCCCGGCCCGGTAAATAGCCCCTCTTCCGTTTGGGCGATGGCGGCGGTGACAAAATCTTCCCCGCGTACCTCCCCGTGAAAAGCGACCCCGGCCTGCCCGCAGGCGGCTTCACAACGGGCCATCATTGGGGCCAATTCCGGTAGAATGCGCCCGTCGTTTTCATAGGCGACGACCTCAATGGAAAAGGGCCGCCTCCCTTCGGAAACCAACGACTCCACAAAGGCCGAAAAAAGCACGCCCGCGCCCGCTCCGGCATCAAGAATCCTCACATGATCCAGCCGATTCGGTGCAAACATCGACGCCATGAAGCGGGCAATCGCGGCCGGCGTCAGAAACTGCCCGATGTCCAAGCGTTCGACCCGCTGTGTACGGCTGTTCACGGTCCGACGAACGTGATCAAGGGTATTTAAAAGTTGTTCCGTCATGAGCATATTGGATAAATTGAGCTGAACGAATGAAATCGCACAATGCCCCCCTGTGACAAAAGGTGGATGGGGGGAATTGTCTATGGCACATCCTTCCCCGTTATGGATTTCATGTCAACAAAATTATTGAGGAAGGACGTACAGATCGATCTCATTTGAATTCATCTGATGGTTCTCGCACTCGACCTGTGGCGCCGGGTTTCGGGGCGTCGAATTTTGCGGGCGCCTTTTCACGACTCAAATGGAGGGCTATCTTCATGTCGCCGGTCAGTTTTGATTCAAGCCGTTCCACAAATCTCTCTACTGGGGGGATGTCGTCATTCCTGCGAAAGGCGTCAAACAGGGCGTCCACTGTTGAGGAGAACATCCTTGTTGGAAGCAGATCGAGACGCTGTCCATTCTCCTTAAGGTCATAAAGGGAAAATACCGAACAATGGTTTTTGCTATAGCCCATGTCAGATAAACGGAACTTTTTTTGAAAGTAATTGAATACCGGATCTTGAACCACCCAGAATATCTTCTTCCCCCACTTTTCCATGATGATGCCCTTGTTGAGGATCTGGGTGAACGTTCTTTTCCAGATATCATACATATTGATCCCAAAATGGTATGAAGAGCCTTCAGGTAAACGGCGATCTATTATAAAGGTTTTAAAACCTTTGACCAATTGGCCCGTACTCGTCGTTTGGCCCGTTTGAAATTCTATGGCAACGAAATCCTCCACATGCGTACTTAACGGTTTATGTTGAACCATCACGAAATCAAAACTTCCTATACCGGGCAAACCAACCTCAGAAAAAACGAGAACATTGTCGCTTGTTCCAAACTTGGAGAGCGCAATATCATGGAAGACCTTGTTTTTCTCCAGAAAACGCCGGGGGCATAAGGCAATTTCCTGTCCATCCACATGGGCGGTGCAGACGCCGAAGGGATAATCGATCAGCCGGCTCTGCTTGTAGCATGGTGATTCATGGAACGGACACCAGTATTTTCTCCGCATCTCTTCGGCTTCCGGCGAGATGTTCCGCAGATAACATCCGAAAATCTCTGAAGGGTATTTAGCCATTAGTCGCCCCCGATGAATTCTTTCCATAAAAGGCGGATCTTTTCATGATCAAAATCATGGTTCAGTATCCAGCCCAGGTATTGCGTACAACCGCGGCAGAAGGACTCACTGTCGTCCATCTGTATCCTTTCTGGCTTCCCCCAATGCCTTGCGTTATCGTCATCGTCATCGCAAGGCTTGAACACAAGAATCGCGTCGTGCTGAAGGGCCCGAAGGCTTCTGATGTGAACGGAAATCGGATTCTCCGAGTGAACGACATAGCCGTTCATCAGCCGAAAGCTCGCACTGGCAAGGGCAATGGTGAGCTGTGACCAGGCAGCGGCACGCCAGTGATGGTAAGTAAAGATTAGCCTGCCGTGCGGCCGGATGAGGACGCGGTGGCATTCCTGCCAGACTTTAGCGAGGATATCGCCGAATTTTGCTTCATTCTCCTTAGATTCGGCAACAGCGGACAGGAGGGGCTGGTATTGCCAATTGGCCTCGTCCGGCAGAAACCAGCGGAGCCAGCAGCGGAAAAAATGTGACAGGTCGCTGTACTGGACATTGTCAAAATAAGGGGGATCGGTGACGACATAATCAATGGCTTGATCGGGCAAGGGAAGCACAGAGGAATCATTTTGCCTGATTATGAAAGAGCGTGTATCTTCTGTAAATTCGCCAAGAGCCTTGCATTCCTGACCCACATCCGATTCGCCGTCAATTATGACCTTCTCCCACTTGGCGCCCGACAGGCGCCGTTCGACCGGCGCCTGTGCCCATATTCCGGCTTTCAAAATGCGCTTCTCAAATAAATTACGCAGCGTACCGGACGTTTTGGCCTTAAAGACAGGATTGTTCTCTAATGCTGTGCAGGGAAATGAATAGGCGTGATGGGAAAAAACGTGGCGTATGGCCCCCGGTCTTCTCTGATCGACGCCTTTGTACCCGCACAGCATGGAGTTAAATTCCAAAGATGTGGAGACGAGCAAGGCCAGCCACAGCCGATGCTCAGGGGCTGCTTCGTTGATGCACCGTTTCGCCTCGGACAGATAGAGGAGTTGACGGGGAGAAAACAGTTCAAAAAAATTCGCCACGCCCCGGGCGATAAGATCACTTGATTTAGGTCCTTGAGGAACTCTAAATCCGTTTTGACCAGGAAAGGTCAGTCTGGATGCCTGTGACGCTGCGGCAGCGATGTTCTGAAGATCCCTGACATCAGGCGCCTTGAAGAATTGACCGTGATGTCTGCATTTCCCAACCATGACCAGAGGGACATAACGGTCCGCAAAGGGAATATCCAGAAGTTCTAAATATTTAACGTTTAATCCTCTATTTTTTACCTCATCCTTATCCATCAATGGCCATGTTCTGTTCTCGCGTGTAACATTCAGGGAAGGATAAAAATCGAGGATGGTTTTCCTGTCTCCGTTTGTTTCCGCTCGCAAGGTAAAGGAATCAAGAAAAACAGCTTCGTCCTTATCGATCAGTCTTCTGAGGCCATAAAGCAGAAATTGCATGTCGCTTTTTTCGGAACAGTCCGGGCATGACGTTTCAAAATAGGTGGATAGTTTCTGCTCCAGTTTTTCAAGAAAGAGATCAAAGGCCGCCTGTTTTTCTTGGAGGTTAATCTCGGTTAACGAGGCGCGGGCCTGCAGAACAGGTATCGGATCCACATCATAACCGATGACATTGGCGCCAAGTCTGATGGCCTCATGCAGGGTCGTCGCCCCTCCCATCATCGGATCCAGGATAGTCAGGCCTTCAAGGCCTCCCGGAGTATAAAAATCACGTAGATCAGATTTAGCGGAGAGTTGCTTGAGTATATAGCGGAACGTGACGCCGGAACGCCTGGCCCACCATTTATGCAGATATGTATTGGGACGGAAAAGATGCTTGTTGTACGATTCGATCTGGGCAAGCCTGTCAGCTTCCTCTTCGGGGAAAAAAGAATCGATAGCCACATCTGCCCGCGGGGCGATGAATTTGCGTTCGACATGAGGGAAATTGAACATTAATTGCATGCTGCCCATAATATTTTAGTCGAATAGACCGGTTTCTCTTGATACAGGTGGGTTAATGCTTGTTTTCTTCTCCGTTAACCGCTTGGTTTCCCAGCGGTGTCATAGTATTTCGATCATGGCTTTGATGCCCAAGCCCCTCACAGATACGTACATTAAATGTATGTATCCATATCATAATCGCTGAAGAAATCATAACATTGATTACGACTTGAAATCCTGCATCATCACTGAGGTTTGCGACTTGTTACTTTCAGGAAAGACATTTTGACTCGTACGCTTAAACCGGATGAACCAAAAAATGTCGTTGAAAAGTTGAAAAGAGGACGCGGTTTCCCTCGCCCTCTACACTGCAAGGCTGAGGAAAGAGCAAGCCTCGCCTCGCCCCCGATGGAACGGGAACCGATCCGGAGAGGGGCGATCCTCGATGACGCGAATGATGCATGGCGTCTTCCAATTTCTCGTTGCATCATAACGGCGAACCATCTATAAAACGCCTTGGTCCGTCCTTAGCGGCAGGAGGGTCGGATTTGCAAGCATTTTCAACATTCTGCCCCCGGGGAACCTTGGGATGCGGCCGGCCGGAACGGTATGACCGCTGGTTCGAGACCCCGGTGGGGAAGGCGGTCCTGAAACATGAAACAGAACTCATTCTCGATCTGCTTCGGCCGGGCCGGGGGGAGCGGATCCTCGACGCCGGCAGCGGAACGGGGATCTTCACCCGGGTCTTCTTCCGGTCGCCCGAGCAGCTCCTCTCGGCGACGTCCGTTCCCGGCATTGTCCGGACGGTGGTCCATTTCGGCAAGGAGGACGATCCGGCAACGTTCGACCGGAGCGAACGGGAAGGAGAGGGGCGGGACACGGGGACGTTTGTCGCGGCACGGTGGCTAAAACCGTAGCGGAAAGGCGGAAGCGCCGGGTTTGCTTAGATCCGGTCAGGGGTTGCTGCTTTCGCGCAGGGGCTTCCGGGATCGGATTGGGGCCGGGGATGCATAGGGTGCAGGACGGAAGAAAAGGAGCGGGTAACCATTTGGTGAAGGCGAATTTTGATAACATCACGATCGTGCTGAAAAGGCCAAAGTTCCCCGGAAATGTCGGTTCCGCGGCGCGCTGCGCGATGAACATGGGGATCGGAAAGATGATTGTCGTCGGGAACCGCGATCTGGACGACGAGGCAGTCCGGCAGATGGCGACCCATGTGGCGAAGGAGATCGTCGACGGGATCCGCCACTGCGACACCCTCGATGAGGCGCTGGCAGGATTCTCCTGGGTCGTCGGAACGACGGCGAGGCATGGGTCGGGGCGGGGGCCCGTCGTCTCCCCCCGCCGGATGGCCGAGATCGTGGTCGGCCTGTCGCAGCAAAACGGGATCGCGCTGCTCTTCGGCCCAGAGGACACGGGACTTACGAAAGACGACCTCCGCTTCTGCCAGACCCTGGTCACGATCCCCACCGTGGGATTCAAATCGCTGAACCTCTCCCACGCGGTGATGATTATCTGCTATGAGCTCCTCGTTGCCCGGATAGAAAATGATAGCGAATTCGCGCCGAAGCTGGCCAGCGCGAAGGAGTTGGAGGGGATGTACGCCCAACTCAAGGAGACCCTGCTGGCAATCGGGTTTCTGCTGCCTGACAACCCCGACTACTGGATGATGCACCTCCGTCGCCTCTTTTCCCGGACGACGCTGCTGGCGCGGGAGGTCAAGATCCTCCGGGGGATCTGCCGGCAGATCGAATGGTACGGAGACAACAAGGAGCGCAAAAATCCTTGACTTTCCGCCGTCGTGCTCGTAAGAAAACCGAATACCGCATGACGGGGTTCGAATGACGTAAAATGGAGACAAGGCCATGAAGACATTTTCGTTTACGGGCGCCAAAAAGATCGTTTTCGGAAACGGGAGTTTCGCCGGCCTGGCGGAGCACCTAACAGAGCTGAAGGTGAGCCGGCCGCTCGTCGTCCTTGACGGGAACCTGGCCGGAACGGGCTTCGGCGAGAGACTTTCCGGCCTTTTGGACAAGGCGAAGATCGGTTTCGTCCTCTACGATAAGGCGGCGCCGGAGCCGCCGATCGAGCTGGCCGACGAGGGGGCGAAGATCGCCATCCGGAAGAAGTGCGACGGCGTCGTCGGCATCGGCGGCGGGAGCGCGATGGACCTGGCCAAGGCGATCGCCGTCCTCGCGGCGAACAAGGGGAAGGCGGAGGATTATCTCGGACTCAACAAGATTCCCGGCCCGGGCCTCCCCAAGATCATGGTCCCGACGACCGCCGGGACGGGGAGCGAGGTGACCTTCACGGCCGTTTTCATCCGGAAAAAGCTCAAAAAGAAAGAGGGGATGAACAGTCCCTATCTCTATCCCGAGCTCGCGCTGCTCGATCCGGAGCTGACGCTGACCCTCCCGCCCCATCCCACGGCGGCCACGGGGATCGACGCCCTCTGCCACGCGATTGAATCCTACACCTCGATAAATGCCTCGCCGATGAGCGAGCTGCTGTCGCTGGAGGCGATCCGCCTCATTTCCGACAACCTGCGGACGGCCGTCCACGACGGGACTAACATCGAGGCGCGCGAGGCGATGCTGTTGGGGAGCCTCTACGCGGGGCTCGGCCTCGCCAACGCGGGTGTGACGGCGGTCCACTCCCTCTCCTACCCGCTCGGCGGGAAATATGGAATCTCCCACGGGCTCGCCAATACGATCATGCTCCCAAGGGTGATGGCGTTCAACCTGCCCGGCGCCCAGGAGAAGTTTGTCGACATCGCGGAGATCATGGGGGAGATCGTCGACGACCTGCCGCTCAGGGAGGCGGCCTACCTAAGCGTGGAGGCGGTGGAGGCCCTGATCGAGGACTGTGGTATTTTCACAACGCTCGAAGAGCTGGAGATCCCGGAAGCAGATTTTCCGGAGCTGGCGAAGGTCGCGATGACGGTTGCGAGGCCGCTCGCCAACAACCCCTGCAAGATGACGCCGGAGGAGATGATCGAGATCTACCAGGAGTGCTATTAATCGGAAAATGGGGACAGGTACAATTTCCCCCGGGGGAAATTGTACCTGTCCCCATTTTCCCGCGTTCTCGGGTGACGGGAAAATTGGTAGCTGTCACCATTTTCAAAGGAGGTTTGCGGTTATGGCCGGTGCAGAACTGATCGGAAAGGAAGAGATCAAGGAGGTGATGGACGTCCTCCGGACGGGCGTCTTTGCCCGCTACGCGTTCGACAACGAACGGCAGGGGATATGGAAGGTAAGGGATTTCGAGAAGGCCTTCGCGAGATACTCCGGGACTGAGTACGCGCTGGGGGTCACCTCGGGCTCCGCGGCCCTCAAGATCGCGCTCACCGCCCTCGACGTGGGGCCCGGGGATGAGGTGATCTGCCCGGCCTTCACGTTCATGGCCACCTACGAGGCGGTCCTCGAGGTCGGCGCGATCCCGGTCATGGCCGACATCGACGACACCCTGAACCTCGATCCGGACGACATCCCGAACAAGCTCACGCCGCGCACGAAGGCGGTCATTCCCGTCCACATGTGCGGCGCGCCCGCGCGAATCGACAAGATCATGAAGGTGGCCAAGAAGCACAAGCTGCTGGTTCTCGAGGACACCGCCCAGGGGCTGGGTGCGAGCTTCAAGGGGAAAAAACTGGGGAGCATCGGCCACGTGGGGATCTTCAGCTTCGACCATTACAAGACGATCACGACGGGCGAGGGCGGCATGGTGATCACGAACGACCTCGACCTCTATCACCGCGCCGAGTGGTACCACGACCACGGTCACGACCACCTCTCCCCGGTCAGCCGGGCGCTCGACGGGCGAACGATCCTCGGCTTCAACTACCGGATGAACGAGTTCCAGGGGGCCGTCGGCCTCGCCCAGCTCCGGAAGCTCGACCGGGTCATCGCCGCGCAGCGGAAGAACAAGGCGGTCGTCAAGGAGGCGCTGGCCGGACTTCCGGGGATCAAATTCCGGGGGATGCCCGATCCCGAAGGGGATTCGGCGACCTTCCTCGCCTTCAACCTGCCGGAGGAGGAGCAGACCAAGGCCTTCCAGAAGGCGCTCAAGGCCGAGGGTCTCGACACGGTCCGTTTCAAGGACAATTTCTGGCACTATGTTCCGAACTGGGAGCACTTCCTGGCGAAGTCGACGGCAAACTCGAAGAAGCAGCCCTTCTCCGATCCGCGCAACCGGAAGACGACCTACAGCCGGAAGGCGATCCCCCACGCGGAGGATCTCCTCGGTCGGACGCTGATCATGGGGATCTCCGTGAAGATGCCGGCCGCGAAGGTGAAGGCGATCCGGAAGGCGATCGCGAATGCAGCCAAGGTGCTGTAAGGGGTGCATGGATCATCCTGTTCCTCCGCGCTCAAGATCTTTTTCCGACCCTGCGCCTCCTCGCTTCGCTGCCAGGAAAAAACTCGCGCTTCGCGCTCAGACAATTTTCCCGGCGGGTGCTGCGCTGCGGGGGCAGGGTGCCCCGGAAAAAGATCGATTCGCGCTTCCGGAACAGGCTGATCCATAGCAGTGGAGGAATATTAGGGGGTCGGAAAGATGATCGTTGTTACCGGCGGCGCCGGGTTCATCGGGAGCGCCTTCGTTGCGAAGCTGAACGCGGAGGGGATCGGCGACATCGTTATCGTCGACGAGCTGGGGACGACCGGGAACTGGCAGAACCTCGTCAAGCGCCGGTACGCCGACTATCTCCACAAGGCGGTCTTCCTCGGGATGGTCGAGGCGGAGCAGGTTCCGTTCCCCGTCGAGGCCATCGTCCACATGGGGGCCTGCTCCTCGACGACTGAGCAGAACGCCGACTACCTGATGGAGAACAATTTCCACTACACCTGCCGCCTTGCGGACTGGGCCATCGCGCACGGGGTCCGTTTCATCTACGCCAGCTCCGCGGCGACCTACGGCGACGGCGCGCAGGGTTTCTCCGACGACGATGAAACCAGCCTCCTCCTCCGGCCGATCAACATATACGGCTACTCCAAACAGCTCTTCGACCTGAAGGTCCTCCGCGAGCGGATCGCGGACCGCGTCGCCGGGATCAAGTTCTTCAATGTTTTCGGCCCGAACGAGTACCACAAGGGTGATATGGCGAGCGTGATCTTCAAGGCGTTCCACCAGATCCGCGAAACGGGAAGGGTGAGGCTTTTCAAATCCTGCAAACCGGAATATCCCGACGGCGGCCAGAAGCGGGACTTCGTCTACGTCAAGGATTGCGTCGATGTGCTCTGGTGGCTTCTGAACCACAAGGAGGCGAACGGGATCTTCAACCTCGGGACGGGAAAGGCGCGGACCTGGAACGATCTGATCGGGGCGGTCTTTGCCGCACTCGGCCTTCCGCCGCAGATCGAATACATCGAGATGCCCGAGGCGATCCGGGGGCAATACCAGTATTTCACCGAAGCGAAGATGGAGAAACTCCGCGCCGCCGGCTGCCCGACCGCGTTTCGTCCACTGGAGGAGGCGACGGCGGATTACGTCAAGGGGCACCTCCTCGCGGCCGATCCCTATTTGTAAGGATAGAGCTTTCAAGATACATGCCGGAGTCATTGCGAGCGAAGCGAAGCAATCCCGGAAACATTCGATGATTCACAGGATTGCTTCGGCGCTGTGCGCCTCGCAATGACGGGGAGGGCATAAGTTCAAAGGGCTTAAGCAGAGGGTAAGGAAAACAGTAATGTCCGTGCAGGTTGTCTGCATCATCCCGTCCCGCTACGAATCGACCCGCTTTCCCGGCAAGCCGCTCGCCGACCTCTGCGGGAAGCCGATGATTCAACACGTCTACGAGAGGGTCCTCCGGGCAAAGACCGTCTCTTTCGCCGCCGTAGCGACCGACGACGAACGGATTTTTCATGCGGTTGCGGCCTTCGGCGGCCGGGCGGTGATGACCTCGCCGCGCCACCGCTCCGGAACGGACCGGATCGCCGAGGCGGTCGAAACCATGGGGCTGCGGGACGACGACATCGTCGTCAATATCCAGGGAGATCAGCCCCTCTTCGAGCCGGTCCAGGTGGACGAGGTGGTCGGGCCGCTGCTGGCGGACGCTGCCGTCCCGATGTCCACGCTGATCTACCGGATCGTCCGCGATGAGGAGATCACCCATCCGAACGCCGTCAAGGTTGTTTTCGACCATGACCATTTCGCCCTCTACTTCTCCCGCGCCACGATCCCGTTCGTCCGCGACCCCGGGAAGAAGGTTGACTACTTCAAGCACCACGGGATCTACGCCTACCGCCGTGATTTTCTGCGCACCTTCACCGCCCTTCCCGAGGGAGTCCTGGAGCGCCTGGAGGCGCTCGAACAGCTCCGCGCCCTCGAACACGGCTACCGGATCAAGGTGGTCGTCACCCCGCACGACTCCGTTGAGGTGGACACCCCCGAGGAGTTGGAGCGGGTCCGGCGGCTGCTCATGGGGGAGGAAGAATAGAGACCTTTGAAAAATGCGTCCGTTGTCATTGCGAGGAGGCCGAAGGCCAACGAAGCAATCCCAAAACCGTTCAATAAACCATGAGATTGCTTCGTTGCTCCGCTCCTCGCAATGACAGGAAGGGCAGAAATTCAAATGTCTCGTATAACCATAAAGCAAGGAGGGAAATGTGATTGATATCGAATATTTAAATAAAATCCGGCTGGTTTCCCAGCCGTTTGGCCAGAAGATTGTGGCGTATTGTCTGCTTCTGCCGAACTACCACCTCTTCGCGAAGGTGGACATCCGGATCGAAAATGCCGAACGGATCCCGCGCGGGGAGAGCGTGATCTTCGCGATGAACCACACGGACCGGTTCAACTACTGGCCCTTCCAGTACAAGCTCTTGAAAATGCGGGAATTCCCGTTCACGACCGTCTGGGTGAAGGCCAAATACTACAAGAACGCGTTCCTGGCGAAGGGGCTCGACCTCTGCAACATGATCCCGGTGCCGTCGATGGGGTATCTCATCGAGGAGTTTTACCGGAAGAGGTTCAACCACAAGATGGACAAAGGGCTCTACCGTGCCGTCAAGGACATGATCGACGGCCGTCTCGCCGAGGCGGGGCCGCAGGAGCGTGCTGTCGTCGAGGCGATCCAGGCGATGGGCGAGCAGTTTGCGGAGTTTATCCGGGGCTATTATGAAGAGGTGATGGAGAAGGTTGCGGAATTAAGCCGGATCGCCCTCTGCGAGAAGCAACTCAACCTGATCATCTTTCCGGAGGGCACCCGCTCGGTGACGCTGTCCGAGGGGCGGACCGGCCTCGCCCAGCTCGCCCTGCACACGGAAAAGCGGATTGTCCCCGTCGCCTGCAACAACTCCGAAGAGGTCTATACCGGGAGCCTTCCCTTTGCGAAAAGCGGCCGGATCACCTACCGGATCGGCGAACCGCTCTCCGTGAACGACCGGCTCAAGGAGTTCCGGATCCACGAACCGTTCCGTCTCCTCTCCCGGGAATCGCAGCAGCGCTACCGGGAACAGTTCGAAGGGGTGACGCGGATCGTCATGGCGAGCATCGAAGGGATGCTCGACGAGAAGTACCGCCGGGGCGTCTCGGCAACCTGAGGCCCACGTTGCCCGACACTCCCAATGAAACCTTAAAAAACCATCGGTTCAAAAAGAGCGGGATGAACGATCCTTGCATCTGGCGCCTCTTCGGCAATCCGCTTCAGAAATCGATTTTTCGACAGCCAGGGAACAGGGGGCGCAGTGAAATCTCTGGAAAGCGGGGCCGAAAAATCGTCGAAATGGAAGGGGACCACGATCTTCGGTCTTGTCCGGGAGAGCAGCCTGCCGTGGTAGTTCTCGATGGCTTTCCATCCCGGCATGCACATGAAGAGGACGTCGCAGGTTTGCCCCTCCAGCCCATCGTCGATCAGATTGGCGGATCCGACGTGCAGGAACGAGGTGCCGCCGATTTCCAGCCGGATATTGAAGACCGGACCGTGACGGTAGGCTGAAGCTTTCAGGGGGGGCTGCTGTCCCGGCTCGATCTCTCCGGCATAGGGGGCGCGGCCGAATAGCACCAAGCCGTGAAGTGAAGGGATCATCGTCACAGCCGCCCCGCCGGGAAGATCGATGCGCGTCCGCTCTTTGCAGACGGTGACCCGTCCGGGCATTCCGTGAGCGGCCATGAGCGTTTCGAGGCTCCCGCTGCCGACCAGCGGAACGGGGACCCGCCCGACGATTTCGGGGACGTCCAGGACATGATCCAGGTGCGTGTGACCGACGACAACGGCCTGCAGTTTGCCCGGAAGGGTGTCCAGATAACGGGAAATCTTTTCCCGATCCGGTTGGGGGTGGCCGAAGAACAGAGTCATCTTGCCGATCCGGGAAAGGTAGGGGTCGATCAGCCAGGTTTTTCCCTCGTGCGTGAATTCAAGGCCGGCCGCGCCGGTCCAGCGAACGGATACCATCTGGTCGCTCCTTCATCGATATCAGTTTCAGTCAATCGCGTGATGGAATCGGTAAATCCGGAGCAGACCGCCGATCCATTTGATCAGGGCAGCATGGGCCATGTCTATGTCCGTCAAATCCTTTTCCTGATGGGCCACATAGGTGTTCCGGAAGTCGCGCAGCTCTTCGATCAGTTGGTAAAAATCCGGCTCTCCGAATAGCGAGAAGCGTTTCGTGATGGAGGCGAAAACGCCGCCGACGGGATGATCCGCCTGACGGCCGTAGTCGAGGCAGAAAGAGAGCAGGCCCAGAGGCATCAACCCGTTCCGATACACCAGCGTCCGTCATCTTTTCGTTGGGGACTTCATCCTTAAAACCACAACGATTGCATTGTCTGGGAATATTCTGGTACTTGCCATAGTAAATCCGAAAATCCGAAAGGGTATTCAGCGCTTCAACATATACGGTTTGACGTTTTTGTTTATCCGCCGGTCCGGAGATCCTCGCAGTAAAGTATTTAGTGAGGACCAGTTCTTGTTGAGGTTTTAAAAGGTTTTGTACGAGCGTCTGCTGATTCCGCCAATAATAACGCCTCCACCCTTTTGATTTTAAACCGAAATAGAGGTTGAAGCCGTCGATGTGAGCGATGACTCTTTCCAAGCTATGGTCTCCGATTGGCAAATTGCGTTTTTATGGCCCAAAAGAATTCTTCTTGACAGCAAGACTGTATGCCACTATTGTACAGCTATCAACAGCCCCGGAGATAGCATCTCCGGCCCGACGCCTCCATCTTGGGGGCGTTTTTTTATGCCTCGACCAACTTCAGCTTTCAGTCCTTATGCTGCAAACGCAAAACCCCGCGCTTTTGGACAGAGGCGGGGTTATCGATGTTTTCCGTTCATGGGTCTTTCCTTTGGGCTGAAAAGAGGGAACCCTCTGGTGCAAAGATCTGCCTGAAACCGGGGTGAAAATATAACTAACCAGCCATCATGTCAATGGATTTTATTTTGGATTGGCAAGCAGCGTCCGAACGGAAAACCCCCGGCATCCTTCCCCCGGGGAGGGGAGGGATGCCGGGAGAGGATTTGTCCTGCAACGGCGATTCGGGATCACCGCTTCCGGTTCTCCGGACGGAGGGCGCGGACGGCGGCGCCGGCCTGCCACATCTCCGTTTTGTTCATCGTCTCCAACTCCGCGTTGAGCTTCTCGCGGTAATCGGGGGCGTTGTTCACCGACAGGACTATCCGCGTCTCCTCGCCGGTACGGACGCTTTCGTAGAGCTTGTCGAAGACCGGGGCGACCGCGTCGCGGAAGGGTCCCTTCCAGTCGAGGGCGCCCCGCTGGGCGGTTGTGCTGCAATTCGCATACATCCAGTCCATCCCGTTTTCCGCGACGAGGCGGATGAGGCTCTGGGTCAGCTCCTCCACGGTCTCGTTGAAGGCCTCGCTCGGGCTGTGGCCGTTTTTCCTAAGTACGTTGTACTGCGCCTCCATGACGCCGGCCAGGCAACCCATCAGGACGCCCCGCTCACCCGTCAGGTCGCTGAACACCTCCTTCTCGAAGGTCGTCGGGAAGAGATATCCCGAGCCGATCGCGATGCCGAGGGCAATGGTCTTCTCGGTCGCCTTTCCCGAGGCGTCCTGGAAGATCGCGTAACTGGAGTTGATCCCGCTTCCGTCAAGGAAATTGGTGCGCAGCGAACGTCCCGAACCCTTGGGGGCGACGAGAACGACGTCGATGTCCGCAGGCGGGATTACGTTCGTCTGGTCGCGGTAGGTAATGGAAAACCCATGCGAGAAGTAGAGGGTTTTCCCCTTTGTCAGGTACGGTTTGAGCGTCGGCCACATCTGTGTCTGGCCCGCGTCGGAGAGTAGGTACTCGATGACCGTCCCCCGTCTTGCCGCTTCCTCGACCGGGAAAAGGGTCTTCCCCGGCACGAACCCGTCGTCGACGGCCTTTTGCCAGGTCTTGCCCCCCTCACGCTGTCCGACGATCACCCGGATGCCGTTGTCCCGCAGGTTCAGGGCCTGACCAGGTCCCTGCACGCCGTAGCCGAGAACGGCTACCGTATCGCCCTTCAGGACCTCCTGAGCCCGGCTCAGCGTAAATTCCTCAGAGGTCACGACCTCTTCCCACACACCGCCGAAATTGATCTTTGCCATGTTTTTCTCCTTTGTCTATAAACGGGACCGGTGCTCCGGCCCTGGTAAAGGGGTCGCCCGACCCCGTTGAAGCTTTAGTCTATCCCTCCCGCTTCTGCCGGAAGACGGCGATTGTGCCGGTTCAGAGCTTGGGCGATCCGTTTTGTAGCTGCGGTCGGCGCCGACGGTGTCCATACTTTGCTCCTTTCGAGAAATAAAAAAGCCGCCGATTCCCCCGAACCGCGGCTTTTCTCAGAAACAAAAAAGCCGCGGACCTTCACGGGGCCCGCGGCTCTCGTCTTTTATGTCATCCCATTAAAGACGCCGAGCAGCAGCCTCCGTGCGTACGAGTACTACGACGCCAATTACGAGAAGCAGGCTGTTCGCGATGGTCTGACGGATCATGACCTTCCCTTTCAATTGAAAAAACCTGGCGCATCATGTATAAGGTAACGGCGGGTATGTCAAGCGAAAAATTGAGGAACTTAGGTCCTGGGGAAAGATCGACAGCAAAAATGTCGTTGCCTACGGGATATGCAGAAAGTGCGGCCCATAAAGCGGGGAGTATCCCCGCAGCCGTCATTTGCGTGAAGATGTCACCGATAACCCACAACCCTTATCGCGACACCGTCGCGACAACCGCCATAAAGAGGAGGAGAGCGATGAAAAAAAATCAAAAGCTGACGACCAGAGCCGGCGCACCCGTCGTCGACAACCAGAATGTTTTGACCGCCGGGCCGCGCGGGCCGCAACTCCTGCAGGATGTCTGGTTCCTGGAGAAACTCGCCCACTTTGACCGGGAACTGATCCCCGAACGGAGGATGCACGCCAAGGGCTCCGGCGCCTACGGCACCTTCACCGTTACCCATGACATCACCAAGTACACCCGCGCCAAGATCTTCTCCAAGATCGGCAAGAAGACCGACTGTTTCCTGCGCTTCTCCACCGTTGCCGGCGAGCGCGGCGCCGCCGACGCCGAGCGGGACATCCGGGGCTTCGCGATGAAGTTCTACACCGAGGAGGGCAACTGGGACCTGGTCGGCAACAACACGCCGGTCTTCTTCCTGCGTGATCCGCTGAAGTTCCCCGACCTCAACCACGCCGTGAAACGCGACCCCCGTACCAACATGCGAAGCGCCAAGAACAACTGGGACTTTTGGACCTCCCTGACGGAGGCGCTCCACCAGGTCACGATCGTGATGAGCGACCGGGGGCTCCCCGCCTCCTTCCGCCACATGCACGGCTTCGGCAGCCACACCTTCAGCTTCATCAACAAAAAGAACCAGCGCTTCTGGGTCAAGTTCCACCTCAAGACGCAGCAGGGGATCAAGAACCTGACCGACCAGGAAGCCGAGGCGCTCGTCGGCAAGGACCGGGAAAGCCACCAGAAGGACCTCTACGAGAGCATCGAGAAGAAAGACTTCCCCCGCTGGACCTTCTATGTTCAGATCATGACGGAGAAGGAGGCGGCGACCTGCCCCTACAACCCCTTCGACCTCACCAAGGTCTGGTATCACAAGGATTATCCCCTGATCGAGGTGGGCGTCCTCGAACTGAACAAAAATCCGGAAAATTACTTCGCCGAGGTTGAACAGGCCGCCTTCAATCCGGCGAGCGTCGTACCCGGCATCGGCTTTTCGCCCGACAAGATGCTCCAGGGGAGGCTCTTCTCCTACGGCGACGCCCAGCGCTACCGGCTGGGGGTCAACCACCTCCAGATTCCGGTCAACGCCCCCCGTTGCCCGTACCACAGCTACCACCGCGACGGTGCGATGCGGGTGGACGGGAACTACGGCAGCACCCTCCACTACGAACCCAACAGCTACGGCGAGTGGCAGGAGCAGCCCGACTTCTCCGAACCGCCGCTGAAGCTGGAAGGGGATGCGTATCACTGGAATTTCCGCGAGGACGATGACGACTACTTCACCCAGCCCGGCAAGCTCTTCCGCCTGATGAGCCCTGCGCAGCAGAAGGTGCTCTTCGAGAACACCGCCCGCGCGATGGGCGATGCGCCGAAGATGATCAAGGTCCGCCACATCGGCAACTGCCGGAAGGCCGATCCGGCGTATGGCAAGGGGGTTGCCAAAGCCCTGGGCATTCCTCTTTCCGAGGCGCCTAAATAAGGGATAGAGCAACAGTCAAGGACCAACACCTTGAAGGGAGTTGCCCGCGCATGGAGTGGGCAACTCCCTTTTTATGTTTATGTGGGCGGTTCCTTCCGGCGTAACCGGATGATGATTTCGCGGATCAGGATATTCGAAGGCGATTCATCCGATCTCATCAATATATGCGAGAAATTACTGGCAATACTCCCGGTATAGGAGAACTCCACCTGATTGAGGTCCAGTTTTCTCTTGTAAAGCTCAAAATCCTTTCTCTCTTTCAGAACCTCCCAAAAAGTTTTCCCGCCGGAATGGAGCGCTGAAATCGTCAGACCTGCAAAAAAAGAGATTTGTGTGTCAAGAAAAACAATGGTTTACATCTATCAACGGGATTGCTGCTTTGCGGGCCTCCCGGTTTCGGGTTGAGATTATTGTCAAAGCTCCTATCAACCAATGGCGTGAAGGCGGCCGTGTTCTTCAGCAAATATTTCTCTTGTTTCTATAGGGGAGGTACAATATATACATTATTTCTGTCTCCAGTTAAGCTGTTGCACAGGGGTACAGCCATGAAAAAGAATCTGGTCACTATCGTACTGATGGCAGGGGGTTTGCCGGCCGTCTTCTTCCTCACTTTTCACCTCCATCAGACAAGCAAGGAAAAAGTCCTCTCCCAATTTAAGCCTGTTCAATACTTGTTTAAGCTAATGAATATATTTGCTTACAAACATGAAAAATCGAAGCTAACCCATTTTTACTGAATTTCCGGAGGATCGGCCTTCGAAAGCTCGATGTGTTGAAAATTTTTACGATCTACCCGGCCCCCTGCTAACCATTAACATGCCCTTTAACGATACATAATGTAATCATACTCTTAGAGGTACATTTTCAGATGAAAGATGACAGGGAACAAAAAGAACGATTTAGCCAGATAGATGAACAATCCAGAGAGATGATATGGGAAGTGGATGCCGATGGGCTTTATACCTATGTCAGCCCCAACTGTAAAAAGATTACGGGATATAGCCCTGAAGAGCTTACAGGAAAGATGCACTTCTACGACCTCTGTCCAGAAGAAGGACGGGACGCTTTCAGGCAGACAGCCTTCGAGGTATTTGAGCGCAAAGAACTTTTCCGTGAGCTTCGTAATGCGATCGTAAAAAAGGATGGCAGGGAGGTATGGGTCTCAACCAACGGTACACCTGTCCTGGATGATAACGGCAGACTTCTCGGCTACCGTGGTTCTGACTACGATATCACTGACCTTATGCGGACTGAGGTGGCATTAAGGGAGAGCGAATCCAAATTCCGGACCCTTTTCGAGTCTGCCAACGATTCTTTTTTCTTGATGGATCAGGATATCTTTATTGACTGCAACACAAAGACCCTGGAGATGTTTGGCTGTACCAGGGAACAGATCATCGGGCAGCCTCCTTACCTGTTCTCCCCGGAAGTTCAGCCTGATGGAAGGAAATCCGTGGAGAAAGCACAGGAGAAGATCGATGCGGCGCTCAGAGGTCAGACACAGTCCTTTGAATGGAAGCACAGTCGTTACGATGGGACTCTATTTGATGCAGAGGTCAGCCTGAACGCCTTCAGCAATATGGGTAAATACTACCTTCAGGCTATTGTTCGCGACATCACCGAGCGGAAAAATGCAGAAGCGCGCATTCTGGAGAGTGAGGAAAAATTCAGGGGTATCTTCGAAAATGCTGTGGAAGGCATATTTCAGACCACACCTGATGGACGCTTCATCAATGTCAATCCTGCCCTTGCCAGGATGATGGGATTTGATTCACCTGACCAGATGATAAAGACGTTCACCGATATTGCAAAACATCACTATGTGATTCCTGAAGAACGGATGAGATACAAGAATCTTCTTGAAGAACATGGTCTTGTAAGGGGCTTTGAGGCACAGGTATATCGTAAGGGTGGAGATAAAATCTGGATTTCTATAAGCGCCCGGGCAGTTCTTGATAAATCGGGGGGGTTAGACCATTACGAAGGCACAATAGTTGATATAACAAACCGAAAAGAGGCTGAACTTGCGATTCAAAAGGCATACCAGACAACCCGTTCCATCATTGAAAATGCGCCGTTCGGGGTTTATGTCGTCAACGAGGAGGGCTTTGTTGAGTATGCGAATATCCCGATGAACAGAATGTCAGACACTAATATAGAACAATACAAAAAAATCAATATCCTGAATCTCCCGATATACCAGAATTTGGGGGTAGCAGAAAAAATCAAATCCGCTTTAAGGGGCATTCCCTTTTCCATGGGACCTCTCGAATACATCACTCAACACAGCAAGAAGAGAACAGTACGGAAATTTACCGGTGTTCCCATTGAGGAGATTAATAAACGAAAAGTACTCATGTTTGTTGAAGATTTGACTGAATTGCAGAGGGCAGAGGAACAATTGGAGAAAAAACAGGAAACCTTCTTCTCTATCCTTGAAAACTCACCTGACGGCATCGTTCTTGTGGGGGCTGACGGACTATTTAATTATGTCAATCCTGAATTTACGTATATTACGGGTTACACCAAAGAAGATGTGCCCGATGGAAAACAGTGGTTTCAGAAGGCTTATCCTGATCCAGCATACAGGAAGTTTATCATTGATAAATGGAAGAAGGACGTGCAATTGGGAAGGAAAGGAAGGAATGTAGAATTCAAGGTAGTATGTAAGGATGGGCAGAGAAAGGATATGGAGTTCAGGACAACCCACATGGAGGATGGAAGCGCAGTTTTAGTAGTTATGGATGTGACCGAATTAAGGATGACCGAAAGGGCGCTTAGGGAAAGCGAAGAAAAGTTCCGTTCCCTCTTCGAGGGTTCAAGGGATGCAATCTATATTGCCACAGGGAATGGCAGGTTCATTGATGTGAACCAGGCGTTTATTGAACTATTTGGATATACAAGGGACGAGACTTTGAAACTCAATGCAAAGATTGCGTATTTGACAACTGAGGACAGTGAAAGATTCAAGCAGGCTATGAAAGAGAATAATTTCGTGAGGGATTTTGAAATTAAGCTGAAAAAGAAGGGTGGAGCAGTCATAGATTGTCTTCTCACCGTGGCGGGCAGGTGTGATGAGGACGGAAAAATCCGTGAATATCAGGGGATAGTCCGTGACATTACGGAGCGGAAGAAGACAGAGGAGACAATCAGATATATGGCGTTCCATGATGCCCTGACTGGCCTTCCCAACCGTTCACTTTTTAATGACCGTCTTATTATGGCAATAGCCCACGCTGAACGCTTTGACGAGAAGATTGCCGTGATGATGCTTGACCTTGATAAGTTCAAAGATGTGAACGACACATTTGGCCATAGTGTCGGGGATCTATTATTACAGGCCATTGCAGAAAAACTCATCAGGCAGATACGGAAAGGTGATACAGTCGCAAGGATGGGCGGTGATGAGTTTATGTTGATTTTTGCAGACCTTAAGCAGACAGACGATGTTAACACCATTACAGAAAAGATACTTGAAGATTTTCAGGCCCATGTTACCATTAATAATCATATTATATCTATCACGACGAGTATCGGCATTGCCGTCTACCCTGACCATGGCGGGGACGTAGATACCCTTGTAAAAAACGCAGACATTGCTATGTATAAGGCAAAGAAGGCAGGGGAAAATCAGTATCAATTTTACACACATACCCTTTCAAGTGGTAAGTAGATTCACAGAGGATACTTTATGTGAAAAAAACCTGCCAACGAAAAGCTCCTGAAAGTCTCCTCTGAGGGGCAGAGAATTATTCAAGCCTGCAATATCGGATGTGGGCATTAAAAGCCGGGGTCCGTGTCGAACCGGTGCACCCCGCCGGGGAGATTGGCGGGGTCGATCGTCTCGGCGTCTTCGGGCGTCGTTCCTTCGAGAAAGCATTCGAAGATCGCCCCGCGTTGCGACGGTTTGGCCGGGGCGCCGGTTTTCGGATCGACCTTGACGAAGACGATCCCCTCCGGGACGGGGAACGCCTCGATCGGGGTCCCCTCAAGGGCCTTCTCCGCAAAATAGAGCCAGATCGGCGCCGCGGCGCGGCCGCCGACCTCCTGCCGGCCCATGGGCCGTTCCTGATCGAAGCCCACCCAGACTCCGGCAACCAGCGATGGCGTGAACCCCATGAACCAGGCGTCCCGCATATCGTCCGTCGTCCCGGTCTTGCCCGCGACCGGCCGGCCGAGTTTCTTCACCCGCTGCCCCGTCCCGCTTTCGACGACGTCCTGCATGACGTAACTCGACATGAAGGCGATCCGCGGATCGATCGCCTGCTCCGCCTTGGGCTGCGTCTCCTCAAAGACATGACCCGTCCGGTCGACGATTTTCTTGATGAAGAAGGGCTGCACCCGCTTCCCCTCGTTCGCCAGCACGCCGTAGGCCCGGACCAGCTCCTGAAGGGTGACCCCGGAGGTGCCGAGGGCCATCGAGAGGTTCCGGGCGAGGGGCGAGGAGATCCCCATGTTGGTCGCGTAGGAGGCGGCGTAATCCACGCCGATCTCCTCAAGAACCTTGATCGTGATGATGTTCCGGGAGTGGATCAGCGCATTGTGCAGCGTCGTCGGACCGAGGAACTTTTCGTCGAAATTTCTCGGTTTCCAGACCCCGTCCGGTTGCTGGGGATCCGGATAGACGATGGGGGCGTCCACGATCACCGTTGCGGGGGTCAGCCCCTTGTCGAAGGCCGCCGTGTAGATCAGCGGTTTGAAGGCCGAGCCGGGCTGGCGCCGGGATTGGGTCGCACGGTTGAATTCGCTCCGCTGGAAATTGCGCCCCCCGACCATCGCCAGGATGGCGCCGGTCTTCGAGTCCATCGCAAAGAGGGCCCCCTGCACCTGTCCTTTCTCATAGTTCTCCCGCTCCTCCATCTCCTTGAGGCCCTGTTCCACCGCATCCCTCGCCGCCTTCTGCATCTGGATGTTCAAGGTTGTGTAGACCTCGAGGCCTTCCTTGTAGAGGACGTCGCTGCCGTATTTCTCCTGGATGTAGCGGCGGATGTTTTCAATGAAGTAGGCGGCGACCTTGTCCTTCGGCTTGATCGATCGGAGTTTGATCACCGTGGAAAGCGCCCGATTCCTCTCGCGCTGGGTGAGGTAGCCGTCTTCCAGCATCCGGTTGAGGACATAGGCCTGCCGCTGGTAGGCCCGCTCCGGGTGGAGGTAGGGGGAGTAGCTGCTGGGGGCCTTGGGAAGTCCCGCCAGCATGGCCGCTTCCGGAACCGTCAGATTCCGGGTGCTTTTCCCGAAATACCCCTGGGCGGCGGCCTCGACGCCGTAGGTCCCGTGGCCGAGGTAGATGTGGTTCAGGTAGAGGGTGATGATCTCTTCCTTGGTCAGATAGCGGTCGATCTTGTAGGCCAAGAGCGCCTCCTTGATCTTCCGCATGTAGCTCTTCTCCGGGGAGAGGTAGAGAGCCTTGGCGACCTGCTGGGTGATCGTGCTTCCCCCCTGGACGATCCTGCCCGCCTCGATATTCTTGAAAAAGGCCCTTGACATGCTCTGCATGTCGAACCCGCCGTGCTGGAAGAAACGGGCGTCTTCTGCGGCAATGAAGGCCTGGATCACGATCTTCGGGATCTCTTCGTACTTGATCACCTTCCGGTCCTCGAGGAAGAACTCGTCGATCAGCTCGTTGTTGTCCGCATAGACCCGCGTCGTAATGCTGGGCCGATAATCTTTCAGGGCGGCGATGCCGGGGAGCTCCTTCAAGAGCACGTAATAGACCAGGCTGCTTCCCGCCAGCGCGACGGTGACGAAAAGCACGAGGATCACGACGATAATGATTCCCAGCAGGGAGCGTCGGGAGGACGATCTCTTCCTTCGCGGGGCAAAACGCTTGACGGGGGTCATGGGTTCTTGTCTTCCATCTCAGCGGCGGTTTCTTCCGCTTCTTCCGGTGCGGGTTTGTTTCTGCGGGCAAATTTTACTAAAAAAATGCTCACCTCGTAAAGCACCATCAGCGGAACCGCCATCAGGATCTGGCTGAGGGCGTCGGGAGAGGGGGTCAGCACGGCGGCGACGATGAAAATGATCAGGATCGCGTAACGCCTGTTTTTTGATAGCATTTTCGCGTTGACGATGCCGACTTTGGCCAGGAAGAACATGAAGACCGGCATCTCGAAACAGAGGCCGAAGGCGAGTAGGAATTTGAGCGTCAGGCTGAGATACTCCCGGAAGGAGATCATCGGTTTCAGGAAATCCGTGGAAAAACTCACGAAGAAGCTGAAGGCCGGCGGCAACGCTATGAAATAGCCGAATAGGACGCCGCCGATGAAAAGAATCGTGGAGAAAAAGACGAACGGAAAGACGAGTCTCTTTTCGTTTTTATACAGCCCCGGGGAGATGAACCGCCAGATCTCGAAGAGGGTGTACGGCGCCGTCAGAAACAGGGAGGCGAAGAAGGCGATCTTCATGTGGATGAAGAAGGCTTCCGGAAGCCCGGTGAAGATCATCGAACTCTGGGCCGGCATCGCGTCGACGAGGGGCTTGGTGATCACCCGGAAGGACCAATCCTTGAACAGGTAGCAGACGCCGAAACCTACGCCGACGGCGATGAGGATGCGGATCAGCCGCGTCTTCAGTTCTTCAAGATGCGACGTCAACGGCATTCTTTCTTCTTCGGGCTTTTCGTTTTCCATAGACGATGGGACTGTGCGGCTCCGGTGAGGGAGCATTATGGGGACACGATGCCGCATCGTGTCCCCATAATGCTCAGGACTGGGGTTTGGGGTCGGCGGTCTTCGGGGCGTCACTTCCGGACCCAACGGGCGCGACGGGAGGAGCAGGGGCTCCCTTCTCTTCCTCTTCGCCGTGGAGCAGGGAATCCTTGAGCCCGTCCATGTCCTTTTTCAACTCGTCCGTCTTGAGCGTCTCCTTGATCGTTTCGGTGGCGCTGTCCGTCGCCTTGCGGAATTCGAAGAGACCCTTTCCCAGCGCCTTTGCGATGTCGGGCAGTTTCTTGGGGCCCACCACGAGCAGGGCGACGACCGCGATGACCAGCAACTCCGGCATACCGATACCAAACATGATCCCACCTTCTCTTTTTCCGGATCGCCAGAAAATCCCGGCAAAACAGGCGGATTTTCGCTACAGCCATTCCAGACTAAAGTTTATAACCGCAGTCGGAAATGTTTGTCAATGTTTTTTCCGGCAGCGGAGCGACCGCGAAATCTTTTGCCATATCAGGGTTTTTGTGTTAGCTATCCGACTGTCCGAGGCGGTGCTTTCGTACGCAGGGGGAGGTGGCCGATGTCAAATAAGACGGGGGTTGTTGAGGACTTGCGGTATATCCGGCACGGCGCCGGATTTACCCATCCCGAAACGCCCGAACGGCTCATCGCGATCTACGAGATGCTCGACAATCCCGGCATGGCCTGGAAATTCACCGG
>JAURXV010000093.1 GCA_030654195.1 Syntrophales bacterium | reverse complement strand
CTCCGGACCTCCCGGAGGAAGATGGTCCTTGGAGAACGGACGCTGATCATGGGGATCATCAATGTCACGCCGGATTCATTTTCGGACGGCGGCCGGTTCGATTCGCCGGAAAGGGCCGTCGAGGAGGGGATCCGGATGGCGGAGGAAGGGGCAGACATCCTCGACATCGGGGGCGAGTCCACCCGCCCCGGATCCGATCCGGTCCCTGCTGAAGAGGAGCGGCGACGGGTGATCCCGGTGATCCGGGCGCTTGCCAAAAGGATCGATATCCCGCTTTCGGTCGATACGATGAAGGCGTCCATAGCCCGGGAGGCGCTGGCGGAAGGGGCGGAGATCGTCAATGACGTCAGCGCGATGAATTTTGACGGGGAGATGGCGAAAGTTGTAGCCGATACCGGTGCGGCCGTCGTTCTGATGCACATGCGGGGTACGCCGAAGGCGATGCAGCAGGGAGATCTGACCTACTGTTCCTTGCGGGGCGAAATTATCGATTTTTTGAGAAAGAGGATCGAACAGGCTGCAGACGAAGGGATCGATCCGGCGCAGATCATGGTCGATCCGGGTATCGGTTTCGGTAAGACGGTGACGGACAACATGCGTCTGATCCGGTATCTTCACGAGTTCAAGGTATTGGGGAGACCGATCGTCGTCGGACCATCCCGGAAGGCATTTATCGGCCAGGTGACGGGAGGAACCCCCGGGGAACGGGTTGAAGGAACGGCGGCGGTGGTCACGGCAGCGATCCTGAACGGCGGAAATGTCATCCGGGTCCATGACGTTTCGATCATGAAGAAGGTCGCGGTCATGGCGGATGCCGTGAGCAGGGCATAAGATGATCTTCGGCGTGGGGATCGATCTCGTGGAGATCGGCAGGATCGAAACCATCCTGAACAAATGGGAGGAGAAGTTCCTCTGCCGGATCTATTCCGCGGAGGAGATCCGGTACTGTAACGAACGGGCGCGCCCGGCGGTCCATTTCGCCGCCCGCTTTGCCGTGAAGGAGGCCTTTCTCAAGGCCATCGGTCTGGGAATGGGCGGCGGGGTTTGTTTTCGCGATATTGAAACGACCCATGACGAGAAGGGAAAGCCGATCCTCAAGCTTGCCGGCGGGGCAGGCTCTTTTCTTGAGGCCCATGATATCCGGTCGGTTCATCTGACCATTTCTCATACGAACGCCCATGCGACGGCGATCGTCATTCTTGAACGGTGAAAGGGCGCGGAATTGTTGTGACTGGGGAGCGATCTTCGGTGGTGTTGATTTCAAAAAGTTCCGCCGAAACCTTCCGGATCGGACGGATTCTGGGTGAAGGTCTGAAAGCGGGCGATGTTGTCGCGCTGACGGGGGAGCTGGGATCGGGCAAGACCTGCCTCACCCAGGGCATTGCCTGCGGGCTCGGTGTTCCGGAGAATTATGCAGTCACCTCGCCGACCTTTACGCTGATCAACGAGTATCCGGGACGGGAGGCGGCCCTGTTCCATGTCGATCTCTACCGTTTGCAAGGCGCTGCCGATCTCGCCGATACGGGATATGAAGAGTACCTTTCCGGCGGAGGCGTGATGGTCATCGAATGGGCGGAGAAGATCCGGGGGGCCGTTCCGGATGGGGCTTTTTGCGTCGCGTTGACCTATCTGGAAGAGAATGTCAGAAAAATGGAGCTTTCCGGTTGCCGGGATCGAATCGGCCGCTGGGAGCGGATACTCAAAGAAGGAGGATGTTAGCCGATGGCTCTGGTGGTTCAGAAGTACGGCGGTACTTCGGTCGGCAATCTCGACAAGATTGCGCGTGTGGCGAAGAAGGTGATCCGGACGAAGGAAGAGGGGAATGACGTTGTCGTCGTTCTGTCGGCGATGTCGGGGGAGACGGATCGTCTGATCCAGCTTGCGCAGAAGGCGGCGGACGAGCCCGATCCCCGGGAGTACGATTCCCTCGTCTCCACCGGCGAGCAGGTTACGGTGACGCTGCTGGCGATCATGCTGAACGGTATGGGATACCCGGCGAAATCCTTCCTCGGGTTTCAGGTTCGGGTCCGTACCGATCAGGCCTTCAAAAAGGCCCGCATCCTAAGTGTGGATACGGAGGCGATCCGCACTGAACTGAAAAAGGGGGTCATTGTTGTTGTTGCCGGGTTCCAGGGCATCGATTCGGAAAACAACATCACCACGCTGGGGCGGGGCGGGTCGGATACCAGCGCCGTGGCCCTGGCTGCCGCGCTCCATGCCGATGTTTGCGACATCTATACCGATGTGGACGGTGTCTACACCACCGATCCCAACATCTGCAGCAACGCCCGGAGGCTGGACCGGATCACCTACGATGAGATGCTGGAGATGGCCAGGGCCGGCGCCAAGGTGCTCCAGCCGCGCTCCGTTGAGCTGGCTAAAAAATTCAATGTGCCGGTCTATGTCAAGTCTTCGTTTACGGATGAAGGGGGAACTTTGGTGACCAGGGAGGAAAAGGAGATGGAGAAGGAAGTGGTGTCCGGCGTAACCTATGACCGGGATCAGGCGAAAATCACGGTGATTCATGTCCCGGACCGGCCCGGCGTGGCGGCCCGGATCTTCATGCCCCTTTCGGAAAAAAACATCCTCGTCGATATGATCATTCAGAATGCGAGCATCCAGGGGTATACGGATCTCACCTTCACGGTTTCCCGGAAGGATATTCGTGAAGCGACGCAGATCATTTCCGAAGTGGTTCGGGATGTGGGCGCGGAAAAATTAGAGGTAGACGACAATGTGGCGAAGGTTTCCATCATCGGCGTCGGCATGATCAGCCACTCCGGTGTTGCGGCCCGGATGTTCGATACGCTCGCCCGCGAGGGGATCAACATCATGATGATCAGCACCTCCGAGATCAAGGTCTCCTGTGTCGTGGAGGCGAAATATACGGAACTGGCCGTCACGGTTCTGCACGACGCCTTCGGTCTGGGGAAGGAACCCTGAATGCTTGTTTCCGAGGGACAGAAGTTGGGCGCCCTGACGGTTCTGATGCTCTCCCTGTTCTTTTACGGGTTCTCCCTTTTCCATGTCCGGCAGCCGGGTACGGGGACGCCTTGCGGCAAAATGTCCCCTTCACCTATCCCCTGGGGACGCCAGGAGTCGGGAAGTATGGCGATCGAGGTCCGGGGCGGTCGAGCGGAGGGGATCTATTTTTTGCCGAAGGGGACGGCGTTTGATCAAATATTTAAAGTCGCCGGCATGCCGGAAGGCCATTCGAGGTTGCGCAGCCCGGAGCGGGGGATTTCAGACGGCGCCCTGCTGGTGATCTCCCCCGCAGGAGAAATGACCATCGGTGAAATGTCCGCCGCCGGAAGGCTTGCCTTGGGTATCCGGATCGATCTCAACCGCGCCTCCGAGGGGGATCTTTCGCTGGTTCCCGGGATCGGCGACCGAATGGCGGCGCAGATCATGCAATTGCGCCTGGAAAAGGGAGAATTCCGCGATCTCTCGGATCTTTTGGCCGTGCCCGGGATTAAAGAAAGGAAATTGAACAGCCTGAAGGATTATCTGATGGTAGGGCGGGCACGGGGACAGATTTTCCCTTGAAATGGGGACAGATTTAAAATCTGTCCCCATTTTAAGGGGTCCCGTTTCTGTTGCTGTACTGGTCGAACAAATACAGGACGCGCTTCACATACGTCTGCGTCTCTCGATAGGGGGGGATGCGGTTGTTATTCCGCAGGACGGCGTTTTCGCCCGCATTGTAGGCCGCGAGGACGAGGGGGAGATTGCCGTTGAAGAGATTCATGAGGTAGCGGAGATAGCGTACACCGCCGTCGATATTGGTTTCAGGATGGAATGCATCCCGGACCTGCAGCGAGGCCGCCGTAGCCGGCATCAGCTGCATCAATCCTTGGGCTCCGACCGGTGAGACGGCCCGGTGGTTGAAGTTCGATTCCGCCTTGATGACGGCTTTGACCAGCGAGGAGTCGACGCGGTATTTTGACGATGCCTTGGCGATCAGATCATCGTAGCCGGCCAAATCCCCTTTCAACTGGAAGATGACCCTTTTTTCCTTCATCACGAGAACATAGGGAACACCGTGCTCTGTGGGAATGTTGGTCAGATGGATGACCCCTTCGGAATCCGTATACTTATATATATCCGCATAACATGCGGGGGCGGTGAGGAACAGAAGGTTCATCACAAGCAAAAGCAGAATATTTTTCGTGCACATAATTTTTCCTGCAAGACCTGTTTCCGACATATCCCCCCCGCTTGATAGTTGAATATACTTGAACCATTTAAGGAATTCAAGGTTTTTTTCCGGTTGGCGAAGACCGCGATCTTCCGCTGTTGATTTTGCGGGTATATTCCTTTATAGATGGATCGGGGAAACATCTGATCAGCCGCTGAGGTGTGAACATGCCGCTCGTCACGTTTTATTTTCAGCTCCATCAGCCGTTTCGGCTCCATCCGGACCGGGGCAAGTTTCTCTGGGACGAGAGGAACCGGGAGATCTTCCTCAAGGTCGCGGAGAAGTGCTACCTCCCGGCGACCCGGATGTTTGCGGAGCTGATTGCCGTCCATCCTTCATTCAAGATCACCTTGTCCATGTCCGGGACGTTTCTGGAGCAGGCGGAACTTTACCGGCCCGACGTGATCCGGGCGCTCCAGGAGCTGCTGGATGCCGGAGAAAAGAACGACCAGGTCGAGTACCTCGACGAGACCTATTATCACTCCCTGACCAGCCTTTTCGAGGATCCGCTGAGATTGGAGTTCCGGGAACAGGCCTCCCTGCACCAGGATATGATGAAGAGGCTCTTCGGGATTGTTCCGACCTCGTTTAGGAACACCGAACTGATGTACAACAACCCGATCGCGGAAGCGGTGGCCGACATGGGCTACCATTCGATCCTCTGTGAGAAGCGGGACGACATGTTCAGCGGCGAAGGAGAAGGGGAGGCCGTCTCCCCCAACGCCGTCTTCCGCGCCAGGGATACGAACCTCATCGTCATCCCCCGGAACCGGGAGTTGAGCGACGACATCGCCTTCCGCTTTCCCCACGCCCCGATCACGCCGGAGACCTATGCGCAGTACATCGCCCGGGTCGACGGCGAGGCGGTGATGCTGGGCTACGATTTCGAGCACATCGGCGAGCACATCTGGAGCAACCTCGGGATCTTCGATTTCTGGCGGGGTCTGCCGAAGGCGTTGCAGAAACATGAAAGCATTGTCGCGGCTACGCCGACCGAGATCGCGCAGAGGTTCAAGGATGCGCCCTGCCCGACCCTCAGCATCCACGGGCTGTCCACCTCCTCATGGGCGGACGCCGGCCGGAACACCTTCGGCTGGTTGGGCAACCCCACACAATATGAGCTGTTCCGGGACATCGAACGGATGGAAACGGCGGCGCGGCGGGCGGGGGGCGAATACCTGACCCAGTGGCGACAGCTGACCACCTCCGACCATGTCTATTTTCTCCACGAGCGGATCGGGGAGGATCATGCGGTCCATGCCTACTTCAACCCCTATGAGAACTCGATTGCCCGGCCGACGCATGTCCTCACCCGAAAAATCGACGATCTTGAGACCCTCATCCGGCGTTTTGTGGTCCTGAAGAAGAAGGAGACGACGGCCATCCTGATCATCTCTCCGGAGACGGGAAGGCTTCCCGAGGACATGGGTGCGCTCGCCCGGTTCGTCTCCGGCAAGAGCGGGGGACAGGGGGAGGTTGTTTCCGCGCTCTGCGAGGGCCTCACCGAACGGGGGCTCGATGTTCATCTGGCGCTTCTCAACCTGAAGAAGCGGTTTCAGCGGGAGGCGCAGATGAACGAACTTCAGTGGCGGGAGGTGCGCTACAAGATCGATTCCGACAAGATCCACCTGATCAGCTCTTCGATCTTCTCCGACAACCTGAACGCCTACACGGGCGACCCGATCCTGACGGCCGTGGAATTCCAGCGGGAGATCGTGAACAACGTCATCAAAACGGTAAGGGCGCGCAGCGAGGGGAGGCTGATCATCCACAGCCATGACTGGATGGCCGGGGGGGTGATTACCGCCTACGCCAATGCGACCGGCCTGCCCATCCTTCATACCGTGCACAACGTTTTCACGGCCTGCCTTCCGCTGGATCTGCTGGGCGGGATCAGCCTCGGCAGCATCTCCGATCGGCTCTATTTCACCGAGACGTGCGGGAAGGCGTGCATCGACTGCCAGGCGACCGCGATCAAGAATGCCACCATGATCAATTTCGTCGGCGAGAAATTCCTGCGGGAGGTTGTCGAGGACTACTTTCTGGATCGGGATCTTGTGCCGCCGAGTGTTCGCCACGAGGTCAAGGAGAAATACGCCCATGGCGCCGCCCGGTCAATCATGAATGCACCTTCATCGCAGATGTACCCGGAGCGGTGTGGGGCGCTGGTTCGGAAGTATGGACCGGACGACAACGTCCTGGATGCAAAGCGGGAGAATCTCGTTGCCTTTCAGAACAGGACCGGCCTGACCGTCAATCCCGACGCGCTGCTCTATTTCTGGCCTTCGCGTCTCGACCCCTTTCAGAAGGGGGTCGAGCTCCTCGAACAGATATGCGTTCCGTTTACAAGGCGGCATCCGGAGGTGCAGATCGCCATCGTCGCGGATGGAATCGGCAACGACCGGACGCATGTGGACATCCTGGGCGGGATCGCCTGGCATTCCGGAGGCGGGATCACCTGCCAGCCCTTCAACGAGGAGATCTCTCTGCTGGGATATGCTGCCGCCTGCGACGTTTTTGGCGCATCCCTCTATGAGCCCTGCGGACAGATCGACCAGGTGGGCAATCTCTTCGGCGCGACGGCCACCAACCGGGATACCGGCGGTTACCACGACAAGATCCGCGAATTAAGGCTCAAGGCGGATGGCGCCCCGCAGGATGTCGGCAACGGCTTCCTTTTCCGGGATTACGATGCCGGAGGCCTCTGGTACGCACTGGAAAAGAGCCTAACTTTTCACCGAATGCCGTTCGATATCCGCGAGAAGCAGCTCAGGCGGATCATGCGAGAGTCGCGTGAACAGTACAGCCTCGGCCATATGGTTGCCGAATACATCCGGATCTACGAAAAACTTAACGGTGCCCGGCCGCTCCAGTAGACTCTCGCCGGGAGCCGCTCGATCGGGGACGGGATCGACCGCTCCCGGCCATGCCGCAAACCCCATCCCGGAGGGATCGCCGTGTTCATATCGAAAGGCTCAGCCGGACGCGATCCGCGATCTCTCGTACACGCCGCATCGCCTCGCCCTCGTCGATCGTCAGAAGCTTCCGGTTCTGCATGACGACCCTGCCGTTGATCAGGACCGTGTCCACGTCCGAGCCGTTCACCGCATAGACCAGGTGGGAGTATTCATCATACATGGGCGTCAGGTGCGGTTTGTTCATATCCACAATGCACAAATCCGCCTTTTTCCCCACCTCCAGGGTGCCGATCAGAGAATCGAGACCCAAAGCTCTTGCGCCGTCACAGGTCGCCATCCGGATGACGGTGCGGGCGGGCATGACGGTTGGATCAAGACGGGCCGATTTCTCCAATTTGGCCGCCGTGTCCATCTCCTGGAACATGTCAAGATTGTTGTTGCTGGCGCAGCCGTCCGTACCCAAACCGACGACAATCCCCCGTTTCATCATGGCGGAGATGGAGGCCACGCCGGATGCCAGCTTCATATTGCTCTCGGGATTGTGGACGACCTTGCAGCCGCGATCGGCAAAGAGACCGATATCCTCCTCGTCCATCGCGACGCAGTGAAATGCGATGAACCGCTCATCCAGCAGGCCGATCTCCTGGAGGAACGCGGTCGCCCGTTTGCCGAATTTTTCTCTCAACTGTTTCGCCTCCGCCTTGTTTTCCAGAAAGTGCGTCGCCAGCGGAATATGGTAACGATCGGCCAAGGCCTTGGACGCGATCAGAAGTTCCGGTGAACAGGTGTAGAGCGAGTGGGGTTCCACCATGATGTTGATGAGGGGATCGCCGGCCCATTTCCGGATCAGCTTTTCGGTGCAGGCCAACCCCTCCGCGGGCGTTTTGAAACTGGGGGAGGGGAAATCGAAAAGAACCTCCCCCAGGAGACAGCGCATTCCGGCCTGCTTGGCCGCTTTGGCTGCCTCCTCCTCGAAAATATACATGTCGGAGAAAGTTGTCGTACCCGATTTGATCATCTCCGCACAGGCCAGCATACTTCCCCAGTAAGCCAGTTCGGGATCCGCATTTCGGGCCTCGGCGGGGAAGATGTAGTCGTTGAGCCACTCCATTAGTTCCATGTCGTCGGCGATTCCGCGAAAGCAGGTCATGGCCGCGTGGGTGTGGGCGTTTACGAGGCCGGGCATGATGATTGAGCCCGGGACATCAATCGTTACCCGACCCCGGTATGCGGACAGGATATCTTCCTTCCTGCCCAGCGCGACAATCGTATCTTTATCGACGGCGATTGCACCGCCTTCAAGTTTCGAGTCCTTGTCATTCACCGTCAGAACAGTTCCGCCGGCAACCAGAATATCCACCGTTTCAGCCATTGGCGCTCCTTGATCAACCATCGTGTTACGCCCATATCATAATTAATAGTCTCTCTTCAAACCAATATCACAAATGGCCCGCCTTATGGTGGAAACCCGCTTCCATGATCCGGTCTGCAATCATGCGGACCTCTTCCATGACCGCCGCAAGTTCGATCTGAAGAAGGCGGCGTTCCTTCATGACGATTCTCCCGCCGATGATGCTTGTAACCACGTCGGCCCCGCGGGCCGCATAGACGAGGTGCGAAAAAGGGCGGTATAGGGGTGTCAGGTGCGGTTTTCTGATGTCCACCAGGATGATGTCCGCCTCTTTTCCCGGGGTGATGGAACCGATCCGGTCCGACATACCCAGGACGCGCGCCCCGCCGATGGTCGCCATCTCGACAACCTTCTCCGCCGGCAGTACAGTCGGATCTCCGGTGAATACCTTGTGAAGCCTTGCGGCCATCCCCATCTCGCCAAAGAGATCGAGATCGTTGTTGCTCGCACAGCCGTCCGTCCCCAGCCCCACTTCGATCCCGAGGCGCAGCATCTCCGGCACGGGGGCTACGCCTGCGCCAAGCTTCATATTGCTCTCCGGATTATGCGCAACCTTGGCCTTGCCTGCCGCAAGAAGATCAAGTTCTTCCTCGTCCAGCCAGATACAGTGAGCGGCGATGGTATCTTCATCGAGCAGATCGAGATCGCGAAGGTGTTGAACCGGCTTCCTGCCGTAACGCTCCCGGATCAGACGGACCTCCTCACGGGTCTCCGCCAGGTGGATCTGAAAGGAGACCCCGGTGCGGCGCGCACCGCCTTGACGGTCTGAAGGGTTTCCGGCGAGCAGGCATAGGCGGAGTGACAGAACAGGGCCGGGGTGACAAGCGTGGAGCGATCGCGCCACCGCTGAACGAACCGTTCCGCAATGGCAGCCTGTTTGGAACGTCCGGGTCGGTCAGGTGTCGGGAGATCGATGAACCCCTGGGCGATGACGCCCCGCATTCCCGTCGCGATTGCGGCCCGGCCGACCTCACCCTCGAAAAAATATCCGTCGCAGAAGGTCGTGGTCCCCGAGAGGATCATCTCGGCGATGGCCAGCATTGCGCCGGCATACACGGTCTTTCGGTCGATAAACTTCGCCTCGGCGGGAAAGATGTGGTCGTTGAGCCAGGTCATCAGCGGAAGGTCGTCGGCCAAGCCCCTGAAGCAGGTCATCGCAAGGTGGCTGTGGACGTTCACAAGTCCCGGCATCACGATGCAGCCCGAGGCGTCGACGACCTCGCGGGCGGTCATGGACATGGAGAGGGAAGGGGGCCCCTGTTGAACAAAGAGGATCTTCCCATTGCGGATCCCGATGATCGGGTTATCCATGCTCCGGCCGGGCGGCGACATTGTCAGAAGCGTACCGCCGGTGATCAGGATGTCAAGTTTTTCATGATCGGTGTTCATCGAAAATCACCACGGGAAATTCGCCGCAGATTCGCACAATACACGGTGAAATTCCATTAAAAGATCACGAATGAATCCCTTGACACCCTTTTTCGGAAAGCATATAGATTTCCCGCACAATGATGCTGGCCTGGGTGGCGGAACTGGTAGACGCAAGGGACTTAAAATCCCTCGGTCCTTGAGGCTGTGCGGGTTCGATTCCCGCCCCAGGCACCAGAAATAGAGGCGAAAATCAATTGGTTAGGCATTGACAGCCTAACCCCTTTTCTTTTCGATTTTTGTGACTGTGCCTGAAACTGTGCCCATTTGTACCCGTAAATACGTTTCTGTCTTCTGTGATGAAAGTCTCAAATCGTGCAATGGCAAACAAAAGCGGCGGCAAAGGAGAAGGATAGGTGGGAATGAAAGGAGGATATTGATATGCCAAAAAAGATCATCATGTTGTTCCCAGCGATGTAGGATGGGATGTTGAAAAAGGGGGCGGTGAAAGGGCTATTAAGCACTTTGATCGCAAGCAGGATGCAGTGGATTACGCTCGACAAATCAGTAGAAATCAGGAGTCTGAATTGATCATCCACCGGAAGGATGGCACAATTCAAAATCCCGACAGCCACGGAAATGACCCATGCCCGCCAAGAGATAAGAAATAAATGATATTTTCATTTATGGTTGAAAGGAGTTTCCTATGGATGCTTATTTTACTATTAATGCTCTAATAACCTCAGAAGCCGTAAGGACCTGGATGCAGGTCATAACTAATGTCATCCGTGAGAAAAACCCGTCCGGTCTCTACTTTTTAATATCGACATCGGGCGGCTTTGTTAATGACGCTAAGGCATTCTTTAGCTTTTTGCGTGCTCTGCCGATTAAAAAAGTGATGCATAATATGGGAAATATAGAATCAGTAGGGAATATTATTTTTGTTGCAGCAGATGAGCGCTACGCTAACCCAGCAGCGCACTTCCTTCTACATGGGCTTACATGGAATTTTAATGCGGCAGCTCAAGTTAGTCATACGCAGATTCAAGAGATTAATAGTGCACTTTTTCAAGGTGAAGAAGATATAGCCCAAATTCTTGTCACTCAAACGAAGCTTACCAAGGAGGAGATTTTTTCTCTTTATAAACAAGGAGAATCAAAAGGATTAGGCTACGCCATCGAGAAGGGTTTAATAAACGAGATAAGGGAAGCGCGTATTCCCCCAGGGGCATTTCATTTAGTTCTATAAAATTGCCTCGGCCGGATATGTGGCATCTTCTCATAATCATACAACAGCGGCGGCAAAGGCGAAAGATAAATGGGAATGAGAAAGGAGCTGAGTCATGGCAAACTCTGGATTCAAGACGGTAAAGGTCAACCTCGGGAAGACCGAACTCGTTCTCTATGGGGGACGGAAACTGGTTTCAGCGATCGATGACATCGTTAAGAAAACCAGCCTTTATGAAGGCGTTAAGCTCGCTCAGATCATGGAAGCCGTATATCTTCAAGGCAAGAAGGACGGTGCGCGAGTGGCTTTTGAGTCTATTGACCGCAGCATAGTACAGGTGAGGAAAGACATACCACACAATCGTCCTGGACGCCCCAAGCGGAAGTAGGGCTCCGAAAAGGACCCGGTATGATGACGGACATTCGCCGAATAAGTAACGGAAGGTGACCCGGTAAACCGCGCGCCTTAACTCTATCGTTAGACAAGGGAGGAAAATATATGCCAAAACCACGCGACACCTATAAGTATCACTATAAAATTGGAAACAAGATCGTCCACAGTGGCATAACCAATGATCTTGAACGGCGAGAGGATGAGCATCAGCAAAAATGGCCCAACGGACACATCAAACAGGTCGGCATCAAGACGACTGAAGATGCTGCCCGCGAGTGGGAAGAGAGTCAGAAAAAGGCGTAACCGCCTTATCTGTACTCATCTTATGTAAATGAAATCATTAACCCCTCACAATAGGAATAAACAATTGAAGAGGAGGGAGTGAAAATGGCAAATCGTTCAGGTCCGCAGCCCGATGTGAAGTACTGTCCTGCTTGCCGGAAACCAGTCTTTAATGTTCCACGTCATGCCATGAAGTCAAAGGGATATGTCCGGAAAGACGGAAACGTTTCCGAGGATACCCATACCTACGAATGCCCATCGTGTACAAAACGATTTGAAATTAATCAAGATCGATGATTCTCGTAAATGTAACGATTCAGTCTCGAGTGGAGGGTGGGTATTATAGAGACAAGGCAGAGGAGTGCAGAGAGCAAAGACTGATCCTTGTATTCTCTATACGGGGTTGCTTTTGGGGTTGATATTGAGCGTTGTTAAGGGGGACGCGGGAAGAGGAGGTCGAAGGGGTCCATACTCATATCTTTTGGGAGCTGATCCAAAGTGTACTTCAGGCGGGCTGCTACATCG
>JAURXV010000086.1 GCA_030654195.1 Syntrophales bacterium | reverse complement strand
GGCGGTCCTCACGTCCCCCTCGCGGATCCTGCGCAGTTTGTCTGTCTCTTCCGATTTGTCTGCCATTGTGTCTAATCTCTATCCACGCGGTTTGATGTTCGTCCGGATCCAGTCGATGATCGCTTCGAGCGTGGCGCCGGGGGTGAAGATCGCCTTGATGCCGGCATCGTAGAGCCTGGGAAAATCCTGGTCGGGGATGATCCCGCCGCCGATCACGGTGATATCCGCCGCCCCTTTCTCCTTCAGGACCTCGACCACGCGGGGAAAGAGGTAGCGGTGGGCGCCGGAGAGGCAGCTCAGGCCGACGATGTCCACGTCCTCCTGAATCGCCGCCGCGGCGATCTGTTCCGGGGTCTGGTGGCAGCCCGTGTAGATCACCTCGAAGCCCGCATCCCGGAAACAGCGGGCGAGGATCCGCGCGCCCCGGTCGTGTCCGTCCAGGCCCGGTTTTGCCACCATGATCCGTATCTTTTTCTCCGCCATCTCGTTCCTTCCGGAAATATGGGAGGAAATGGGGACAGGTACATTTTTCCCGCAGGAAAAAATGTACCTGTCCCCATTTCCTCTTAATAGAGGCCGGGATCTCGGTATTCGCCGAAGGCCTCCCGGTATACGTCGCAGATCTCCTGCACCGTGGCGAGGTCCTTCACCGCCTGGATGCAGAAGGGCATCACGTTCTTCCCCGTTTTGCAGGCGCTCTTCAACTCGTCGAGGTCCCGCTTCACCGCGCGGGAGTCGCGCCTTCGCTTCACGGCGGCCAGGCGGGCGATCTGCTCCTCCTCGACCTGCGGGTTGATATCCTGGACGGGGATCTCCTGCTTCGCGCTGTTCGCGTATTTGTTCACGCCGACCATGGTCTTTTCGCCCGCATCGATCTGCTGCTGGAATCGATAGGCGGCGTCGGCGATCTCCAACTGCGGAAACCCCTTTTCGATCGCCGCGACCATCCCGCCCATCGCGTCAATTTTTTCGATGTACGCCCAGGCCTCCTCCTCCATCTTGTTCGTCAGGGACTCGACGAAATAGGAGCCGGCCAGCGGGTCAATCGTGTTTGCGACGCCGGTCTCCTCGGCGAGGATCTGCTGCGTACGCAGCGCGATCTCGACCGCGTGGTCGGAGGGAAGGCAGAGAACCTCGTCGAGGGAGTTCGTGTGGAGGGACTGCGTCCCGCCGAGGACGGCCGCGAGCGCCTCGACCGCCGTTCGGACGACGTTGTTGTACGGCTGCTGGGCGGTGAGCGAACAGCCGGCCGTCTGTGTGTGGAAACGCATCCACCAGGAGCGGGGGTTCTTCGCGTGGAACCGGTCGCGCATCACCCGCGCCCAGATCCGCCTGGCCGCGCGCATCTTGCAAATCTCCTCGAAGAAGTCGATGTGGGCGTTGAAGAAGAAGGAGAGCCGTGGGGCGAATTCATCCACGTCGAGCCCCTTGCGGCGGATGACGTCCTCGACGTACTCGATCCCGTCGCGCAGCGTGAAGGCCAGCTCCTGGATCGCCGTCGAACCCGCCTCCCGGATGTGGTAGCCGCTGATGCTGATCGTGTTCCAGTTCGGGACGTACTTCGTGCCGAATTCGACGGTGTCGCTGATCAGCCGGACCGACGGCTCCGGTGGGCACATGAAGGTCTTCTGGGCGATGAACTCCTTGAGCATGTCGTTCTGGATCGTCCCGCCGATCTGGGCGAGGGATACCCCCTTGCTCTCCGCCGCTGCGCAGTACATCGCCCAGAGGGCGGTCGCGGGGGGGTTGATCGTCATGGAGGTGGTCACCTTATCCATCGGGATCCCCTCCATCAGGGTCCGAAAATCATCGAGGGTGTCGATCGCGACGCCGCAACGGCCGCATTCGCCGCGCGCCTTCGGGGAGTCGCTGTCGTAGCCCATCAGCGTCGGGAAATCGAAGGCGGTGCTGAGGCCCGCATTGCCTTCCTTGAGGAGCATGTGCCAGCGGGCGTTGGTGTCCTTCGCGCTCCCCATCCCGGAAAACATCCGGAAGGTCCAGTAGCGGCCGCGGTAGCCGGTCGCCTGGTTGCCGCGGAGGAAGGGAAACTCGCCGGGCACGCCGATGTCCCGTGCGAAATCCGTTTTCTCAATGTCTTCGGGTGTATAGAGACGTTTGATTTCAAGGTCGGAAACGGTGGAGCAGCGGGCCTTCTGATCGGGGGTCCGCGCAACGGTTTGCCGCACCTCCTCTTCCCACTTGTCGGAGAGTTCTTTCGATTGATTCAGTGTATTTTTGGTAAAATAGACGGTCACCCAGTCACCACCTTCCAACAGGCTGTTGAAAAACGCCCGTCTGCTCAAGTTTCCCTCATCCTTCGCCGTTCAACGTACCATAAAGTACGCCTCACGACTCAGGATTTCGGGGGCCTTGCATCCGGACATTTTTGAACAGCCTGCAAAGCGCGGGACAAGTTCCCAGATCGCGATCGGTCTCTATCGTGAGAATGCAAAATCCCGAGGCGTGATGAAGCGGAATATCCCTATCCCAAACCCCCGTTCATTGTCAAGAAATTTCACCCTCCCTTGGGAACGCGCCGGGTCAAGCCGGTGCGCGTGAATTCCGCTTGAAATCTCCGGCCGCACCGTTTAGAGTTGCGCCTCCAGGTTTGTGCATATTTCGAAAGGGGGAAAGGCCGATGGCGCAGGATGTTGAAAGGGCAGAGGGACTGAGCCAGGAGGAACTGGTCCGTCTGGTGGTCGATTTCTTCCACCGAACGATGGTCCACCACACCCTCTGGTTTGCCGAGGTGGAGCATCAGATGGGGATGGCCAAGGCCCTGGATCTTCTCGGGGCGGTCTGGGAGAAGAGCGGCGCCATCCAGATGAAGCGGCTCTCCGAGGCGTTCGGCTTCGAGGTGGAAAACGGCGTCCCGAAGGCGCTCGCCGCGATGCCGAAGGAGAAGCTCCTGCTGCTGCTCGGCGATCTGGGGCGGAACTGGCTCGCAGGCGACGGCGTCTGGTTCCAGGCGGTAGAGGCGGGCTATGGGATCTGGGACGCCAAGCGCTGCAACGACTCCTGCTGGGCCCGCTTCTCCCCGTTCGAGGCGTGGTCGATCCGACGGTTCCTCGGCCTGCCTGAGAATCCGGGGCTTCCCGGCCTGAAAAAGGCGCTCGGTTTCCGCCTCTACGCCGGGATCAACGTCCAGTCGATCGTCGAAGAGGGGCCGGCGAGCCTCCTCTTTAGGATGGACAACTGCCGCGTCCAGGCGGCGCGGAAGAAGAAGGGGCTCGAGGATTATCCCTGTAAATCCGGCGGCCTCGTCGAGTACCGAACCTTCGCCGAGCAGATCGATCCAAGGATCCGGACCGCCTGCATCGCCTGCCCGCCCGACGCGCACCCCGACGACTGGTTCTGCGCCTGGCGCTTCACGCTGTAGGATTGTAATAAGAAAATGGGGACAGGTACAATTTTTCTAAAAAATTGTACCTGTCCCCATTTTCTATGACTCTTTGACGTTGTCCCGGATGTATTGGATGATATCCTCCGTGGAGGCGCCTGGGAGAAAGATCTCCCGGACCCCGGACTCCTTCAACGCGGGAATGTCGTTGACGGGAATGATCCCCCCCCCGAAAACAAGGATGTCCGCGGCGCCTCTCTCCCGGAGGATCTGAACCACCTTCGGGAAGAGCCTGTTGTGCGCGCCGGAGAGGCTGGAAAGCCCGACGATATCGACCCCCTCCTGAATCGCGGCGCTTGCAATCTGTTCGGGCGTCTGCCGGATCCCGGTGTAGATCACTTCCATGCCGGCGTCTCGGAGCGCCCGGGCGATGACCTTGGCGCCCCGGTCGTGACCATCCAGCCCCGGTTTCGCAATGAGTACTCGAATCTTCCGCGCCATCGCTTTTCTCCCCTCTCCTTTAATTAGGGACAGAGCCCCTATTAATTCCGAATTAATAGGGGCTCTGTCCCTAATTAGATTGACGGTATTCACCGAATACCTCCCGCAGAGCGTCCGAGATCTCACCCAGAGAGGCATAAGCCTTGACCGCATCCAGGATCGGCGGGACGACATTGTCCGTTCCCCGGGCCGCCTTTTTCAGCAACGCGAGGGTCTCCTTCACTTTTGCGTTGTCCCGCTCTTTTTTGACCCTGGAGAGTTTTTCCTTTTGATACTCCTCCACCTCCGGCCGGATGCGGAGGATGTCCGTCAGCGGCTTTTCCTCCATCTGAAACCGGTTGATCCCGACGACGATCCGCTTCTTCGCCTCGATCTCTTTCTGATACTGATAGGCGCTCTCCCCAATCTCCTTCTGAATATAGCCCGATTCGATGGCCTGGATCGCGCCTCCCATCGCCTCGATCTTTTTGATATACTCGATCGCCTTTCCCTCGATTTCGTTGGTAAGCGCCTCCACAACATAGGAGCCTCCCAGCGGGTCGACCATGTCGGCAACCCCGCTTTCGTAGGCGATGATCTGCTGGGTTCGGAGTGCGAGCCTCACCGAATCCTCGGTCGGCAGCGCATAGGCCTCGTCCCTGGAGTTGGTATGGAGGGATTGGGTTCCGCCGAGCACCGCGGCCATCGCCTGAAAGGCAACACGGACCACATTGTTGTCGGGCTGCTGCGCGGTCAGCGAACAGCCTGCCGTCTGGGTATGAAACCGCAGCATGCAGGACTCCTCTTTTTTGGCCTTGAAGCGCTCCTTCATGATGGTCGCCCAGAGCCTTCGGGCGGCCCGGAATTTTGCGACCTCTTCGATGAAATTGTTGTGGCAGCAGAAAAAGAACGTGATCCGGGAGGCGACGGTATCGACATCCAGCCCCGCCTGAATCGCGGCCTCCAGATAGGCGACGCCGTCGGCCAGCGTGAACGCGACCTCCTGGACGGCGGTGCAACCGGCCTCGCGCATGTGGTAGCCGCTGACGCTGATCGAATTCCACCGGGGAACGCGGTTCTTGCAGAAGGCAAAGATGTTGGTGACGATCCGCATCGATTCGTGGGGCGGAAAGATATAGGTCCCCCGGGCCGCATATTCCTTCAGGACGTCGTTCTGGATGGTCCCCTGCAGAAGGTCGCTCTTCACCCCCTGTTTTTCGGCAACCGCAATGTACATCGCCATCAGGATCGCGGCCGTCGAATTGATCGTCATCGACGTGGAGACCTTGTCCATCGGGATGCCGTCGAACAGGATCTCCATGTCTTGCAGCGTATCGATGGCCACCCCGACCTTCCCGACCTCGCCGTCGGAGAGGGGGTGGTCGGAATCGTAGCCGATCTGCGTCGGAAGGTCGAAGGCGACGCTCAGGCCGGTCTGTCCCTGGTTCAACAGATATTTGTAGCGGTTGTTGGTCTCCTCCGCCGTCGCAAATCCCGCGTACTGGCGCATGGTCCAGAAACGCCCCCGGTACATGGTGGGCTGAACCCCGCGCGTAAACGGAAATTCCCCGGGAAACCCCAGATCCCGGCAGTAATCGGCATCTTCGACGTCGAGCGGGGTGGAGAGATTTTTCAACGCGATATGGGAGGTGGTTTGGAAAGAGGGTTGCCGTTCGGGTGATTTCGAGACGGCCTTGTTCAGCGTGGTTTTCTCCCAGCGCTCCAGCTCTTCACGAATGCGATCGGACATGGGTGACTCCCTCTTCAAATTTGGTGTGGATTTTTACGCGTGCATGCTATCTAACACAGTTTACCATAAATACAACCGAAAAAAGAGAGATTCCGGTTGCGCGGAATCTCTGAATATGTGACGATTATAGCCAGCTCATCCGGGATTCGATAGCATTTTTTCACCGCACGCAAACGGCGGCGTAAAAAGGGCTCATGAAACCGCATCGGCGCTTGAAGGCAGGGAAACGCGATGTCCGACATTTTGGATAACGATCATCCGGTTCTGGAAAACCCGCGGGAAGATTTCTTCTGCGATGAATTGCTGACCCGCCCCCGGCCCGAAATCGGAAAGATCCTGGTCACCGGCGCCTCCGGATACATCGGCGGAAGGCTGGCGCCGGAACTGCTGGCCCGCGGATACCAGGTCAGGGCGATGGTGAGGCTTGCCTCCCCCGCGTATGAGGCGCTATGGCCCGGCGCGGAAATCGTCGTGGCGGACACCCTCCAGCCGGAGAGCCTGCACACGGCCATGAAGGATGTCCACACGGCCTATTACCTGATTCACTCGCTCCTTCTCGGACCCAGTAAGTTTGAGGAAGCCGAGATTGAGGCCGCCGCCAATTTTCGCAAGGCCGCCGAACGGGCCCATGTTTCGCGCATCATCTATCTGGGCGGTCTGGGCGATAAACGCAGCCGGCTGTCGGATCACCTGCGCAGCCGGATGAAGGTTGCCGAGGAGTTGGCGGGCAGCAAGGTGCCGGTGACCTTCCTGCGGGCGGCGATCATCGTGGGGTCCGGCAGCGCCTCCTATGAAATCATCAAACATCTGGTGAAAAACCTCTTCGTCATCCTGATTCCCCGCTGGGCCAAGAACAAATGTCAGCCGGTCGCGATCCGCGACGTCGTCAAATATCTGGTTGGCGCGCTGGAGACGCCCGAAACGACGGGAATGCACCTGGACATCGGCGGCGTCGATATTTTGACGTATGAAGAGATGCTGAAAGAAATGGCGGAGATCCTTGGGGTCAAAAGGATTTTTCTGCCCGCCCCGTTCTCGGGCATCGGATTCCTCTCATATGTGGCCAGCCTGATCACGCCGGTTCCGGCGGCGATCACCGTCTGCCTGATGAGGGGGTTGGCCAATGAGGTCGTCTGTCAGGACCAAAAGGCCCGAGAGTTGATTCCCTTTCAACCGTTGACGTACAGACAGAGCATCGTCAAGGCCCTCTCCCGGGAAGAGCAGGACCAAGTGCACTCCCGATGGTCGGACGCCTATCCGCCCGCTCACGAGCTGGCCGTGAAGCTGCATGAACTGGACGGACCGCCGGCATACACCGCCTCCTACTCGCTTGTGAGCGACAAGAGCGCCGCCGCCCTCTTCCGGTCCGTTTGCGAGGTCGGGGGTGAGGAGGGGTGGTTCCATCACAGCTGGATGTGGCGCATGCGGGGCGGCATCGACCGGCTTCTGCTCGGGGTCGGGAGCTCCCGCGGGCGGAGAAGCCCTTCAAAACTGGCGGATCACGACGTCATCGACTTCTGGCGGGTTGAGGATCTTCAACCTGACCGAAGACTTCTATTGCGGGCGGAGATGAAGCTGCCCGGCAAGGCCTGGCTCGAATTCATGATCCAACAGCAGGGGAACGGCAACGTGCTGTCGGTAACCGCCCATTACGAAACGAGAACCCTGTTCGGCCACCTCTACTGGTACCTCATGCTTCCATTTCACCATTTCATCTTCACAGACCTGATCCGTCAGATCGAAAAGCGGGATTACAACAAACAGCGCCATGTAAGATGAAACCGCTCCCTTCTGAGTAACTTCAATTCAAAGAAGAGGTAATTGCAAAAGTACCAATAAGTCCCCTCCCCTCTGGCGGGGGAGGGTTAGGGTGGGGGGAGGTTGCCATGAAATCAGCATGTTGCAATTTCACCCACCCCCTAACCCCCTCCCGTTAAGGGAGGGGGAACATATTTTGAAGAGTTTGCAAGGGCCTCAGAAGTTTCTCAACGATAAAGCGCACCCGGGGCGTGGGTCGCTATTTTTCAATCCGGCGGTCGGGACGCAGCGCGAGCGTGAATAGGGAGACGGCCAGGCAGATCATCCCGAGGCCGGTGATGATCCGGGAGACGGGGAAGAGGCTGATCAGGAAAAAAGCGGTCACGTTCGTCCCGGAGAACGAGCCGACGGTGGAAATGAACAGGACCATCCCGGCGGTCAGCCACGATGGCCGCCTCCCGGCGGTGGTGATTCCGATGATGTAGGGGGAAACCATCGCCATGATCGAGACCGGTACGAAGAAGATCAGGTTCATCGCGACCAGCGAACCGAGACGGACGTCGTCTATGCGGTCTGCAACCAGTTCGCAGACCGGTCTGTAGAAGGCCGGGATCAGGATCACCCAGAGTGAGCAGACGACGAGGAAGGCCGCCAGAACGGAGAGCCGCGGGAGCCGCAGCGACAGGTATCCGCCGAGGACGTAGCCCACGGAGAAGTGGACCATGAAGGAGCTGATGATGCTCCCCCAGATGTAGATGGAACCCCCGAAGTAGGGGGACATCAGGTTCGACGAGAGGATCTCGAGGCTCATCACCACCGCGCCGAACGTGACGAGGAGCAGCATGAAAACGGCGTAAACGATCTGCATGTCAATTCCTCCGTGAGCTGCCGCCCGGATGGACGGTGTTATTCCCCCCGGTCGGATCTTCCCCGGCGAGTGGGAAATGGGGGCGCTGTCCCCCTATTTTTTCTGCATCAGCAGCAGGTTCGCCGGGTTGAAGTCGTCCGTCAGGATCGGGGCGTTTTTCCGAACCGGGGCAACCCTGCATTTGCCCGCCTCGGCGATAAGGTCGATCCGGCCGATCTTCCCGCCCGCTTTCTCCGCCTGTTTCCGGAGCGCCGCGGGTTCGCAGGCGGGCCGGTCGGAAGCGACGATGATGCAGCTTCCGCTTTTCTGCCCCCCGAAGACAAACACCCTCGCGAAGACCGCCTGAAAGGTCGCGATCTGGGCGTCGTAGAGTTTGTTGTCGCCGAAGAGGTTCTGGATGACGATCCCTCCCTCGTTCAGGCGCGACTTGGCAAGCTGCAGGAACTCCTTCGTCGTCATGTGAGCGGGGACGTAGTCGGAGTTGAAGGCGTCGAGCCAGATCTGGTCGTAGCGCTCCCTGCTTTTCTTCAGGAACTGGCGGCCGTCGTCGATCGAAAGCGTCTGGCCGGAGGGGAGAGCGAACCGGAAGTACTGTTTCGCCAGTTTCTCCACGAGCGGGTCCACCTCGACGGTCCGGAGCTGAACCTGCGGGAGGTGCATCCGGAAGACCGTCGGGATGTAGCCCCCGCCGAGGCCTATGAGGCAGATCTTCTTCGCGTCCGGCCGAAAGAGGAACCCGGCGAACATCATCGAGGTGTATTCGAAAACGGAGGCGTCCGGCTTTGCAAGATCGATGCAGGTCTGGCGGAGATCCCGCTGACGGCCGAAGATCATGCAGCGCTCCCCGCCCTCCTGGCGGATCGTGATGTGGTGGTAGATCGAATCTCCCTCGTAGAGGGTCCGGTCGTCCGTGGCTGCCGGCGCCGTTGTCGCCGCGAACAGATGAAGAGACGTCAGAAAAACAAGAGCGATCGCGCTGCCTGCGCCCATGCAACCTCCATTTCCATTGGCCGGGATCCGGCCCGATTCGGCCGGGAAACCTCCGCCCTTGTAAGCGAACCCGCAAAATATTTCAACAGAAAAAGGATCCATCAGAAATGATAGCGGATTCCCAGACCGATGGCATTCGACGCCCCTTGGGCGCCATTGATGAGACCGTATATCCCGGAACGGTGGTGAATGCGGGTGACAAGGCTCCAGCGGGGATGGCGGGGAAGCGCGAAGGCGAATTCCAGCATCAGGTAGTTCATCAGCGGATTTGTCTTTTCGCCGTCGTACTTTTCTTCGAACGCCGGCGTTTCCGAAGCCAAAGAGAACCCTTCGCCGAAGGCGAAACTGGTTTTGAGCGTGTCGTTCCAGGGGAAAGAGAGCCAACGTGCGACCAACACCGCGTTGAATTCCCAGTGATGCTGTCCCGAAAGGTGCTTGGCGATCTGCCCTTCCAGTTCGAAGTCGATTTTTTGGTACAGGTTTCCGATTTTTTGCCCGACCGCGACGGTGGCGAACCGGTATTCACGATCGAGGTTTGCCGTGAAAACGGCCGTTTCGGCCAGCGCCCCGTCCGTCATGACGGCGCCGTAAACGGTGATGTGACGTTCCCTGGATTCCTCCGCAAGGGCCGGGAAGAGGGGCGAAAAAAGGCCTAGGAGAAACAGGAAAAGGATTTTCAGGGACATGGCTTCGACCCCGCCTCCCGGTCAAGGGACAGTGGTTTCACCCCCGGGTCGTTTTCACCCGTTGCAGTGCCCTTACGTGGCGGGCATGAGGCGCCTCCGCCCAGGTTCTGCGCCTGGATGATGCCACTATACGGGAATGGTTGGTGGGTGTCAAGATGATGCGGGGTGAGGTGATGGAGGCGGGCGGACTGGACGTGATAAGGGGTAAGAGCTGCGGTAAACCTGCGGCCGAGGCGGCGGCGCGATGGCGGCCGCCCCTGTTTTCCCGATTGATCAAATGGGGAAATCGCGATAGAAGGGAGCAAAACGCAACCATGGCGGCGTGGGTGAACGGTCATGGGGAAAGGGCTCGGCGGTGGTGGCAGGGGGGATGCTATGGCGGATTGCGGCATGATCGTGGACAGCGCGATGGATTTCCGGCAGGCGGTCTTCGGGACGTCGGCGCCCCGGGAGATTCTGGAGAGACTCTGCCTGTTCGATGTCCGCTATGCCGGGTTCGACGGCCGACCGCATGCCGGCCAGTTCCTTCTCCACCGGGATCTGGCCGCGGAGATTGGGGAGCTTTTTGCGCTGATGGAGCGGTGGCGGTTCCCGATCTCGAGCATCGTGCCCATCACCCGGTACGGATGGTCCGATGAGGCGTCGATGGCCGCGGACAACAGCTCGGCTTTCAATTACCGGACGATCACGGGGACGGACCGCCTTTCCCGCCACGCGCTGGGTCGGGCGGTGGATATCAACCCACGGGAAAACCCGGCCGTTTATCCGGACGGCCGGATCGCCCCTGCAGGGGCGGTCTATCGTCCCGGCAGTCCGGGGACCTTCACGAACGAGCATCCGGTGGTTTGCGCATTCATCGAGCGGGGCTGGCGCTGGGGGGGCGATTTCGACCACGTGCAGGATTACCACCATTTCGAGAAGGCGGAATAAATAGGGGCGCTGTCCCCCTATTTTCACCGGCTTTTCCGGGCCACAGGACGAAAGAAAATAATAGGGGCTCTGTCTCTATTTAAGGGGTGTATTGATGGAAGAACCGATAATCAGGGTCGGGATCTGCGACGGCTATCCCGAAATCCGGGGGCGGTTCAACGGCCGTTACCGGTCGGAGGGGGTGTCGCTGGAGGGCGATTTTTCCGCCCATCCGGCCGAAGGCGCCGTCGCGCTGCACGACGCCTTCGGCCGGGAGATCCTCCGGGGGCAGGAGATCCGGCTGAGCCCCGAAAACGGAGCCACATTCACCCTCCATGAGGTGACGATCGGCGTCCGGTTCCACTGGGAACGCCGGGAGGAGCAGACCTTTCCCGGAGAGCTGACACTTCTGGCGGCAGGCGGCGGAAAGGTCACCGCCGTCAACGAGCTTCCCGTGGAGACGTACCTCGCGAGCGTCGTCTCGTCGGAGATGGGCAGCGAGGCGCCGTCCGAATTCCTGAAGGCGCACGCCATCGCCTCGCGGAGCTGGCTCGTCGCGATGCTCCGGCGCAAGGAGTGGGAAGCCGGGGAGGACCGCGCGGCGGAACGAACGCTCCGGCACGAGGGGGAGATCATCCGCTGGTATGACCGCGAGGATCATGACCTCTTCGACGTCTGCGCCGACGACCATTGCCAGCGCTATCAGGGAATCACCGGCCTGGCGGCCGGGCAGGCGGCGGAGGCCGTCCGGGAGACGCGGGGCGTCTTCCTGCTCCGGGACGGCGAGATCTGCGACGCCCGCTACCACAAGGCGTGCGGCGGCCTGACCGAGGATTACGCGACCTGCTGGGAGGAGAAAGCGGTGCCCTACCTCTCCCACATCTTCGACGCCGCGGCGCCCCACGCGCCGATCCGGACGGAGGCGGATGCGGAGCGCTGGATCCTCGGCTGCCCGGATGTCTACTGCCACACCAACGATCCGGATCTGTTGAAGAAAATCCTCCCTGCGTTCGACCGGGAGACGGCCGATTTCTTCCGCTGGCAGGTGGGCTATGCGCGGGAGGAGCTGGAAGGAATCCTGCGCGAAAAATCGGGGATCGACTTCGGCGTTTTACAGAGCATCACACCCCTCGAACGCGGCCCCTCAGGCCGGATCCGGCGTCTCAGGGTCGAGGGGAGCAAGGCCTCGGTCGTTGTCGGGAAAGAACTGGAGATCCGCCGCTGGCTCTCGCCGAGTCACCTGATGAGCAGCGCCTTCATCGTCTCCACGGAGCGGAACTCCTCCGGCGTTCCCTCCCGCTTTACCCTTTACGGCGCGGGCTGGGGCCACGGCGTCGGCCTCTGCCAGATCGGCGCCGCCGTGATGGCGGAGAGAGGATGCGGGGCGGAGGAGATCCTCCGTCATTACTTCCAGGGCGCCGCGCTGGTGAAGCGATATTAAAAGGAAGGATCTGCGGACCAAATGAAACTGGCGAAACCGGCCGTGCGGAACCCCTGGTTCTGGATCCCGACCCTCTATCTCGCGGAGGGCGCCCCCTACGTGATGGCGATGACCGTCTCGGTCATCCTCTACAAGCGGCTCGGCATCTCCAACACGGAGATCGCCCTCTACACCTCCTGGCTCTATCTCCCCTGGGTGATCAAGCCGCTCTGGAGTCCGTTCGTTGAAATGTTCCGGACGAAGCGGTTCTGGATCGTCGCGATGCAGCTCGTCCTCGGGGCGTCGTTCGCCTGCGTCGCGCTGACGATCCCGGCGCCCGCCTTTTTCCGCTACACGCTCGCCTTTTTCTGGATCATGGCCTTCAGCTCGGCGACCCACGACATCGCCGCCGACGGCTTTTACATGCTCGGCCTCAAGGAGTACCAGCAAGCGGCCTTCGTCGGCGTGCGGACGATCTTCTACCGGATTGCGATGATCGCCGCCAAGGGGATCCTCGTCGTTCTGGCCGGGACCCTGGAGACGCGCGGCTTCAGCGTGGCCTCCGCCTGGTCGATAACCTTTTTCCTTTTGGCCGCGATCATGCTGGCCCTGTTTCTCTACCACCTCTTCGCCCTCCCCTGTCCGGCGGCGGACCGGCCGGTTCCCCGCGACCTCTCCCGGAGCGCCTCCGCGGCATTTGTCCGGGGGTTCGCCACCTTCTTTCGGCGGAAGGAGATCGTCTCGATTCTTGCCTTCTTCCTTCTCTACCGATTTGCCGAGGCGCAGCTCGTCAAGATGGTCGCCCCGTTTCTGCTCGACCCGCGGACGAAGGGAGGGCTGGGACTTTCGACCAGCGAGGTGGGGATCGTCTACGGGACGGTCGGGGCGATCGCGCTGATGCTTGGGGGGCTGCTCGGAGGCTGGGTCATCTCCCGGAATGGTCTCAAATACTGGCTCTGGATCATGGTCTGCGCGATGCACCTGCCGGATGCGATCTTCATCTATCTCTCCCGGGCGATGCCGGAGAGCCTCTATGTGATCAACGCCGCCATAGCGGTGGAGCAGTTCGGCTACGGCTTCGGTTTCACCGCCTATTCGCTGGTCATGATCATGGTCTGCGAGGGGGAGTACAAGACGGTCCACTACGCGATCGCGACGGGGATCATGGCCCTCGGAATGATGATCCCGGCGATGTCGAGCGGCTGGATCCAGGAGCAGTTGGGCTATTCCGGCTTCTTCCTCTGGATCCTCATCTCGACGATCCCCGGCTTCATCGTCGCAGCGCTGATCAAGATCGATCCCGCGTTCGGAAAAAAAGAGCAGTAATGTTCATCCGCCTTTGATGGACAATGAATAACCCTTGCTCCCGACACCGACATTATTTCCCCTTGATATCCCCCCAATTTTTCTGTATCGTCTTCCGCAAGAATCATCCTAAAATCGTTAGCGTTTAACCGCTATCTCGATACGCATTCGCTCTTGTCCTCTGTCGCCACGCCCCTTGGGGGCTGAAGTTGATACCGGGATCAACCCTACAAGAAGCAATAGACATCTCAATGCGATTGATATAGATTTCGAAATGGAAGAGATACACGGATGGAGGTTGGACAGTGACAAAATCGCAGACAATCGACGCCTTAAAAGATATATTGGTAGAGACATACCATCCGTCGGCAATTTATCTCTACGGCTCCCATGCTTGGGGGCAGGCCAATGAGGAGAGCGACCTGGATGTGCTGGTCGTTGTCGATCAGTCAAAGGAAAAGCCTTACAGACGTTCCGTCAGGGGTGTCCGGGCCTTGCGCGGTTTAAAAATCAACGAAGACATTATCGTCCACACAAAACAGGAATTTGAAGAGCTTTCCCAGGATGTCTCCACGCTTTGCCATAAAATCAAGAAGGAGGGCACCATCCTATATGAAGCCTTATGAATCCTGGCTGATCAAAGCTTATCATGATCTGATTTCAGCAAAGAAACTCGCCCAGGATCAAGAACCCGTCTTGGACACGGCCATTTATCACACTCAACAATGCGCCGAAAAGGCACTGAAGGGGTACCTATCCTATAAGCAGCAACCTCCGCAGAAGTCCCATAATCTTCGGTTACTCGTTGAGCTTTGCCAGGCAATTGACGAAACTTTCGCGGAAATCCTTCACGACGCGGAAGAATTAAGCCCTTTTGCCACGGCCTACCGTTATCCGGATATGATCATGGAACCCGAAGCCCAGGAAGTGGCGGTTGCCACAAAGCAGGCAGAGAAAATCTTCAATTTTGTTCGTCAAAAAGTGCCTCTGCCCGATGAAGTGGTCGCAAAGATAACCGAGTCAAAATCATCTGAACGCTTGCCTGCATAACGCACCGATACCCTCTTTTCAGTGTCTTACCGGATGCAATATCGGATCGAGAGATATGCGAAAAGTGTGTCCGTATCGCTCGCCGTGTCGAGGAGAGTGCGCGATCGGCATTAAAGGACAAGGCGGATAAGGTAGGTAACAACAAATAAATGGTATTATTTCCCCGGAATATCCTTAAAAGAAACAATAGACGTGTCAATACGACTGATATAGATGTCCCCGAATTATGTCGGATTACGGCGGATCTCAACCGGAAGGTTCATTACATCGACATCCAAAAGAAACGAAAATGAACATTTACAGCGGATTTGATTCGGCTTGGGCAAACAATAACCCCGGTGCTTTGGCACATATAGAAGAAAATAATGGAGTTCGAAAATTTTGTGTACCATCAAAGGCAAAATTTCAAGACGTCATTGATGTGATTCAGGCATTTCAACCCGAGCCAAAACTTCATGTCCTCGCCATTGATCAGCCGACCATAGTGCAAAATCAAACTGGAATGCGAGCGGTAGAAAGAGTTGTTGCCAAGATAGTTTCCCGGCTTAAGGGCGGCGTGCAACCTTCAAATAGAAAGAAAGATAGCATGTTCGGTGATAAAGCGCCGATATGGGGTTTTCTGGAACAGCTAAAGGATCTGGAATATAAAGAAAAGCCTGATATTGGACAACAAAAACCATTTAATTCAGGTAAATACTATATCGAAGTCTATCCTTGCCTGAATATTCTCGGTCTCTTTCCATGCTATTATAAGAGAGGTAAGTGCGCTAAGTACAATCCCGCCAATAGGAACTTTGATATTGATGATTGGAATAAAATATGTATCGATGTCGAAGCTTATGGAGAGAAGCAAAAAATCGATGGTATGAAGGAATGGGCGTCAAAGCTCAAAAAAGCGAAACCAATGATACGAAAACCAAACAAGTCGGATCAGGACAATCTGGACGCGGTTCTATGTGCCGTTATGGCATTCGAGTGGGCGAAAAGTGGCGTTGCGACGACACATGGGGTAGTAATTGGCGATACGTCAAAGGGTTACATGGTGACAGTTACCGATAGTGCTTTGTTTGATGATCTCAAAAAGCAAAATGAAAAATTTAACCATAATAATAACGTTACAGTGCCTTTTAACCAACTCTGGTAGAAAAGGTAGATGCTATTATCACCACCGCTCCCGAGAAGGTAAATTTAAATTCGGATGAGGCTGTCTTCTGAAAGAGGCAGATACTGAGGGAGATGAAATGAACCTGGGAAAAAGCGTTCTCATTGTATTAGCGACTCTCTTGGCCAGTACACCTGCCTGGTCAAACGAGGACTCTCTTCAGAAGGCCAAGGAACTGAACCAGGAGTTTATAAGACTCTATACGCAGGGCCAATACACAGAGGCTATCCCCTTATCAGAAAGAATTCGTGCAATCTGTGAGAAAGCGCTGGGGCCGGAGCATCCCAGCACCGCTACTTCCCTGAACAACCTGGCCGAACTCTATAGGACCCTTGGGGCCTACGGGAAGGCGGAGCCCCTCTACCGGCGATCCCTGGCAATCCGGGAGAAAGTTCTGGAAGCAAATCATCCCGACACCGCCCAATCCCTGAACAACTTGGCCGGGCTTTATTATGACATGGGCTCCTACGACAGGGCAGAACCCCTCTTCAAACGCGCACTGGCGATCAGTGAAAATTCTTTGGGGCCGAATCATCCCGACACCGCCCGATCCCTGAACAACTTGGCCGTGCTCTATGAAAACATGAGAACCTACGACAAGGCAGAGGCTCTCCACAGGCAAGCACTGGCAATCTGTGAGAAAGCACTTGGTGCAGAACATCCCCACACCGCAACTTCCCTAAACAGCTTGGCCTCCCTTTATAATAACATGGGGGTCTATGAGAAGGCGGAACCCCTCTACCGGCGATCCCTGGCAATCAGGGAGAAAGTTCTGGGAGCAAATCATCGCGACACCGCACAATCCCTGAACAACTTGGCCAAACTTTATTGTGACGTGGGGGCCTATGAGAAGGCGGAGCCCCTCTACCGGAGATCATTGGCGATATATGAGAAAGCCATAGGGGGAGAACATCCCGATACCGGCCCTGCCCTGAACAATCTGGCTGTACTCTATGCGATCCAAGGACGTAACGGAGAGGCCCTTAACCTTATGGAACGTGCTCAGGGAATTGACCGAAAACAGATCGAGCAGATCCTCGGCTTTGCCCCGGAAGCCCAACAAACGCAATTCCTGGCAACCCGGGAGGACAACTTTTTCGCTTACCTCAACCTCGTCAGGCAGCGCTTCCCAGACAATCCCAAAGCCGTAAGGAACGCCCTGGATGTTTGGCTCGCCCGGAAAGGTATCCTTCTTGAAGCCCAGAAGCGGATACAGGATGTCCTTGCCGCTGGTGACAACCCCCAGACACAAGAAATCTTCTCGAAACTGATCGGAATCCGGCAGGAACTGGCACGGCTTGTCTTAGGGGGACCTGGAAAGGAAGGCCCTGAAGCCTATCAGAAACGCATCATTGATCTGACCAGCCAGAAGGAAACCCTGGAGGGACAACTTAGCCGCCTGAGTCAGGCATTCGCTCAGCAAAGAAAAACCAGAATAGCCACAACAGCCACCGTCGCTTCCGCTTTACCCAAAGGTGCAATCCTCATCGAGATGGCCCGGATTCAGGATTATGATTTCAAAACCGGCAAGTGGGGCGCCTCCCGCTACCTCGCTTTTGTCCTCTCCCCCGGAAAAGATTCCGATGTCTCTCTGGTCGATCTCGGCGATGCCGACAGCATCGACCAGAAGGCGGCAGCCTTCAAGAAATCCTTGGGAAACAGCAAAACCATGCCCGATGTTCTGGCGAAACAGAGCAATGATCTCTACCGGGTGATCTTCACCCCGTTGTCATCAGTCCTCGGTAAATCAAGACAAATCTTTCTTTCCCCTGACGGCGGCCTCAACCTCATCCCCTTTGAGGTTCTGCGGGATGACAAAGGCCGTTATCTCATTGAGACGCATACTTTTCACTACGTCTCCACCGGGAGGGATATTGCCGGTTACGGCATGATCAAGGAAAAAGGACAGAAGTCCCTTTTGTTGGGCGACCCGGATTTCGACCTGGCCGCCAAACAAACAACGGGAGAAAAAGAAAGACCCTTGACCCGCTCCCGTCAGATGCAGGGGATCACCTTCTCACGACTGCCGGGGACGAAGGAAGAAGTGGAGGCCATCGCCGCCCTTTTGGGCCGTTCTACTTCCGATACCTACACCGGGGAAAAGGCAAGGGAGTCGGTCCTGATGCAAAGGAAAAGCCCTCGGATCCTGCACTTGGCCACCCATGGCTTTTTCCTCTCAGACCAGGACTGGTCCTCCCTGATGGATCAAAAAAGCCGGGGGATTACCATCACCGCCAGGGAAGCGCCTTCAGGTAAGAAGCCGGTCCGCATCGAGAACCCCTTCCTCCGTGCCGGCCTCGCCCTGGCGGGGGCAAACCGTTCCCTGGCCCAGGAGGGCGTCACAGAGGGCATCCTGACGGCAGAGAAGATTCTCGGCCTGAATCTCCGAGGGACCGATCTGGTGGTCCTGTCGGCTTGTGAGACGGGGATGGGGGACGTCAAGAACGGTGAAGGGGTCTATGGGCTAAGAAGGGCCTTCACCCAGGCGGGCGCGAAGAGCCTCGTCATGAGTCTCTGGGAGGTTCCTGACCGGGAGACGAAGGAATTGATGGTTTCTTTCTACGAGAACCTGCAATCAGGCAAAATGAATCGCGCCGAGGCACTTCGCAATGCGGCTCTCAAACAGCGGGAAACGGTGAAGTCCCGCTACGGCCATGACAATCCCTACTACTGGGGCGCTTTTGTCTTTTTAGGGGAGGCAGAGTAGGTGATGAAAACCGCCCCCACCCCTACCCTCCCCCGTCGAGGGGGAGGGAGACAGGAAATATGGTTCAAGGATGATGCAGCGATGAACGACTCAAAGATCCGGACGGCCTTTATTCTCGGGGCGGGGCTCGGGACGCGCCTCCGCCCGCTGACGATGAACTGCCCCAAGCCGCTGCTGCCGATTGGCGGCCGCCCGCTCATCACCTTTGCGATGGACCACTGCCTTTCGATCGGCGTCGAGCGGTTCATCGTGAACACCCACCACTGCGCGGCGGCTTACGACAAGGTCTTTCCCGGCGGGAGCCGGCGGGGGAAGCCGATCCTCTTTCGCCACGAGCCGGTTCTCCTCGACACGGCCGGTGGGCTGAAAAATATCGAAGATCTCCTCGAGGAAGAGGAGACGATCCTGGTTTACAACGGCGACATCCTCTCCGACCTTCCGCTGTCGCGGCTGCTAACTGCCCATGCGGCAGGGGGCCGTGAGGTCACTCTCGCCCTCCGCAGCAACGGCCCGCTGCTAAACGTCTGCCTCGACGCGAGCGGCGAAATCTGCGATTTCAGAGACCTCCTCGGGAACCGAGGCGTCCGGCGCTGCCTCTTTTCGGGGATCTCCGTCGTGGAGAGGCGGTTCCTCCGGCGGCTGATCCCCGGCAAAGCTG
>JAURXV010000081.1 GCA_030654195.1 Syntrophales bacterium | reverse complement strand
TTCACCAGCGCCAGTTTTTCGGGAGAGGAGAGCAGCATGGTGTCTACCCCGGCAGAGGTCAAGCGGTGGCTGTCCTTTCCCGGATGGTCGATGTCGAAACGGTGGGCGTCATGCTTGATAACGCCGACCCTGTAGCCTCTCTCCTTCAATCGGGCGATGACCTTCTCCAGAAGGGTCGTCTTGCCGGTGCCCGACTTTGCTACAAACGAAACTGCCTTGACTGTCATAAGGATCCTCCTGTTTTGTCTTTTTCGAATTCCTCCGGGGTATTGACATTCACGAAAACATCCCTCAATTGCAGTGGTTGCAGTGCTCCATCTCCCCGGCCGAGAAGGGCAGGATCTGGAGCGTCGTGTGGTTGATCCCGTACTTGTGAAGCAGCATCTCCTGGACCGAGCGGACGATCGCTTCGTGGTCGGGCAAATCCTCCCCGGACACGAGATGGGCGGAGAGCAGCTTCTGATCGGCGCCGGTCTGCCAGATGTGGAGATCGTTGACCTCTGCCACGGCTGGGATCGCCAGCAGGTCGTTTCGGACCCCGGTGAAATCGATGCCGGGCGGCACGGCGTCCAGCAGGGAGTTGACCGCCTGCCGGACGATCTTGTAGATTTCGCGGGCAATGACGATGCAGATCGCCAGCGAGATGATAGGATCGACGAGACGCCAGCCGAAGAAGGTGATCAAAAGGGCGCCGACAATGACCCCGAGGGAAAACAGGGCGTCCTGAAGCGAATGGAGCCAGGCGCTTTTCATGTTGAAGTTCCGCGCCGAGATCTTCTGCAACAACAGCGTGGCCGCCCCGTTTCCGACGAACGCCACGACGGCGACCCAGAGCATCTCCCTCCCGGGGATTTCCATGGGCGTCGTGAACCTCTTGAGGGTCTCCCAGAAGATGAAGGCGATGACGACGGAAAGGACGATGCTGTTGACAAAAGCGGCGATAAACCCCATTTTGCGATAGCCGTACGTTTTCAGGGCATCGGCGGGACGACGCGACACCTTCTCCGCCCAGTAGCTGAAGATCATAGCCGCGATGTCGCTCAGGTTGTGGACGGCGTCCGAGATTAACGCCATGCTCTGAATCATCAGGCCGAAAAACATTTCGAAGGCCACGATCCCGCCGTTGATCACGATGGCGAAGATCAGGTATTTCAGCGACGCCGGCTGTTCATGATTGTGGCTACGGCTGTGGTTATGTTTCACGCTGATCGTCCCCTTGTTCAAAAAACTTCCCCGGATTCCGGAATCTCCGACGGATGCCGCATGGTCTGCTGCTGCTCACCGCTTCACCTCGACTCGGCAGACACCCTCCGGGGATTCCTTCGCCCCCGGAAAGTACCTTTCCTTGAACTTCAACGCTACGTTGACCAGGCTGATCAACACGGGAACCTCCACCAGCGGGCCGATCACCGCGGCAAAAGCCGCCCCGTGGTTGATCCCGAAGACACCGACCGCCACCGCGATGGCCAGCTCAAAATTGTTGCTGGCGGCGGTGAAGGAGAGCGCTTTTCCCCCCCTTTTTCCCTTTCCGTTAGGCTACTTCCGCGTGATGGTTCCTTCCCAGGTGCTGATCTTCGTCTCCTTCTTGTCCTCTTCACTGAACCATCGGCTGGTCACACATTTCGATTCCGTGTAGAAGGCGACCCCGTCCCGTCCCATCACGTGGAGATCGCCGAAGAAGGAGTCCTTGTGGCCCGCGAAAGGAAAGTATGAAACGGGCACGGGAATGCCCACGTTCACCCCCACCATCCCGCCATGGGTCCGCCGCACGAACTCCCGGGCATAATGGCCGTTCTGCGTAAAGATGCAGGAGCCGTTGGCGAACCGGCTGCCGTTCATGATGGCCAGCCCTTCCTCAAAATCCTTGACCCTCTTGATGGTGGTTACAGGACCGAAGATCTCGCAGTTTCCGATGGACATCCTCGGGGTCACACGATCGAAGATCGTCGGACCGACGAAGTGACCGTTTTCAAAGCCGGGCACGACGACGTTCCGGCCGTCCAGAATCAGCTCGGCCCCCTCCTCGACACCCTTGTTGATCCAGTTGATGACGGACTCCTTATGCTCCGCCGAGACGACGGGGCCCAGCTCCGTCTCCGGAAGGTAGGCGCAGCCCACCTTCCGCTGTCTGGCGAACTTCAGCAGGTAGGAGAGGAACTCATCGGCGCAGGCTTCCTCGACGCAGAGCGCCGGCAGCGCCATGCAGCGCATCCCTGCACAACCGAACGTCGAGTTGATGATTCCCAGGGCGGCCCGCTCCAGTGCGGCGTCGCGAAGGACCAGGCCGTGATTCTTCGCCTCGCAGAGCGCCTGGACCCGCTTCCCATGCGCCGCGGCGGTGGAGTAGATGTGGAGGCCGACCGAAGTGGAACCTACATAGGAGATTCCCCGGATGTCGGGATGCTTCAACAGCAGTTCCGCCTCATTGCGGCTGCAGGTGACAAGGTTCACGACCCCCTTGGGCAACCCCGCCTCAATCAGAAGCTCCAGAACCCGCATGGCCGTCTGCGGCGTCAGGCTGGCCGCCTTCAGCACAAAGGTATTGCCCACCGTTATGCACAACGGGATCATCCAGCCGAAGGGGATCATCGCCGGAAAGTTGAAAGGGACGATCCCGGCAAAGACGCCGACGGGCTCCCGGTACATCACCGTATCATGGCCGGTGGAGATGTTCATCAACGCGTCGCCCTGCATCAGGATCGGGGCGCCGCAGGCCATCTCCACCACCTCCATCGATTTGATCACGTCCCCCCGGGCCTCCTCCAGATTCTTCCCCAACTCCATCGACACGGAGAGCGTCAACTCCTCCATATGGGATTCGAGAAGACCCCGGAACCGGAACATCACACCCGTCCGGTCCTGGATCGGCGTCGAAGACCATCCCGGAAAGGCCGCCTTCGCCGCCGCCACCGCGCTTTCAACCTCCGCCACCGTGCAGCAGGGCGCCTCCGCCATCACCTCCCCCGTGCTGGAGTTCGTCACCGGCATGTACTTCGATGTCTGAGACTCGCGCCACTCATTGTTCACACAATATCTCAATCGTCTTGGTCCGCCCATCCTTATTTCTCCTTTCACCCGACATGGCAAATTATTGGGAAACCTCACCGGGCCCCTTATATCATGGTTCGGCGGCCGCTTCACGGGGGATTTTTCCGAAAAAATGTTGCATTTTCGGATTACAATCGTTAATATAGCCGCCACCTCTGAAATTCGCCCTGAATGGTATCCGTGGTCGTTCCCATGAAAAGGGGAGCCGGTGTACACTTGCTGCATTCGGGCTCATTACGCGCGCGCGAAGGAGAGAATGGCATGGGTGATCTGCAGAAGATCTTCAATCCACGGACGATCGCCGTAGTCGGCGCCACGGAACGGGAAGGGACGTTCGGGCGGGCCGTCCTGGAAAATGCCCTCGCTTCCGGCGATCGGACGGTCTATCCCGTCAATCCAAACCGGGAAACGATTCTGGGAAACCCCTGCTGGAGGGACATCGGCGCCGTCCCCAAACCGATCGATCTGGCCGTCATTGCAACCCCCGCCGCCACGGTCCCGGGAATCGTCGACGCCTGCGGCCGGACCGGTGTGGAGGGTCTCATCATCATTTCCGCCGGTTTCCGGGAAACGGGCGAAGCGGGAAGGCGCCTGGAGGAGGAGATCCTCAAAATCAACAAGACCTACGGCATGAGGATCTTCGGCCCCAACTGTCTCGGAATCATGCGGCCCCCCGTGAACCTCAACGCCACCTTCCTTCCGGAGAACCCGGAAAAGGGAAACATTGCCTTCGTCTCCGACGCGGGAAGCTTCGGCAGAACCCTGTTCGACTGGGGCATGAGCTCCCACATCGGCTTCAGCATGGTCGTTTCCCTGGGTTCCGCCATCGACGTGGATTTCGGGGATGTTATCGATTTTCTCCTGGAAGACCCCCATACGAAGAGCATCATCCTCTACATGGAGGATATCGTCGGCGATGTGAAACGATTCGTGAGCGCCGTCCGCTGCTTCGCCCGCAGCAAGCCCATCATCCTGCTCAAACCCCCGATACTGGAGGATGGCGATTGCGCAGGCCTGACCCACTCGGGCGCGATGGCCGGCCCGGAAAGGGTCTACGACGCCCTCTTTCGCCGCCTTGGCGTCGTCCGGGTCCGCGAGGCCCAGGACCTCTTCAACGCCGCCGGCGTCCTGTATTCCCGCAACCGCCCCCGGGGACCTCGGCTGGCCATCATGACAAACGCCAGAGGGATCGGGATCATCGCCAACAAGCAACTGCTGTGCGCCGGCGGCAAGATGGCGGAGCTGTCCGAACAGACCATCCGGGATCTGGACGCCCTCATTCCCCCCTGCTGGAACCGGGGAAATCCCGTCCATCTCCTCCGCGACGCCGATACCTCCCGGTATGCGAAGGCCGCGGAGATCTGCCTGAAGGATCCCGGCGTGGACGGGCTCCTGACCATCTACACCCCCCAAGACTTCGCCCCCCCCGAGGAACTGGCGGAGGCCCTGATCGCGACGGCGGCAAAGACGGACAAACCCCTGTTGACGGCCTGGATGGGGGGGCGGGAGGTGCAACGGGGACGCGAGCGGATGGTGGAGACGGGCATCCCCGCCTATGAAACGGCGGAGGCCGCCGTCCGCGCCCATATTTATATGACCCAATATGAGCGAAACCTCGAACTCCTGCAGGAGACGCCGGCGGAACTTCCGCAGGACGAAGCCCCGCCGAAAAACCATCTCAAGGCCCTCATCCGGCGAGCCAACCGGGAGGCCTGTTCAATCCTCACGGAGGATGACTCACGGAAGTTCCTCCGCAACTATGGCATCCCCGTCATCCCTTCCCGGATGGCAATCACCCTGGAGGACGCCCTGGCCGCCGCCTTTGATATGGGGTACCCCGTGGTTCTCAAGGTTGCCTCTCCCGACATCATTTTCCGCCAGGACGCGGGCGGCGTCATCACGGCCATCGATTGCGAGGCGGCGCTGAAGATCGCCTATCACCACATCCTCGACGGGGTCCGCCAGTTCGCCCCGCAGGCAAAGGTGCAGGGCGTAACCGTCCAGAAGATGGTCGAGCGCATCGATTACGAGCTCATCCTTGGGGCGAAGAAGGATCGCCACTTCGGCGCCGTCATCCTGTTTGGCAGTGGAGGAATCGACGTGGAGCTGCTCAAGGACTTCTCTATCGGCCTGCCGCCTCTGAACCAGACCCTGGCCCGGCGGCTGATGGAGGAGACGGGCATCTACCGCATGCTCCAGGGCTATCGGGGGAAACCTCCCGCCGATCTCCGCCAATTGGAGAAGATCCTGGTGGGTTTCTCCAGGATGATCATCGATTTCCCCGAGATCCGGGAGATGGACATCAATCCCCTCGCCATCTGCCAGGGGAAGGCGATCGCGCTGGACGCCCGGATCCTGCTGGACCCGAATGTCTTCGCCGAAAAGGCATCGGCCTACGCACACCTGGTGATCACCCCTTATCCCACACGGTACGTGATGCCCTGGCGTCTGACCGACGGAACCGAGGTCATCCTCCGCCCCATCCGTCCCGAGGATGAACCGCTGGAACATGAGCTGTTGACCACCGTGTCGGAGGCGACGATCCGCTCCCGGTTCTACCAGAACTTCAAGCAGATCAGCCATGCCATGCACGTGCGCTCCTGCCACATCGACTACGATCGGGATATGGCCATTGTGGCCGAGACGCGGACGGATCAGAAAAAACGCATCGTCGGCATCGGAAGCCTCACGATCGACGCCAACGGCGTCGCCGGGGAATTTGCGATCATCGTTCACGACGACTTTCAGGGACGGGGGCTGGCCTCCAAGCTGCTGGACGTGCTCATCGGGATCGCCGCGGAGCGCGGGCTGAAGGAATTCTACGGATTTCTTGAACCGACGAACGGCCGGATGACCGCGCTTTGCAAAAAGTTGGGGATGACCCGCAGCCGCGCCTCCGATGACCTCGTGCGGGTCAGTCTATCGCTGGTCGGATAGTCTTAATAAAGATTCAGCCAGTTCATGCGTACTTCTACCAGTAAAACGTCGTCCCTGAAGAAAATGCTTGATTTCAAACGGAAATAAACTGGAGAAGGTCGTCATTATGTCATCAAATAAAACTATTCGGATTTTTAATGACGCCACTGCCATTGTCACAGGCGGTGCTTCCGGAATCGGGCGGGCACTCGCCAGGGAACTGGCAAAACGCGGCTGCGAAGTGGCATTGGCCGATCGGCAGATCCGGCTTGCAGAAGAGGCAGCCTTGGAAATCCGGGCTTCAGGCGGCAAAGCAAGAGCTTGGGAGATTGACGTGACCGACTATTCTGCCGTGGAACAGCTTGTGCTGGAAACCACTGCACGAACTGGTCGTTTGGACTATATTTTAAATAATGCGGGGATCGTAATTGGCGGCAACGTCAGACATTACAGTATTGAAGATTGGAATCAGATAGTGGATGTCAACCTTCGCGGGGTGATCAATGGCGTTCAGGCAGCCTACCCGATAATGATCAACCAGGGATTCGGACACATCGTCAATACGGCATCAATGGCCGGCCTTATTCCCTCTCCCGGTGCGGTAGCCTATGCAACAACCAAGCATGCTGTTGTCGGTCTTTCCAAATCACTGCGGGCCGAAGCCGCTTCATCTGGGGTGTACGTCAGTGTTCTATGCCCCGGAGTCATTCGCACCCCCATCCTGGAAGGTGGAAGATACGGCAGAATGTCCGTAGAGATTCCTCCTGAAAAAATGCGTCAGTTGTGGGAAAAACTAAAGCCGATGCCCCCCGATGTCTTTGCATACAAGGCGATCAATTCCGTTGCTAAAAACAAAGCCATCATTATCGTGCCGTCGTGGTGGAAGCTATTTTGGTGGATTAACCGCCTGTTTCCTTCCTTGGGAATAAACCTTGCCGCAAAGCATTTTCAAAAGGCGCAGAAGCAACTGGGAATAATGGTGGTTTAGTCTTTATGTGGTCTCGTAGGTGGCAGGTTGATACTGACAACTTCCTTGTCAGTAAAACGTCAATCTTGATGAAAATACGAGACTTCGATGCGTAATGTAGCGGTTGTCGCGTGCTCTTCGGATTTTCAGAACGTCGGTATTAGGAGGTTGGCTATGATAAGGGTACTTATTGAGCGGAAATTGAAGAAACGAGAGAACATTTCTAAGCTGATCCGGCAGATCAGGATTGCCGCCATGGCACAGCGAGGATATGTCAGCAGCGAAACCCTGGTCAATACCGAGGACAACGGCTCTATAGCGGTAATTAGTACGTGGGCGAATGTTGAATCCTGGAAGAAATGGGAGGCATCTGAGCAACGAGTTGCGATGTACAGAGAAATCGAGCCGCTCCTAGAGCAGCCTGAAATAATCAAGACCTACCAGATAATATCGACCGAAGAAATGGAGTATCTGGAAGATCCGGAAGGATGGCTGCAGCAAAGGGAGCGTCATTCCTTGGGCGGATAGTCCATGGCAAAGACCTGGTGCCGCGATTTGCTGATTCCTTCCTCCCCTCCTCGCTCCAAGGATTCGTGCGCCTTGCCGGAAGACTTTTCCCGAAGCCGTTCCAAATTTAAAACTTTTAAGACTTTTTACAAGATCATCATTGTGGTTATTCCGATGTCTCCGTACTTGCTGGAAATGTATTTCTTCCTTGTCAAGCATCCGATACTTTTGAAAGACATCTATCCTTTCAGTTGCTAATGAATAAAAGCCCTCTCTCTTGACTTCTCAAGGGAGCATGAGCACATTAATCGTAAACTTGAACCCGTTTAATGGCGCACCCCGTGAAGAGATTACCCAAATCCCGTTCAGAGGGGAGTAGGAACAGGGCAGATCTCCGGATTTGTTCAACCCCGTTTCAAGTTGGTAGTTATCATAGAGGCAGAGCCCAATCGCTACCTCCAGCATAAAAGAGAAGGAAAACATTAACAGGAAGGAGGACAGACATGATCCATTATGGCTTTACCAAGGAGTTTGATATCCCTTATGAGACAGTCATTGCGTTGGCGAGAGAGGCGCTGAAAAAAGAAGGATTCGGGGTACTGACAGAAATCGACGTCAAGGAAAAAATGAAGGAAAAGCTGGGCCTTGACATGGGGAAATACATTATCCTGGGTGCCTGCAATCCTCCGAATGCATACAAAGCGATCCTTGCCGAGGAAAACATCGGACTTATGCTTCCCTGTAACGTTATTGTCTATGAAAGGGGTAGCAAAACGGTACTTTCCGTTATACGGCCGACTATTGCCATGAAAATGATTGATAATATGGAACTTCAAAAACTCGCGGAGGCCATAGAAGGTAAGTTAAAGAGGGCCTTCGATTCTATAAAATGAGGAGGGCCAGAAGATGAAGAAATATCTTGGATTATCTTTGATGCTGATGACCGGTTTGCTTGTGTCCTGCGCCGGCGAGGGTTACTTTGGCCCGCAAGGTCGCGGTGGATGGAGGAGCATGATGCATTACGGATTTGGAAATGGAGGGATGTTCATGTGGATAATATTTCTGATCGTCATTGGATTACTGATCTATTATGTTGTTGAGGCCCAAAAGACAAAAGGCCAGACGCCGACACAGAATGAAAATCCCCTGGATATCCTGAGGAGGCGTTACGCAAAGGGAGAAATCGCAAGGGAAGAGTATGAGAGAATGAAAAAAGACCTCGAAGGATAGCCCCTGATGACTCTCAGGGCTATTCGTGCAGGTATGATCATGAATCCGGGCAGAAGAGATGAATAACCAGATAGATATCAATCTGACGGAACAAACAAAAACGCGCTACAACCGAATTGCCCCATACTATGATGTGATGGAAGCAATCTCTAATGGTCGCAACTGCCCGTGTTCTAAACTTAAGGCAGTGTTTTGAGGAAAGCGATCAGATCAGCCAGATCCTCGTTGCTGATATTCCAGCGCGGCATGTCTAGTTTCATCTTCGTGCCGTCGGGATCTTGACCTTTTACAACCGCCAGTCGAAATTTTTCGGCATCGAATTCGCGTTGCAAAACAGACCAGCGGATGTCTTTGGCATCCATCACCTGCATCATGCCCATGTTGTGTTTGCCGCCCCGTCCATTCGGGCCGTGGCATGAAACGCATACCAGTTGCCCTCCCATCATCATCCAACCACTCGACAATGGACCATCCGTGTAGGTGATTGCTGTACCGCGCTCACTCGTGGTAGTGAAATAGATGCGCTCGCCATTAGAACGAAAGACCCCCGTTCCCCACGCCGTTCCGCCGCTCATCACCCCCTGCCTTGAGCCAAAGCCTAGTAGTCCCATCATAAGAGACCCCATTTGAGCGTTTGCATCAAAGGAAATAAGGGTAATACCCAAAACGATAGTCCCAATTAAGGGCGCTATTGATTTTTTCATTGTATCATCCCTCCTTTAACGAATTGAATTGTAAACGTTTTTTGTCAAAGATATTCTAATTTTTCAACATACCGTTAATAATGATAGCAAGCGTTAATCTTCAATGCTTTTCTCGCAGTCAATATGCGGATAAGTAAATACCATAAAGGACCGGCCCCTTCATAGGAACTCTGAAGGTATGACGCCCGGAATGACTTAATAGGCAAGCGAGGTTGCCAAAGACATGGCCATCGTCAATCTCGACTCTTCGCATGATCAAGTCTTTGCATCGGGACCGGTCTGAACGTTTCCGGCGGACCTTAAAAAAGATGTTCCCCGGCGGCGAAGAAGCGCCGGAACCCCTCCCGGTCCGCGGCACCGGCCGCAATCGGCGTCATCATCCCGCCGTCCATCCCGATGGTGATCTTCGGCTTCCTGACCAACGTGTCCATCGCCAAGCTCTTTGCCGGCGGCGTGCTCATGGTGGTCAACCTCGCCATCGGTATGCTCACACCCCCGGTGGGAATTTGCCTCTTCGTGAGCTGCGGCATTTCCGGGCTGCCCCTCAGCCAGGTGTCCTGGGCCGCGATACCGTTCGTGGCGGCGGCCATCGTGTCGCTGCTGATCGCCTGCTACTGGCCGGTGACGACCGAAGAGGTCTCGCGCATCCTGGCCTGGGCCTACGAAAACGATGTGCCCGTCACCCCCTGGGGGGCCGGTACCAGCACCGAGGGCAATCCCGTACCCGCGCGGGGCGGACTCGTGATGGATCTGATCCGCATGAACCGCATCCTGGACATCCGGCCCCGCGACCTCCAGGCCGACGTCGAGCCCGGCGTGCTGCGCGAGGAGTGCGGCGCCACCGGATTCCAGTATGCCACCGCGGAGGCCGACCGCAAGGAGCTGTGGCGCGCCCGCCATGAGGCATGGGAGACCATCCACCGCGCCCACCCGAAGCAGGAAACCCTGATCGTGGACGCCGCGGTGCCCATCTCCCGCTACCCCGAAATGGTGGTGTTCGCGCAGCAGGCGGTGGACGCGCAGCGGGCCATCGGCTACGTCTTCGGCCACGCCGGGGACGGCAACCTGCACGTCGTGATGGCGGGCGACCCCGCGAACCGGACGGAATGGGGGAAACTCGAGGCCATCAACCAGGCCATCGTCGAGAAAGCCATCCAGATGGGCGGCACCTGCACGGGTGAGCATGGGGTCGGCATCGGCAAGCGCAAGTTCATGCAGATGGAGCACGGCGAGAGCTTCGAACTGATGCGGCAGATCAAGAATCTGATCGACCCCAAGGGGCTCATGAATCCGGGGAAGATTTTTTAGCTAACATAAATGTTCCCTGGCGGCGAACGGCAGGAGCGGGCCGCCTCTCCGTAAAAATGGAGCCCGCTTTCCCGGCCCTCCATGCAGCCGGCGCTACGGCAGTTCCGGGGCAACACCAGCTTTGTGACCTTAGCGCCTTCAACAAATGGAACCAAATGGAACCAAGTTCTTGCATTGATGCTTTCGCTATGGTAGAAATCTACCATTCGTCAACAACCCATGCGTTATGGAGAAAGGCCGATGACAAAAGACAAGGCACAGACAAAGAAAATCCACGTAGATTTGCCCGAGGAAGTTCACCAACGGGTACGGGTCAAAGCCGCGCTTGAGGGTGTGTCCATGCAGACACTTGTCGCCCGAATCGTCACCGAAGCCGTCGCGGATGTCGTTTTGCCCAAGATCAAGGAGAGCAAGCGCCGTGTCTGAGAAACCCGACATGCAGGTTGAAGAAGGCAAAGCGGCTTACTCGACGGCTCTGCCGGAACAGAAGGCGTTTTTCAAGATTCCGGCGCGGTTCGGGCACGTGCCGGTGGCGGAAGAACCGCTGGGCTACGACCATGAGCGGCGTTTTGAACAGCATTATCCCCGCATCGAGTTGCCTTTCCAACTCGTGGACAGGGTGGAAACCGGCATCAAGAGGCGGTACGAGAAGGACGAACTTTTTCCGAACGGCCTGAACCGCCTTTTCTTCGGCGACTGCCTGCACGTCATGCGGATGCTTCCGAGCGAGTGCATTGACCTGATCTACATT
>JAURXV010000069.1 GCA_030654195.1 Syntrophales bacterium | reverse complement strand
TCCCGTACTGGACATGCTCAGGGTTGCGTGGCGGACCCCCTTGATGGACCTGAGCGCATCGGCCAGTCTCTGAACCTCTTCCGCCTTCCCCCGTGCAGCCACGATCTCCAGGCAGTTGTGGTGATCGAGATGGATGTGCTGAGTGGAGATAATCGCCTCCTGGAAGTCGTGCTGCATATCCATCACACGAATCAAAACATCACGCTTGTGATGATCGTAAATGAGAGAGATCGTACCGACCACATCGCTGCCACTCATCCATTCCTGCGGGACCAGTTCCTTGCGGATCAGGTCCCGCAGGGCCTCCGAGCGGTTGGTGTACTGTTTTGGCCGGATCAGGACATCAAACCTGTCCAGGAGGGTTTTCTCCAGTGAAACCCCGAAACGAACCAGTTCAGACATCAGATCACCATGTCACGTTTTTTGGTTTCATAACACATCCGCAGGGTCTGTCAAGAACTTTCTTATATCGTCAGCCTTCCTCTTTTGCCGCTGCGGGAGATTCCCTCCTCGGGGGAGGAACATCAACGATGTCCTCTTAATTCCGCTTCATCAGGTGCTGAACCGCATTGTCCAGCCCGTCCAGCGTCAGTTCGAACATCGGAAAGATCTTCCCGATCACCTCGATGGTCCAGGTATAGTTCCAACTCGCCTCCGCCTGCGGGTTCAGCCAGACGGCGTGGCGGAAGGTCCTGGCGAGGAATTTCAGCCGATCTTCGCTGCTCCGGCCCTCCGGCTCGCCGACGTAGAGGGAGCCGTTCGCCCACATGAGCTCACTGGGGGCCATCGCCGCGTCCCCCACGATGATGAGCCGGGTATCGGGATCCCGGCGCGTGAACTCCTCGACGGCCTCCGGCCGGAGGTGGCGCTGGGGATCCAGCCAGACGCGGCTGTAGACCGTGTTGTGGAAATAGTAGATCTTGAGGTCCTTGAACTGGGAACGGGCGTAGTTGAACAGCGTCTGGACGATTTCGATGTAGGGGTCCATCGACCAGCCGCCGTTGTCGATCATCAGGATCACCTTGAGGCGGTCGGCCAGGCGGCGGTCGAAGACGATTGAGATCTCGCCGCCGTTCCGCATCGTCTCGGCGATCGTCTTGTCCACGTTGACGACGTCCCTCGGGCCGTGCGGGATCATCCGCCGGAGCCTCTTCAAGGCCTCGCCCATCTGAAGCTCCGTCAAGGGCCCCTCCTGGCTGTAGTCCCGGTAGCGTCGCTCCATCGCCACCTTCACCGCGGACTTGTTCCGGGAGGCGCCCCCCACGCGCATCCCGCCGGGATGGTGGCCCGAATGGCCGACGGGGGAGGTCCCCCCCGTGCCGATCCAGCGGTTCCCGCCGTGATGGGCCTCCTTCTGCTCCTTCAGCCGGTCGAGGAAGTAGCGGATCAGCTCCTCCGGCGTATATTGGGCGAGCTTTTTTTCGTCAAGACCGAGCGCCTCCGCCAACTCCTTCGGCCGTTTCAGCCACTCTTCGAGCAGCGCCTTCGCGATGTCGGTCAGATCGACACCGGTGATCTCCTCGAGCGTCGCCCCCTTGAAATGGTGGGCGAAGACCTGATCGTAAATGTCAAAGTACCGTTCGCTCTTGACGAGTATGGAACGGGCCGCCGTGTAGAAGTCGTCCACGGAACCGATCAGGCCGAGGGCGAGGGCCTTCTGAAGGCGCAGAAAGGAGGTCGGGGTGACGGGGACCCCCTTTTCCCGGAGCATGTAGAAAAATCGGACGAACAAGGCACCCCTCTCTATCAGGCTGTTCAAAAATGTCCGGATGCAAGGCCCCCGTAATCCTGAGCCGTGAGACGTACTTGCTGGTACGTTGAACGGCGAAGGATAAGGGAAACGCAGCAGACGGGCGTTTTTCAACAGCCTGCTATTTGCGGGCTCGTCCCGCCTGCTGAATCGCGAGGTTCATATCGACGCTCTTTTTGAAGAGCACCCCGAGGTAGGGGATTTCGCCGTTTTCGACCGCTTTCAGGTCGAAATCGGGATCGGCCCGGAGCGCGCGGACCCAGTTGATCAGTTCCCGGGTGGCCGGCTTCTTCTCGATCCCGCGGAACTCCCGGAGGCGGTAGAAGGTGTGAAGGCACGCCTTCGCCAGCTCTTCGGAGAGGTCCGGGAAATGGACGTTCAGGATCATCCGCATCATCTCCGGATCGGGGAAGGCGATATGGTGGAAGTTGCACCGGCCGAGAAAAGGATCGGAGAGGTCCTTTTTCGCGTTGGAGGTGATGATAATCACCGGGCGGTTCCGGGCGGTGACCGTCTTGTCGATCTCCATGATATCAAATTGCATCTGGTCGAGGACGTCGAGCATGTCGTCCTGAAAATCGGTATCCGCCTTGTCGATCTCGTCGATCAGAAGCACCGTCCGGCAGTCGGAGACGAACGCCTGGCCGATCTTCCCCATCCGGATGTACTCCTCGATGTTGCTCACTTCCCGCTTGGAATCCCCGAAGCGGCTGTCGTTCAGGCGGGTGAGGGTGTCGTACTGGTAGAGGGCGTCCAGGAGCTTCATGCTGGACTTGACGTTCAGCACGATGAGCGGCATCGCGAGGCTCTCCGCGATCGCGTGGGCAAGCATCGTCTTCCCGGTGCCCGGTTCTCCCTTGAGCAGCAGCGGCATCTCCAGGGCCATGGAGACATTCACGATCTTGGAAAGCTCCTCGTCGAGGACGTACTGAGAGGCGCCTTGGAATCGATTAGGTTCGCCGACTTGGTTCATCCGTTCCTCCTTTATGGATTTTGCCTTTTCCCTTATCCGACATCCCGGAAAATTTCCACTGCTATTTGCGGAACCGCCGCGCCGAAGCGCCGGATATCGGGCTTAACCATTAAATTCTGTAGTCAAATTGTCTTGACATCCCGGAGACTCATTCCTATACTTGACCCGCCAAACTAAGGAATCCGTGCCCGGCAAAGAGGATTTTTTTACATCACAGGGGTCAATCCAACCCGGCCTTCATTGCCGCCATCGAAGGAGGAAAATATTAAGAATCGATTATTCCGCCTGTTCACCCTGTTCTTCGCCGCCGCCGTGCTGTTCCTGCCGCTGAGCGGACAGGCCGCGCAGACCAAGATTCAGGCCAAAAACGTGATCCTTCTGATCGGCGACGGGATGGGCCCGAGCCAGTTCGGAGCGGCCTGGATCTATAGCAACCGGGTCCTCAACCGGGATCTGCGCATGTCCGAACTGATGAAGAAGGGGCGGACCGCCTATCTCGTGAACGATACGGCCGACGCCATCGTGACCGAGTCCGCCGCCGCCGCCGGCCAGATCGCCACCGGGCAGCGCATGACCGCCCGCGCCATCAGCATGGCTGCGGACGGCAAGACCCCCGTAAAAACCATCATGGAGATGGTCAAAGAGAAGATGCTGGCTACGGGACTTGTCACCACTTCCGGAATCACCGATGCGACCCCGGCCGCCTTTGCCGCGCATGTGGCCCACCGTTCAAACGAGGAATCGGTCGCGGACCAGGAGCTGAAGTTCGGTGTGGACGTGCTCATGGGAGGACGCAAGCAGTTCTTCCTCCCCGAAAGCGCCGGCGGAAAGCGCAAGGACGGCCGCAATCTTCTCGAAGAGGCGCAAAAAACGGGCTACACCGTCGCGGGGACGGCCGAGGAGTTGAAGGCGGCCCCGACCGGCAAGCTGCTCGGTCTCTTCAACATGGGCAACATGAGCTACGAAATCGACCGAGCCGCCACCCAGGAACCGAGCCTGGCCGAGATGACCCGAAAGACGCTGCAGATCCTCTCCAATAACAAGAGTGGCTTCTTCGCAATGATCGAGGGCGGCCGGATCGACCATGCGGCGCACCTCAATGACGCCCCCGCCACGATCCGCGAGGTTCTGTCCTTCGACGAGGCGGTGGGCGTGGCGATGGACTTCGTCAAAACGAACCCCGCCACGCTGCTGATCGTTACGGCGGATCATGAGACCGGCGGTATGGCCCTGATCGGTCACAGCAAGGAGAGCAAGGAGTACATCGGCATGAACCTGAAGGCCATCGAAAAGGCGACGGCCTCCTTCGAGGCGATGGTCGGGAAGTGGGGCAAGAAACCGACCCCGGAGAAGATCAAGGAAGTCGTCAATCAATATCTGGGCATCGACATGACCGACGACGAGGCCCGGACGGTGGCCGACGACACCATCAAAAAGCTGGATCCGTATAACTACGGTTACGACTATCTGCACTCGCTGGGCTTCGTGCTTCGGCCCTACCTGCGGGTGGGCTGGGGCAGCCAGACCCATACCGCCTCGCCGCTCTTCCTGTTCGGGAGCGGGCCGGGTTCCGAGAAGATCGGCGGGCTGCTGCACAACACGGAGATTTTCACGCTGATGAAGGCGGCGCTCCGGTTAAAGTAGACTTAAACGCGGCCGTTGCATGGGCGACCGTGCAGCGGCCGTTCAAGCAACCTGTGAGGAAAAGGAGATCATTTTTCTGCCGGAAGACCGTGAAATCTGCAAGGCGTTGCTGGAGAAGGCGCGGGAGCGCGGAGATACCGCAAGATCGGTCGGCGACCTGATCGTTGAGGTCGGGCTCCACTTCCTCGGCGCCCCCTACGAGGCCGGAACGCTGGAGCGGAAAGGCCCCGAGAGGCTCGTCGTCAACCTGCGCGCCTTCGACTGCGTCACGTTCGTGGAGAACGCCGTCATCCTGGCGGGCATGATCCGGGCGGGAAAGACCGCCTTTGGGGACTACGCAGCGGCCCTGGAACGGATCCGCTATCGGGGCGGACGCCGGGACGGCTACCCCTCCCGTCTCCACTACTTCACCGACTGGCTCCGGGACAACGGCCGCAAAGGCGTCATCCGGGAGATCACGCGCGAGCTCGGCGGCATTCCGTTCCGGAAGGCGTTCCATGAACTGACGGACCATCGGGAGGAGCACCCGCCGCTCCGGGGCGCCGCCGCTTTCCGGCGGATGCGGATCATGGAGGCGGCCTGTTCGCGGCGGACGCTCCATTGTGTCCCGAAGGCCGACTTGCCGGGAATTGAAAAGCGGATCGAAAACGGCGACATCATAGAGGTTGCGACGGATTCGGATGGAATCGACGTGAGCCACACCGGGATAGCCGTCCGCGGCCCCCGGGGGCTCCATCTACTGCACGCATCCAGCGCCGCGGGAAAGGTGGTCCTGTCGGATGAAACCCTGTACCGTTATCTGATCTCTCGCCGCACCCGGACGGGGATCATTGTCGGCCGTGCGACACCTCAGAATCACAGCGAGGAAAGAAATTCAGGTTCATCCGGTTGCAACCAAGCCAATTGGCGTGACGGCGGAGCATAGTGACGGATGAAAAACGGGGAGCACTGTCGTAAATACATTAAACACATCAAATAGTTAATCTATGCCGGAGCTCCGGCATAGATTTTTTAGACAGAATGTCTATTCGATTATCGTATAGTTTATTGAAGTCAACAAGGGAGGCCGGTCCGGTTTTGTAGTAGAGTTCAACCCGTGAGGCTTAACAAAGAAGACATGTGCCTGTTATCGCTGTCACCTACAAAGCAAGTATAGGGAACGCAGAGAAAAGTTACGAATTACCAAAAGAAATAGAGTATAAACGAAAAATCAGCCGGAGCGTAGCGATCGGCTGTATTGCCTGGTTGGCGATTTTTCATTCTTGATAAAACCACCGAATAAACCTGTCACTAGCAGGGCCAGACCATTCTTTTCTTTTTGGCACAGGCTCGTTGCCCCACCAAACTGCATATGTGAAAAGCTTTGTCTCTGCTGCCACAAATGCATCTTTGTCACTTGGCGAGTCCTCACCTAAGTAACACTCTGGCCTATCGCGTTCACCGGTGAGCCAACCAGCTTGTAAAATTGCAGTACGACAATCCTCGCATCTTAGTATCGCCAAAAAAAGCGCGCTAACCGCTCTAACCGCTTTATGTAATGTTGCTTCAGTTCTGTTTTGCAAACGGTCATGTTTAAGACTGTTGTAGGCTGTCCACCAATCAAGATAGTCCTGGTCATCTTTCGTTTTATATTTTCCCGTTTTGGACCATCCTTTGAATGGATATTTCTTTATAGGTTCTTCGGCCCAAAATACTACCCACTTCGGCTCCATATATTCACCATAATATTTGAAATAATCAAGCATCTTAAGATCATTCCTTTTTTTGGCCTTTTGTACACATGATGATTGCCAGGATTGAGCACGCCATAAGGAGTCAAGAAGACTGCATGCTTCTAAAATAACTGTTACAAGGTAATCAGACCAAACTTGTTTATGGTTCTCGCAATATGGAACATACTGAAGGACACGATGAAGCGAATCCTCAATCCGCTGATATGTATTCAATACTGTTTCTGCGGGAATTATTTTTGACATATCACTTTATTTGCTCGCCAACGGCTCGAACGATTTGTTCGGCCGCGCGAATCAGCGCGCGGTCGGACTAATCGGGCGAGGCGCTCCGCGCAACTCGCCGTTCGGTCGCGTGCAGCGCGACCGAACGGGTGGAATCACCTGCAAAAAATGGCGCAGCTATTTTTTGTCAGGTGAATTCCTATGTTGGGCGGATTAGTCTTCATCTTTCCGTTTCATTCCTTTTCCGAAAGTTATTTTGCAGTTCGGCCCCGCATTGAAGTCGACGCGAGCAAAGGGAGTCTCAATATGGAGGCGCTTCTTGAGTTCCAACTCTTGGTCTACTTGGAGATCAACTCCTGTAACATTTCCACGAGCGTGGACGTTTTTCAAAACTACATTGATGTCCTTTCCCGAAAAAAGTTGAGCCACAACCGGGTTCGAAGTTGAGGCCTTCAGACCTGAGACATCACCATAAGCAACTACACCGTCCAACAGAACATCGAAAGCACTCGCGTCAGTCCGTCCCGTTTCCAGTTTCTGATCTATAGCGACAAGGAGATCAAGAATAGTATCTTGGGTTATCCGGCTTTTCTCAAGGGTCAGGGCGTCCTGGCTACCGGCGAGAACTTTCCACAATGCGCTAGCAGGCGGAAAGAGCGCGCACAACGCTTCAATCGCATTTCGATTTCGCACCTTCTTGCCGCTCTCGTTCAGCTTCGCTTCGATCAGGTCACAGATTTGTTCTTTCTTCATTGTATCCGCCTCCATTCTCGACCGCCCAACGGCGAGGGGCGAAGCCCTCAACTCGCCGTTCGCGTCGTGCGCAGCGCGACGCGAACAGCAAGTTCACCGGGAGCGTAAGCGACCCGTTGGAACGCCTTGTTCGGCCTTATACCAATCCCTCCCTTTCCAATACTCGACGTACCTCTTCGAACCTGGCCGAGATGTCGCCGTGAGGAAAGCGGATTTGGGATAATCCGACAATATTTGAGAACTCCGAACATCCTTCTTCCAGCATCACGATTGCTCGCGAGAAGCCCAAAGATCCTTGAAACAGGCCTACTTCATGAATGACATTGGGACGGGCATGAACTGTAGCATCTGCATGGTCCTCTTCAGCAGTCATGATGAGAAACGCGAAAGCGGCTTGCGACATCATGGTCTTTAGTCTGTCCGTAGTCGGGTATCCCGCAGTAGTTTCTCGGTTGAACTCGTCCCACGGCAAACCCAAGCGATCAGCGATAAAATCCTTAAGTACCCGCCACAACGGTGACCGACCGTGTCCGATAAAAACCCGTTTTCCAAATGCGGCAGTCTGAGTAAGCGCTGGTAAGTCCTCAAGGGCCGCTACTATCCGCTCTAAATGACCGATCCGTTTACTAAGCTCCTCTCTCGCCTCAACAACAGGGAATCCGGCCGTCAATTGGGGGAAGTAAGATAGCTGAACTGCGTCTTTACCGTAGAGTTTTGAGAGATGCGACCTTACGCTTACTGTCCATAAAAGCAAATGGTTCACTTTCACGGAAGGGTTCGACAGATACTGCTCTCCAAGCTGTATAACCCTCCGTAATAACTGGATCACGGGCGTGGGTTCTGAAGTAGGTGTGTAATCTGCAAATGTCATACTCCGCCTCTCAAACTGAATAATTCATGTTTGGCCAACGAAGAAATCACTGGTAGACAATGCGCCAGCATTGGCTATCCAGTGGATTGACATGTTATGAGACAAATCTTCTCTTGAATCCATCCTCTTTCCACGTGATGTGCCATTTGTTTACAAGCGCGTATCCTTGTTCGTCTTCATCCAAGATCAATCTCGTTTCAGGAAAAAGAGATGTGTACGAGAAAAGGAAATGGCTTATCAACAATAATCCAAAATGAATGGAAATAGTTGAGAGATCCTTTTGATCCTTTGTAGTTTTAGCTTGGCCAATTTGTATGCCACTTAATCCACCAGCATGAGCATACGAACACAAGTAGCTATAAACAGATCGAAAAGTTTGTTTGTCAAATCCCGCTAGTTCGGCAAGATCCACCCAACTTTTATTCAGTCTCCATTCACCCTTTCTAGCCTTCTTACGAAGCCTTTCTTCTAACGCTAAAAAAACTTCGTTGTTTTTTAGTTCAGTCAGCATTTTCTCCATGGCCTGTTTGTCAAGCGCCAATTTCTGTAAAGCGGCTTCGGAAACAAGGTTGAAATCTTTTCGGTCAAGAGGGGCGCTAAGTTTCCATATAAGATGTCTGAACTTGTGCTCTTCTAAGGTGCAACCAGCATCACAATATATAAAGAAGAAGGTGAGATAGGTTTCAAAAGCAACTCGAGCCAGGACATTGATAGAAGCGTGATCAAAAAAGCTAAGTTTACGGCTATCGAATTGCGGAAGTGGAGTACCAAAGGATAGATGTAAAATGGAGGCTAGATGGTAAAATAATTTCACAGCAAGGGTTTCGGCATTAAACAGCCACTTGTCATTCGCAGATAATTCTGTTCCACGTTTACTATCTACGGTTTTATAAAACATAGTGATCAATTTTGTGTATTCCGATTGGATATCCAAATCTGATTATCACCTTTCAAAGTCCAAAATCTCTCATAACGGCGAGTTGAGCGGTTCGACGGCGGGCTGCCGAGCTTGATCGGCAAGGCTGCTGGCGAAAGCGCTCGAACGATTTGTTCGGCCGCGCGAATCAGCGCGCGGTCGGACTAATCGGGCGAGCGCGGAAGCGCAACTCGCCGTACGGTCGCGCGCAGTGCGACGTACAATTAATATACTTGGTTGGTATTATCCGATTTTCAGGATAATCCTACCCTATTTAATTTAGAATGAAAAGAAAATATTACATCATAAAATCAAACATTATTGAACTTTTGCCAGTAGGTATTTTGTGGTAATAAAGACCAAAAGCCAAGTTGGTAATATATGGGAAATTTGTCCAGGTACCATCAAATGCGCCGCAAAACTAATTTATCATGATCAATGATTATCAGTTCTAATCATGCACTCATCGCCATAATGCAATTTTAACGATTTCAGGAAGTACATCGCAACCCCGATCATTCGCCCAATAATGCCACATTCATCTGGCATTCAGCAATATCCCTTGATAACCAAAATTGCAACTTTGATTTGCAAATCTGGTATCATGTCTGTACCGCTCCTTATCGAGTACCGAAGAGGGAAAGCAGGAGAAAAATGCGGAGGTCATTCATTACCGCCGCCCGTGAGATACCGTTTGATCTCGCCCAGGAGCTCGAAGGCCTCAGCAATGGTCCGGGCCGCCGTCTTTTCGCTGATGACTTGGCCGCTTCCGTAGTCGCCGGCGTTTCTCAGATCGAAGGCGCTGAGAACAAACCGATGAAAACGGCTGTCGAAGATACCGGTTTTGACAAACACCTTGCCGAAGGCGCCGATGATGCCAGAGTGCTTTGAATAGGAGAGGTTCCGATCGAGCATCAGGGCCTGCAGAGCGTAAAACATGGCGTAATAGGCCCGGCTCGCTGCAAAGTCCGGATAACCGTCGTTGAGCAGCAACTTCGCGGCGTCGATGCTCCGTTCCGACTTATTCAGGAGTTCCAGGACCGGCTCCGTCATATCCGCACCCCTTCCTTACGGGCATTCAGAATGAGGGGGGTCTTCCGGGAGTGATACGTTTTGTAATCGATCGGGATCACCGACACCACCGTATCATATTTCAGAGAAAGGTTGCAGATAGCAGTAAAATAGCGATCCCTTTCAGCGACAGGATCGTCCAAGCTGTCTAAAAGCATGAGGAGGTCAATATCGGATCCTTTTGTATAATCCCCCCGGGCGTACGATCCGAAAAGGATCATCCCTTTGAGTCGATGGGCATACAGTGCGCTCAGTTGCCCTTTCGCTTCCGCCAGGATCTCTTGAACCTTTTTGGGAATTTTTTTAGCCATAGCCTGACCTCACCCGTGGATGTTTGTACGGCCGTACTATAGCAGACCATTCGGTCGAAATCCATCAGGAAAAACAGGCGCGTGGGTTTGATATGAGACCCGTGCGCCCCTTTACCGCATCAGATGGCGTCAAGCAGGGCGTCGACCGCCGCGTCGTCGAAGGCGACCTCCCGGAAAATCTCCCGGACGAGGTCGGGTGTCAGCGCGTGGAACTCCTTCTCCCGCGAGGTGATGATCATCCCGCCCATATCCACGGCGCCGGGGCTGATAAGGAGTCCCTCTTCTCCTTCAAGGAAATAGGCTGCCGGCCGGAGCTTCAGCCGGGGAAAGAGGATCAAGCGCCACCCTTCCCCGGTGCGGGTGCAAAGAATGTTCAGCAGCGGCTCGTCGTCAGAGGTCGCCGAGCGGCCGAGCATGCCGATCACCTCCACGACCACCGCCGCAACATTTCCCTCTTCCTTCCCCTCAATCACCAGAATCCCCCGAGCCAGCCCCGCCGTCCGGCAAATCTCCACGCCATCCCGCCGCCGCGCCCCGGTCCGTTTTCGGGGATCCAGAATCTCTTTTTCCACCGGCATCAGACCGGCGGGGGCCGCCTGGAAATGGAGGTGGTCCGGCGCCGAGGCGCCGGCGCGCGGGCCGTTGTAGAAGAGGGTCATCCGGGGACCGAAGTCCACAGCAAACCTAAGAAATGTTATCATATTCTCCGGGAGCGACTGGGGAAGATGGCGGCGGTGCGCAATCGTCAGATGGCCCGGAAAGATCGGCATCGGATTGCACAGGACGAGATAGTCGTCCCGGTAGAGGATCGCCTGCTGTTCCGGCGGGAGATGGTCGGGGCAGAGAAAACAGGGGCGCCGCCGAATGGTTTCGGGATCGACCCTTGCGCCGCTGCTGACGATCCGCCTCGGATTGAACTGGATTTTGACGCCCCAGCCGTCGCCGCGGATCTCGCGCAACCTGGCCTCCCCCAGGGCCTCATACCCCACGGCGAGGCCGGGCCAGGTTTTCTTCTGCCGTTCGAGAAGAGCGACCGCCAAGTCAGCAAGGGGCGTTCCGCTGCGCCCGTCAAAAACGGCAGAAGATCGCCGCTCCAATCCTTCGACCGTCCCACTGTTTGGCGTCATGATGGCTGTTCCCGCAAAATGTTATCATTCCCGTGCCGGCGAGAATCCATAGAATAAAAGTAATTGGAATAAATGGATTTCCGTCTTCAGTCTCATTCCCCGATCACATTGAAGCCGATCAGATGGGGAACGGTCGTCCCGCCCATCCGGAACGGTTCCTCCCTTACGAACCGGAAGCCGCGCTTTTCGTACCAGCGGCGGGCCGCCTCGTTCTGGACCATCACCCCGACCCAGAGATCTCCAAGGTTATAGACCAGGGCCTTCTCTTCCGCGGCCCGAAGAAGCCTTCCGCCGATCCCTTTCCACTGAAAGTCCGGCAGCAGATAAAGCGAGGCCAAGAAGAGGCGGTTTTCGCTTTTATTAAACTGCGTCCGGGCGAAACCCGCCGCTTCGCCGTCCGCCTCGCCGATGAAGCCGTGGACAAAAGGGCTTTCATACAGATGAGTCAGGGATTCAATCCGGTAGGTTTCCTCATGGTAGGCGCGGAGATCCTCTTCCGGAACGAAGGCGCTGTAGGCGGCCATCCAGGATTCCCAGAGTATCCGCCGCACCGCCGGCAGGTCCTCCATCCGCCACGGCCGGATCAGGATCTCCATCCCCTCACCCCGTTCAGTTTTCGTCGCGCACGGATCTCGATCGTCCGGAGCCGGTCCTTGTAGGCATCGTGGCGATTCGCCTGCTCGATGGAAAGGGCGGCGTCCGTGTTCCCCTCCCAGCGGCGGCAGAGGTAGAGGCTGTCATAGATCCGGCCGATCCGGTATTCCCGCGACAGGCGGAGGGTCGCCGCATAATCCTCGCCGTAGCCGACGTTCGGAAACCCGTTCCGGCGGAGGATCGCCGTGTTGAAGGCCCTGGGCGCCCCCAGACCGTTGATGCGCAGCGCGTTGTTTCGCCCGTTTACGTCGGTCCACTCCCGGTGGTCGATCAGCCCGGGCGGGATCTCCCGCAGATTGCCGTCGACAATGGTGTATGCGCCGACGACCAGCGCACAATTCCCCCGCCGCAGCAGATCGATGAGCCGCTGGAGGACATCGTCTCCCTGGTAGAGGTCGTCCGAATCGAGCTGGACGGCGTACCGGCCGCAGGCTTTGGAAAAGATCGCCTCGTTCCAGCAGCCGCCGATGGAGAGATCCATCCGCGTTGGAACGATGTGTTTCAGCGCGGGATGGCGGCTTGCGAGGTCCGCGAGGATCGCCGTTGTGCCGTCGGTGGAATGGTTGTCCACGACGATCACGTTGAACGGAAAATCGGTCCGCTGCGCGAAGGCGCTCTTTACGGCGTCGGCCACGGTCCGGGCCCGGTTCCGGACGGGTATGACGACGCTCGCCTCCACGGGAAAAGGGTTATTCGAAGGCAAAACGTCGCGAAACACCGGGGCAAGCCAGGCCCCGATCCGCCGGAGGTGCGCGGTCGCGGCCGCCTCCATCTCCTCTTGGAACGCCCGGTTCCCCGGATCGACGTAGGCGAACTGTGGGGGACAGATTTCAAATCTGTCCCCCTGCCCGGTCCCAAATCTGTCCCCGACTGTCTTGTCCCCCTGCCCGGTCCCGTCCGCCCCGGCCCCGGCGGCCTCCGCAACAACGGAGAGGCGCTCCGGGAGATGGAAGAGCGCCCGATCGGTCGAGAGCTTCAAGCGAAGATCGTACCAGCCGGCCCACCGGCAGGGCGGGATCGCCCCGTACTTCCGGAGCGCCCGGCGCGCGGCGACCGTAGAAATCAGCATTACGGGACCGAAATCGAAACCGTCGCGGATGCTCCCTGTCTGGTAGTCGTTCACCGGATGTTCAAGGATGTTTCCCCCGCGGATCTCGGCGTAATCCGCATAGACCATTCCCGCCCCGGTCGCTTCCGCCGTATCGAACAGCCGTCCAGGGGCGCGGGGATCGGGCCGGACATCCCCCGGAGAAACATGGAGCAGATAGCGTGTGGCAACCTTGGCGAGAAGGGCGTTCCAGGTCGGGCCGGAAGCGGGATCGGAGACCGCAAGCGCTTCGCAGCGCGGCGGAAGCGGAGATCCGCCCCCGGCGTCGAGGACAATAACCTTCCGGATCAGGGGGCTCCGGAGAAGCTCCTCCAAGCGCCCTTCGGCCAGGGGACCGGCGCCCCGGGAAATCACGGCGGTGATCATGGATGCCTCTGTAATAAGTCCGAAATCCCCCTCCCCCTCGACGGGGGAGGGTTAGGGTGGGGGCGAAAAGTGGTTGTATTTCGGTGAGTAATTTTCCCCTCCCCTTAATCCCCTCCCGCCAGGGGAGGGGAAATTTCACTTTTTACGGGTCGCAATCCGTCCGAGGCATCATGCCTTCGGCCGGAGCCGTTCGGGAAGTACGGCCTGGGGCGCCCAATCCGTGGGGACCATCTGCCCCGGCTTCTCCCCGGCCTTTTCGATGAGCCTCTTCAGACCTGGTCGGGCGAATTCCGGGTGGCCTTCGCGGACCGTGCGCCCGTTGCAGATGGCCTCAGAACGGAGGCGCCGGCCGATCGTCTTCTCCATCTGGCGTCCCAGCCAGAGCACCCGGTCCACGTCATACCCGTGCTCGATGCCCATTTCGTCGATCATCACCAGGAGATCCTCCAACGTGACGAGGCCCACATACCGGGGATCCTTGTAGTAGTATTCCCCCGTTCCCCGTACGGGACAATCGTCGAGGAAGTTGGTCGGCTGCCCGCCCAGGCCGCCGAGCGTCGCCTCGAAGCGGCAGATGCCCGCCTGAAGCGCGGCCAGAACCGAGGCGGGAGCGATCCGTTTCGTCTCGTGGAAATGGGCCAGATGCACCTCCGGGCAGGGGATGGCGTCCATGATCATGGAGTAGTACCGGTAAACCTGGGCCGGCGAGGCGGAGCCGTCGTGGTCCGCGTGTTCGATGTCGAAGGCGCCGAGTTCCAGGAAGCGCTTGGTGAACTCCACGGCGTCCTCCATCCGGGTTGCCCCGGTGATCGGACTCCCCCAGATGGTGCTCACCGTGCCGTTCATTTTGATCCCGACGTCGGCGGCCTTCCTTATGCACCGCTCCACCTCTTTCCAGTACTGCGACAGCGTGGTGCCGGAGTTGGCATAGTGATGTTCCGGGTCGGTGGAAACCATCATCAGGATCCGGTCCGGGCCGACGCCCCGCTTGCGGAGTTCGATCGCCGTGTCCACGGCCTTTTCCCGGATGGTTACGGCGGTGAAGGTGATCTCCGCCGGGTTGATCCCCCGGCGCTCGCAGTTCTTCTTGAACCGATCCCCCCGAAAGTAGGTCAGGACCTTCTCGGCGTCGCGGAACTGGGGGATGCCTTCGGGATTGCCGAGGTTCGTCAATTCGATCTCCCGACATCCTGCGAGGATCATCTCCTCGCCGTAAAAGATCTTGGCCGCCGTGGAGATGGTCTTCTCCTCGTGCTGAAATCCGTCCCGGATGGTAATGTCGCCAATGGTCACCTTCTTCGGCATGCGGGGGAAAATCTTCCAGTAGTCGTACTCCGTCATAAACCTTTCCTCCTTTGCTTTCGTTATGTTTTTTCTCTTGCCGACCGGTTCGGGGGCGGCACGTTATGGGGGACAGATTTCAAATCTGTCCCCCATAGATCAACAAACGGCGATGGCGCAGTTAAACTTGCCCCGAATTCCTTGTCAAGAAAAACCTTTGTCGCCAAGACCCCGGGCGACATCCTCATGCGAAATTTTGACGACTTTTGAGACTTTTTACGAGGTCGTCACTTTTGATCCCGGACGGAAGCGGATTCCGCTTGAACCGTTTGCCCGACCATGCTACTGAAATCGCCATGAAATGGGACTTCACAACGGTTTGGGGCCGTCCGACATCGGGGCTTCGGCTGCACCCGATCATGGGTGTGATCCTGGGCATCGCCATCGTTGTCGCCGCCGCGGTCGTCGACCCGAAATCGACCGCCGATCCGGCCGCCTCGCCGGAGGACCGCGCAAAGGAGGACCTGAGCCGGTACGCATACCCCAGCATGGAAAACATCCGCTGGAAGGCGCACTTCGTGAGACCCCAGGAAAGCCTGGAGCGGCTCTTTGGAAAGAACTGGGTCGCCGTCGCCCGCTTCAACCGGATCGACCGCCGCCACACCTACCCCGGCATGACGATCAAGATCCCGGAAAACATGGAGGATATCCAAGATTACACGCCGATGACGGCGACCTATGAAAAGGCGCGGGAGCATCCCCGGTATATCCTTCTGAACGTCACGGAGCAGTGGCTCGGGGCATACGAATACGGCAGACTCGCCTTCTCGATGCCGGCGGCGACCGGCATCGAGGGATACCTCACCCCGACCGGGCTCTTCCGGGCGGAGGCGTACCACCGGAGGCACACCTCGTCTCTCTACAAGACGCACAAGGGGGACGCCCAGTACCCGATGGACTACGCCATCCTCTTTCATGTGGACAAGGAGAAGGTCTCCTACTGGATCCATGCGCGGGACCTGCCCGGGCGGCCCGTCTCCCACGGCTGCGTCGGCGTTTTCGACGAGGTGATGCAGCACCGGGTCTACGGCGTCCCGGACAAGCCGGTGCTGGAAGACGCGAAGAAGCTCTACGCCTGGGTGATCGGCGACCTCTTGTACGCCGAGGATGACGGGACCCAGAAGCTCCTCCAGGACGGCCCGCCCCTCGAGATCACAGGCGAACTGCCGACGCGACTGCCACGATCGCCGAGGTGAACCGCACGGCCGCATCGGAAGGAAAACGGAATTTTTTTAAGCCGCGGCATTGGATTTTGCCTGCACGCTATGGTAGAATTAGGCCAAAGAGGATTAATCGGGATTAATCAGGGGATATAGTACTATTTTCCGGCAGGTCAATGCCATTAATTGGCATTATGTCCCCCGAATTCACGAATTCACCGAATTCAGACGCCGTACACGCACGGCATTGGTTGTAGACAGCCCCCCCTTTGTTTGAGGGATGCGATGACCCCCCGTTTGAGCGCCGCCATCACCGTCATTGTGTCGCAGGGCGCCCGGAAAGATCCCGCCCGGATCTTTTTCCCATTCGTTTTTGCTATCATTTTTCTGTTTTTTCTGTTCGGACCGTTCCAGTCGGCCGCCGCCGACTGGAAACCGCTTGTCGAACGCCTGACGGCCGACGGTTTCAACCGGCAGACGCTGGAGGCGCTCTTCGATCGCCCGGAGGTCCGTTTCGAGCCGGACGCCATGGCCGAAAAGATCCAGACCATCCTCCGGTCCCGCTCCGAAAGCCCGGACGACATTGCCCGGTTGAAAACCACCGTCCGCCAGGGTTACCTGAGCGACCGGGTCATCGCCCGCGCCCACTCCTATACCCTTGAAAACAGGGCCGTCCTGGAAGAGATCCACACCCTCTATGGCGTTCCGAAGGAGATCATCGTTTCGATTCTGCTGATCGAAACGCACCTTGGCCGGAACACGGGGAACCGCCGCGTCTTCAACCGGCTGGCCAGCATGGCCCTCTCAGCCGACCTGGAAACCGTCCAGCCCCATATGAGCGGATCTCTGCTCACGCCGGAGAACTGGGAATTCGCCCGTCGCCGCTGCCGCGAGAAGGGCGACTGGGCCTACAACGAGTTCAGGGCGCTGCTCCGCCTGGCCGACTTGGACGGCCTCGATCCGCTCGAAATCCGGGGGTCGATCTACGGGGCGATCGGCCTGTGCCAGTTCATGCCCTCCAACGTCTTCTCCTACGGCGTGGACGCCGATCAGGACGGTCGGATCAACCTCTTCGCCAAAACGGACGCGCTCCACAGCATCGCCAACTACCTGCGCGGACATGGCTGGCGCCCGGGAATGGACCGGGATGGCGAGCACCGCGTCATCTTCGGCTACAACCAAAGCACCGTCTATGCAAACACCGTCCTCGCCGTGGCCGAAAAGCTGAAGGACCGGAACCGGCCGCGGCCGTAATTTAATTGGGGGACATAACCCAAATCCACCACCTAATTTGATCAAACCGTGCAAAGACGGGAGCTTGCCGCCGATTTGCTTTCACCTTGTTGTAAGTAAAAAATAGTAATTTCTACAGTAAACTCAACCATCATAAAATGTTGGTGGTTGATTTAGGAT
>JAURXV010000056.1 GCA_030654195.1 Syntrophales bacterium | reverse complement strand
GATGTTCTCTCTGTCGCTCCAAGCTTTCAATCGTCTCTTCCATCGGTTCCCTCCTATAATCTGATTGCTCATAATGCAATCAGATTATACGGGAAGAAACTGACCTTGTCAACTATTTACCTACATTTATGTCGCAGACCCGGGAGGCCCACCGCAATCCGGTCACTCTCCCGCTGCCTTTCCGGAACCGATATTCTCGATTTCAGAACTGGCCTTCGCTTTCTGTAAGATCAGGGAGTCCACCAGCAAGGCCTGCTTGGGAATCGTCTCGCCGAGGCCTTTCAATTCCGCCAACGCGCTTCTGGCGGCGATGGTCTCCTTGAGGATCGTCTTGGTTTCAACATAGACCACGGGCGGAAGCGGCGGGAGATCGTTATAGGAAATCTTTGGATCAAAGGCCATAGCCGATATCCTCCAAGCAGTCCTGATGTTCTGCGCAATAATTATGTATGATGTCACCGGAATTTCTGTCCCGGAATTTCCCAAGTTGGTCACTTGGGCGACGGGGTTGCCTCTGGTCCGGAAGGACGCGCCCGTGCTATGCTGCGGCCCTCCAGGGGAAGGTCGATATCTTTGCCACCGGCGACCTTCGCGATTTCAGCCACCTGTTCGGTCGGGTATTTCAAGGGGTAAAAATACTGACGCCGACGGATGCTTTGGAGGCGGTCGGCCAATGAAAACGAATGTGAAGCAGGCGCAAACATTTTGTAGGACATACCTTGGGTGAACTCGGTTGTATCGGAAATAGCAGTTGTAATATCATCAAGGTAATCGAAGAGCTCCCGCCCCTTAGGCCTATTCGACCTCGGACAGAATAAGTTTGCCTATGGCCGGTTTGAAAGCATTTTCCACGACCAGATCAATTTTGGCATAGAGATCATCTCCTTCGTGATTTTTTCCTTGTCCCAGAGCATTCTGAACGCCTTATACCGGAAGATGGCCTCCAGTTTTTTCAACTCCAAGGGCGGGGCGATGCGGAACATGCTGGCTGTGCTTAGGGCTGCGACGAAGCTAACAGGTAAGCACTGACCTTCTGCTCAATCGCAACAAGTGACAGAGTACTGGGCTGCAGACGACTGGCCCATGCTCGGCCCGGGTGCAGCGTGTCCCAGTTGGGGCGTTTGCCTTGGTGGCGTCCGGAGCCCGGGTCATGGTTGCCGAAACCATCGACAACGACATTCCAAAGGGGGCGATAGCGCTCTATGAGAAGGCTCTCGGCCAAACCTATCCAGATATCGTCCACCACGAGGTAGCGGCAACGGAAGTCCTCTATGTCCAGGTTCGTCGCCTGGCGCAGAGAACCGGCGTGTTGGCTCAGGCGATTGAAGAGGGTCGGCTGCTTGGTGCCTTCATCGAAGCCGCCCTTTCTAGCGCCAGGACCGGCGGCCTGGCCAACGTAGATCGGGTGGGTGGGCTCGGTATTGTTGAGGGCTGCGAGCGGTTTGTACAATATGTGTTCGCCTGCGTAGTAAATCAGGTATATGCCAGCTCCCACGAACGGTTCGGGTGGGGGGAGCGGCTCAGCTTGACGCGCGAGAAGCTCGCGGACAATGCTCTCCGCTAACCGGCGTTTTCCAAAGGGTTGTAGGGCTTTGGCGCCCTGGGGCCATTGGCGCTGTCCTGACCGCTCATCGGGTGGCTCCTGCCTGCCTCAGGACGACGGCGCTTTCATAGAGATGGGCTTGAGAGGTTTCACCCCTGCGGACAACCGACTTGGTGATGCTGGCGCCGACCCGCTTGGTGCGGAGCACCTCAATCCGCTCCAGGGTAAAACCGCGTTGGATGGCAATGCGACCGAGCACCTGGTCCACTTTGATCTCGTGTCCCTGGATGATTGAATTCCCAACAACGATGACCGCGGCTCCACCTGGCTTCAGGCAGCCTGAGAGAACCTCAAGGAAACGGTATGAGTCGTTGAAATAGGACGCGGCGTAGTTCGCCCAACCGCCGCCACCGTAAACCCCCTTGTCTGTTCGAGTCTCTCTGATCGCGCTTAGGACCTCGACCAAGGCGCTGTCCTCGAATGTGATGTCAATGCGGCCTTGCGCCCTAACCGTCTGCCAGAACTTACCAATGTTGTTCTGTTCAAGGCCCCGTAGGTCATTTGGGGAATCCATCAGTCCGAGCCAGTAGAGGTGAGGCCTGGTGTTGCGCACATAGTGGTAGTTGTTCAGGTAGGGCGGCGAGGTTACCGCCAGATCCACGCACTGTGGCTCAAGGACGCGGCCGGCTTCCATGAAGCTCATCAAGTGAACAACTCCTTGTGGCGCGTCTGACGAGGTGCGCCTCGACTGAAGCCAAGCGATATCTGAACGGATCTTCCTCAGTTTCGCTAAAACCGTCGCATGAACGTCGGCTTGCTCAATTAAGGGCTTCCCGGCACCCGGTCGGGTGGAGAGGCTGGGCTCATAGGTGTAATTGGAGAATCCGACCATCACCGCACCGAACGCGACTTTAAAAATGTCAACCAGTGCCTGGGGTGCTACACCATCTAAGAAGCTGAAGAATCCATGGACCTGCTCCTCGACCTGGGGACTGAAAAACGGGATGCGTGATGCGAAGCCCGGGGGGATCACGCCCACAGCGGTCCGGCTACCATTGCGACTTGCATGATCATATTCTTCAATCGCCTGGTCAAGTTGCTTCAGGTCGATGGAGACACTCTCGATCTTGGCCCTGCAAGCTAACGCGGCATAGGGGTTGATCTCGAAGCCGACCGCGTTATGGCCGGCCTGCAGAGCAGAAATGAGCGTTGTGCCAACGCCGGCAAACGGATCCAGAACGCGATACCTTCGGGGTGGGCAGGCAGGCAGGAACGACCTGAAGCAATCCTCGACAAAGCGCGCAGAAAACCCGGCAATCCACGGTACCCAACGGTGTACAGGGACTTCCCGATTCTCCATAAAAGCCGGGTCGCGGAAAAGCGCGTCGGTACGGGGGGCGGAACCGTAGTCGAGGGCTTGTTGCTCACGTACGCGATCAGGCTCGCCGGTGTTGGTATGTGGGTGCTCTTTGCGCATTGTGGCTTTCACCAGTATCATTTGATAATTACCAGTATTATTTGATAATTATTTGAAAGGAATTGATTTCGATACGTGAAAGTATAGGGGGGCTGTTTTCGCTTGTCAAGGGATATTATGGCAACCTTCATTCACGCCGGCGCAACGAACAACCTCCTTTTGGTGCGTCGGCGATTTGACATCGGAAGGTTCATCGCTACATTACCCATCACGAACGAATACCGAATTCAGGGAGAATGATATGAAAAGAATTCTTGTATATATCGCGGCGCTCTTTTTTGTGCTGCTATCCGTAACGGGGCAGGCCGCGCAGCAGGAGGTATAAAAAACATGGACCCGATGAATGCAAAAACCCGGATCGCCACCCTCGCCGGCGGCTGTTTCTGGTGTGTGGAATCCGATCTTGAAAAGGCGCCCGGGGTTCTCAAGGTCGTCTCCGGCTATACGGGCGGCTCGGGAGAGAACCCGACCTATGAGAATTACGGAAAGAAGGGGTACGTCGAGGCGGTGCAGGTCTTCTACGATCCATCGAAAATCAGATACGAAAAGCTTCTCGACCTCTTCTGGAGGCACATCGACCCGACGGACGCCGGTGGGCAATTCGGGGATCGGGGACCCTATTACCGGAGCGTGATCTTCTATCATGACGGGAAGCAGAAGAGGATCGCGGAGAAATCCCGGGACGCCCTCGGAAAATCGGGGCGGTTCGACAAACCGATAGCCACGGAGATTCGGGAATTCACCAGATTCTACGACGCGGAGGGGTACCACCAGGATTATTACAAGAAGAATCCGCTCCGGTACAAGTCTTACCGTCAAGGGTCGGGGCGCGATCAGTTCCTGGAAAAGATCTGGAAAAATGACCAATGTACCATCCCGCCAGCCCCAGCAAAGGCCTACAAAAAGCCCGACAAAAAGTCCTTGGAGAAGAAACTGACGCCTCTCCAGTACGAAGTCACACAAAAGGAGGGCACCGAATCGGCCTTCCAGAATGAATACTGGAACAACAAAAAAGAAGGGATCTACGTGGACGTCGCTTCAGGCGAACCGCTATTCAGTTCGCTCGACAAATACGATTCCGGCACGGGCTGGCCCAGCTTCACCCGGCCGCTCGATCCGGGACTGGTCGTGGAAAAGAAGGACAACAGCTTCTTCACGCAGCGGACAGAGGTGAAAAGCCGCTACGGGGGCTCCCATCTCGGACACGTGTTTCCGGACGGCCCTGCGCCGACCGGGCTGCGCTACTGCATGAACTCCGCGGCGCTTCGCTTCATTCCCAAAGAGGAGCTTGAAAAGGAAGGCTACGGACAATATGTAAATCTCTTCGAAAAAAAGTAGATCGGATACGTCGGCCCTGGATCTTAACCGGTCATTTCAAGGATTTTGGCCCTTGCTTCCGCGGTCAGAAATCCCCACAGGCCGATTTGCTTCAGCGTTTCCGGGGTCGGGATGCCGGAGCTGTTCCATCCCCGCGCGCGGTAATAAACCTGGATCAGCTCCCGCAATTGTTCTTTTCTTCTTTTCATCAGGATTTCCCGCTTTTCCGCCGTCGGCACGCGCTGAACCTCCGCGACGGGTTTCCCCAGAAACCGGGCCAGTTCCCGGTCGTTGTAATCCTTCTCGGCGTCATAGAGCAGGTCATCCGTCGGCCCGACGGCCCTATCCGGAATCCGGTCCTGCCGGGCCGTTTCCTTTCCATAGACCATGACGTTCATGACCCGCTGCAGGTTGATGTCCCGATCGGTCTGCGCGAAGATCTGCTGCCAGGTCATCTCCGTCCCTAACATCCCGTTGTAGAAATCCGCGTAGATCTCCTGGGAAGCCGGATTGATGTAGATGTCCGTATCTTTCATCTTTCCGGACGCGGGATTGAAGACATCCACCCACGGCAGCTTGCACAGGCCCAAGTTGTCGTTGCCGAGACGGACCCGCGGATAGGCGATCAGCGCCCTGGCCTTGTCTTCCATGGAGGGGAACGCGCCCAGCAGGTCGATCTTGACCAGCCATGCCGCCGCATGATGCGCCCCGATGTCGCTGGCGGCGGCGTAGGAGGCCTGCATGGAGAGCGACCGGTGCGTCCGGTAGAGGGAAAAGGGCAGTCCCTTGGTCTGCATCGCAAACCGCAGCAGTTCCTCCCGCGGATCGGGCAGAACTGTCCTCCGGACATACTGCCCGGAGATCCAGTCGACGAGGCCCACCATCCCTTTCCCGGCCTGCCGTGACAACTCGGTCTCCCCGGCGGCGAGTTGATGGATGAACCGCAGGACCGCGGTTTCATCGCCCCAGGTCAGCTCCAGCCCGTCCGCATCTTCCCGGGTCAGGTAGCCCCGCTGGAAGCATTCCATCAGAAAGGCGACCGTGACCGACAGTGTGATCGTGTCGATCCCGTAGTTGTCGCAATGCCAGTTGGCCTCCATGATGAATTCGGGATTCCAGATGCCCAGGTTGGAACCGAAACCGGCGGCCGTTTCATACTCTGGACCATCCACCCAGACCCGGCGGCCCTTCTCCGCGCCGGAGGTCAGCGTGACCCAGCCGCCCTTGGTGCAGCGCAGATTGCAGCCGGGGAAACAACCGTCCATCCCCCGGTGATCAAACAGGTGATCCGCGTAGAATTTCCCGCTGATGTTTTCCGCCCGCGGATCGGATCCCAACTGGTAGTTGTTCACGGGAAGGGATTTGTACTCTTCCTTGTTCATGAAGTCGATCAGCCCCGCAGAGCCCTTGCGGTACATCTTGAGCGACTGCGGATCGACCTCCCGGACCACCTCGCCGAGCTTTGCCCCCGCCCGCTTCACCTTCTCCCAATCGGCCGCGCCGTACGGATTCCCCCCATGCGGATATTTCGCCAGGATGACGATGGCGCGGATCTTCTTGTCCTGCATGACGGTGCCGAGCCCGGTCCGGCCGGCCTGCTTGGTCCGAAAAAGCCCCTTGGTTCCGTCCACAGGCTTGGCCGGATCGAAATAGTGGCTGTTGATGCATCCGTAGGTCGTCCGGGAGGCGCCGACGCCCGTCGTCAAAAAAACAATCTCTTTTTTATCACGGCCTTCACGGACAAAGCGATCTACTATCTCCACCTCCAGGCCGAAGACATGATCAATGGCGGGCGCATCCGTCACGGAGATTTCCCCGCGTAGCCCGTCGATGAGGATCATCACGTCCCGACCGGATTTCCCTGTGACTTCCAGCGCGTCGAAACCGGCGTATTTGAGATAGGCGCCGAAGTGGCCGCCGAAGTTCGAAACACCCGGAATGCCCGTCAGCGGCGAAAGGGAAACGGCCATACACTTGCTCGTTCCCGGAAATTGGGGAATGCCTCCCAGTGGACCCGGAGCGAAGATCAGCGGAATATCAGGATCGCCGGGCGCCGTTCGGGATTGGATACCCTGGTGAAGGAGATAGAGCCCGAGGGCCCGGCCGCCGATAAAATACTCCCTGATCCCGGGGTCGATGTCGGGAATCCTTATCTCCTCGCTTCCCAGGTCGATGGAGAGGATTCGATTCGTATATCCGTGGTTGAGTCGTCTTGATGTGTACTGCATGATCCCCCCTCTTTTACCGCCACGCCGGCGGCCATCGTTTTTCAAACAGGGGTACATAGAATGAAGTGGTTTCCATTGTCAATGAATTATCGAATTAATTTGTCAGATCAGCTTGACAGACAAAGCCCTTTCATTTAGATATCCTCGTCAACCAAGTCACGCTTGTTTCCGAAACTACAGAAAGAATGGGGGGTTGTCAATGGCCGAAAAAAACCATCAGCCTGGAGAAAATTACCGGTATCCGCTCATCATCAAAAAACTGTTAGCCACGCCGCTTATGGATTCGCCGGATCGCGAGATCGTTTACAGCGACAGGCATCGATATACGTACAAAGATTTTGAAAAGCGCATCGCCATGCTGGCCAATGGTCTGACAACGCTGGGGTTGAGGCCGGGGGAGACGGTCGCAGTGTTTGATTATGACAGCCACCGTTATTTAGAGTGTTTTTTTGCCGTTCCGATGATGGGCTCCGTTTTGCAGACCGTGAACTGGCGGTTGTCGGCCGATCAGATCCGCTACGCCCTCAACCATGCCGAAGCCAAAATGATCATCATCCATGCCGATTTCCTTCCCATTCTGGAAACCATCATCGATCAACTGGAAACGATCAAAACATACGTGGTCATCGCCGAAAACGGCCTTCCGGATACGAAGCGGGGCTTTGCCGCCGAGTATGAAGCGTTGCTGCAATCGGCGGGGAGTGGGTCTCTTCGCTCGACCTGGAAAATGTGATGAGCCAGCATGAAGCCGTCCTCGAATCCGCCGCGATCGGCGTGCCGGACGAAAAATGGGGTGAACGGCCCTTGATGATCGTGACGCTGAAACCGGATTTTCGGGGCAAGGTCAGCCCGGAGGAGCTGAAGGCGTTTATGAAAAAATTTGCCGATGAAGGGAAGCTGCCCAAGTACGGCGTTCCCGATCGTTATTTTTTTATGGACCACATTCCCAAAACAAGCGTCGGCAAACTGGATAAAAAGGTGCTGCGAACATCGGTCAAATAGAGGTCAGTTTGGTTTTGCGCCGCCCGGAGACCAGGCGGCGAATTCACCCGCGGAGGTATGGGGATGTCCAACCCGGTAAAATCTTTTCAGAAACCGCCGATTATCATGCTTTCTCTTAATGATTGGCTGTCCCCCAATTCTCTGTGTTATTTTCTTGACAAGCGTAACCATCTTGGTTACAGTATAGCCCATGATAAAATCTTTTATCCATAAAGGTCTGGAAGATTTTTTCTACGATGGAACCCGTAAAGGCATACAGGCCAAGCATGCTTCCAAATTAGAGGCGATATTGGATAGGCTTGATGCGGCAAATGAAATCAAGGATATGAACTACCCCGGCTCCGTCCTTCATCCGCTGCTTCCCAAAACGAAGGGGCGCTGGGCGATAAAAGTCTCCGGCAACTGGCGATTGACGTTCGAATTTAAGGATGGAGACGCACTTAATGTAGCCGTCGAAGACTATCATTGAAAAGGATTATTATGAGAACACGAAAAAGACCGCCATCTCATCCGGGATCGATTCTCAAGCTTCATTACTTGGAACCATCAGGAATCAGCGTTACAGATCTTGCGAAGGAGCTGAGATTGTCGAGAAAAACGGTATCCAAAATACTGAACGAACGCGGCGCTGTGACAACGGATGTTGCCTTGCGGCTGTCCAGAGCGTTTGATACTACTCCTGAATTATGGTTGAACCTTCAGAGAAATTACGATCTCTGGCATACGGCGAATGAAACAACTGGTTGGCAGGCAATAAAACCCATATTGAAAATTGCACCTGTAAGCGTATAAAGAATGTCTGTTTCTTTATATCATGCTTTCAGTGGCTGTCCCCCAATTTTCATGAACCCGATCCGGATGAATGGGAAAAGGCGCCATGGAAACAATCGATTTCAAGTTGGAGAGGCTTCGCACGCTGCTCGGAGAGATGGGCGGAGTCGTCATTGGTTATTCCGGAGGCTGCGACAGTACGCTGCTGGCGGCCGTGGCCGGAGAGATCCTCGGTGATCGTGCGATATGCGTGCTGGCCTCTTCGGAGACCTACCCGAGATCGGAAGTGGCGGAAGCAATGGAGACGGCGGGAAAGTTGGGAATTACGGTCATCGGCATCGATACCGACGAGCTTGAAAACAACGATTTCGCAGCGAATACCCCCGACCGCTGCTTCTTCTGCAAGACCGAGCTTTTCAGCAAGCTGATCGCAATCGGCTGGGAACACGGCATCGACCGGGTGGTCGACGGCGCAAATGTCGACGATCTGGATGACTACAGACCGGGAAGCCGGGCCGCTGCGGAACTCGGCGTCCGAAGCCCGTTGCGCGAAGCCGGGTTTACCAAGAAGGATATCCGGGAGGCTTCGCGCCGGATGGGCCTGCCGACCTGGGACAAACCGTCGTTCGCCTGCCTCTCGTCCCGCATCCCCTACGGAACACGGATCGAGCCCGGCATTCTCCGACGTCTCGATGAGGCGGAGCGGTTCCTGAAGGCGCTGGGATTCCGGCAGGTAAGAGTCCGACACCATGGGGAGATCGCCCGAATCGAGGTCGAACCGGAGGAAATCGTGCGTCTTGCCTCGCCTGAAATCCGACGGCTGGTGGCGGCAAAATTCAAGGAACTGGCCTATCTTTATATAACACTGGATCTGAACGGTTACCGGACGGGCAGCATGAACGCCGTTCTCGACAGGGAGAAGAAGGTATAAATGGACGCTTTGCGGCTCAAACAAATCCTCGAAGAGGTCAAATCAGGCGATCTGCCGGTCGATGAGGCGCTCAATAGCCTCCGCACTCTTCCCTATGACGACGTCGGGTGCGCAAAGCTCGATCTGCACCGTGGAATCCGCACCGGCTTTCCGGAGGTGGTTTTCTGCCAGGGGAAAACCGACGAGCAGGCCGTGGATATTGTAAAACGGCTCGCCGGACACCACGCAAAGGTGCTCGCAACCCGGGTGACGCCGGATGTCGCCGGGAAAATCGCGGCGGCGGTCGACGGTTGCACCTATCACAGGCTCGCCCGGATCCTGGTGGTCGACAAACCGGGGGAAAGAGCCGACCATACCGCCGGGGACGGCAAGTTCGTGATGGTCCTCTGCGCAGGGACGGCGGACATCCCGGTGGCGGAAGAGGCTGCGATCACGGCGGAGTCGATGGGCAGCCGGGTCGAGCGCTCCTACGATGTCGGGGTCGCCGGCCTGCACCGGCTCCTCGACCAGAAGGACCGGATCATGCAGGCGAACGTGCTGATCGTCGTGGCCGGAATGGAGGGCGCACTTCCGAGCGTGGTCGGAGGAATGGTCTCCTGTCCGGTGATCGCCGTGCCGACCAGCGTCGGCTACGGCGCAAGCTTCGGGGGACTTGCCGCGCTGCTGGCGATGCTCAACTCCTGCGCCGCGGGGATCGCCGTCATGAACATCGACAACGGTTTTGGGGCCGGATATTTCGCACACCTGGTGAACCGATGACGGCTTCGTAAAAAGTCCATATGCTGCGTTGCGCTGCCTCCTTCGTCATTGCGACGTACGAAAAGTACGCCTCATTCCTCAGGAGTCGCGCGCCTTGCCTCTGGAGCTTTTGTACGAAGCCGCCCCGAACCGTATAGTTTTATGGATTTTTTTGGGGAGTATCACCAATGAAGATCGCGTATTTCGACTGCTTTGCGGGAATCAGCGGCGACATGACGCTCGGGGCGTTGATCGGCGCCGGGGCGGACCCGGTGCGGCTCCGGAATGGGCTCGCCGGACTGGGCGTCGGCGGGTACAGAATCGAGGTCGGCAGGAAGATCAAGGGGCCGATCGAGGCGACGGACGTCCTCGTGGTCCTCGATGAACCTCCCCCCCCCCATCACCGACGGCTGAAGGAGATCCTGGAGACGATCCGCAGCGCGAACCTCTCCGACCGTGTAAAGCAGACTGCCGAGCACATCTTCAACAGGCTCGCAGAGGCCGAAGGCCGGGTGCACGGCCGCTCTCCGGAAGAGGTTCACTTTCACGAGGTGGGCGCGGTGGACGCCATCGTCGATATCGTCGGCACGGCCATCTGTCTCGATCTGATCGGCTGGCCGAAGGTCGTCGCCGGCCCGATGCCCACGTTTCACGGTTACTCAACGGGCTCTCACGGTACATTCCCGCTGCCCGCGCCGGCCACCATCGAGATCCTGCGGGGCGTCCCCTGGCGGAAGCTGGACATCGAAGGGGAGCTGGTCACGCCGACCGGCGCAGCGATTATTGCGGAGATCGCCTCGGGTTTTGGAGAGATGCCCGCGATGACCGTCGAGAAGATCGGCTACGGCGCCGGGAAGAGCGATTTCGGCATCCCGAACGTGCTCCGGGTCATGGTCGGCGAGGAGTCAGCATCGCTCCCCACCGCCCGGAGCGTCACCGTGATCGAGACGAACATCGACGACCTGAACCCGCAGTTCTACGAGACCGCGATGGAGCGGCTTTTCGCCGCGGGTGCGCTCGATGTCTTCCTGACACCGATCCAGATGAAGAAGAACCGGCCGGGGACGCTGCTGTCGGTGATCTGCGATCCGGCCGGGGCCGAGTCGCTCGCCGCCGTCGTCCTGGCCGAGACCTCGACGCTGGGCGTCCGAATGTCACGGTGGGAGCGCGTCTGCCTGGATCGCCGCTGGGAGGAAGTCGTCACCCCGTTCGGGACGATCCGGATCAAGATCGGAGAGAGGGACGGCAAAACGATCACGGCCTCCCCCGAGTACGAGGACTGCAAGCGGGCCGCGGCCGAACACGACGTGGCCATCCGGCAAGTCTACGAAAGCGCCATGGTTCTGTACAGGACGGGAAGGAGCCCATCATCATGACCCACTACTTCAACTGCATCGCCACCGGCATCGGCAGCATGCCGGGCGCCGATCCGGACAAGGCCATGGAACAATCGCTCCGGTATCTGCCCGAGGCGCCGATCTGGCCGCAACTGCCGCAAAGGGACTTCCGCGAGCATATGGATGTGCAATACAGCGAATCATTACCCGGACTCCAAATCGATGAAGCCGGCGGAAAGGTTTCATTCAACACGACCGGGGACCTCACCCCGGCCCTCGAGAAATTCTTCGAACGGTATCTGGAAAAGGATTACGGATTCTTCCGGATCACCGAGAGATACGCCCCCGGGTTTTATACGCTGCTCCGCGCGCTGAAAAAAGGATCTCTATCGAATGCACGGTACATCAAGGGTCACATCACCGGTCCGCTGACCACCGGCGTATCGTTCAAAGACGAAACCGGCAGGGACATCATCCACAACGAGCTGTTCTTCGACGCCGTGGTCAAGGGGCTCGCGATGAAGGCGGCGTGGCAGATCGAGGAGCTTAAACCATTCGGCAAACCCATCATCATTTTCATTGATGAGCCGGCTATGGAATCGCTCGGTTCCGCCTTCTGCGCCGTGTCGTCGGAGCTCGTCGCGGAGAAGCTGAACGAGATCGCCGACACCATCCATGAACTGGGAGGCCTTGCCGGCATCCATTGCTGCGGCAACGCCGACTGGGCTATGATATTGAATACCCGGGTTGATATCGTGAACTTCGACGCCTTCGGGTATATGGAAAAGGTGATGCTCTATCCTGTTGATATCAAAAAGTTCTTTGGTCGCGGGGGCGCTCTCGCCTGGGGTGTCGTCCCGACAGGCGCATTCACCGGGAACGAAACTGCCGATCTGCTCGTCTCCATACTCGAAGCGGGCATCCAACGCCTCGAACAGGCAGGCATCGATCAGCAGACGATCCTGCGGCAAAGCCTCATCACCCCTTCCTGCGGCATGGGCAGCCTGACCCCGGACAAGGCCGAAGCGATCCTGAAGCTGCTGAGAGACGTATCGGACCGAATGCAGAAAAAAGTGGTATAATCCTTGAGCATCAAGGGTAAGTGCTTTTCATAGACAGGGGGAATTCGCCCCGGAACGGGAAATCCTGAAACCGGCAACCTCAATAAACATCAACCAAGACCAAGGAGGAGCTTATGACCACGCCTCAACATTGCCCGGGATTTGAACAGATGAGGTACCTGAAGTCCTTTGTCTGCAAATGCCCCAATTGCGGCAGGAAAGCGGAAATTTTCTCCGATGAGTTTGACAAGAAACATTTCTGCAAGGGTTGCCTGCAGCAGATAGACTTCACCAAGTGCACCCATGGGGACACCTTGCAGCAAGGTGTCCCCTAAATTTCGGGAAGACCGGAATTCCGGAATGGGGATTCCGAGGGCCCCATCTCCCTCGAAATGTACTCACCGCCCTTGGAACGACAACGGAAGCTCCAGGTTGTTTTCTTCAAGGAACGCCTTGTTCGAGAGGATCTCCGCCGACGGACCGTCCGCAACCACCGCGCCGCTTCCGATCACGATGCAGCGCTCACAGACATCGAGGATCAGGTCGAGGTCGTGGGAGGCGATGATCTTGGAATGCTTGAAGGTCTTGAGCAACGTAATCAGCGATCGCCTCGACCGGGGGTCCAGGTTCGCGGCGGGCTCGTCCATCGCGAGGATATCGGGTTCCATGGCCATCACCGAAGCGATGGCGACGGCGCTCTTCTGTCCGCAGGACAGATGGTGCGGTGGTTTATCCTGAAGAGCAAGGCTGTTGACCATGCCGAGCGCTTTGCGGACCCGCTCCCGCACGGACGCCTCATCCATTCCAAGGTTGAGCGGGCCGAAGGCGACATCGTCAAAAACGGTCGGCATGAAGAGCTGGTCATCGGGGTTCTGAAAAACGATCCCGACCTTCCTCCGGATCTCCCGCTTTGTTTTCCCCGTGAGGGTAAGATCGCCGATGGTCACCGTTCCAGATGTCGGCATCAAATAGCCGTTCATGTGTTGGAGAAGCGTGGATTTGCCCGCTCCGTTGGCGCCGACGACGCCGACGGATTCACCATGGGTGATCCGGAAATTGACCCCATTGAGCGCTTCCGTCCCATCAGGGTAGCGGAAGAAAACGTTTTTAAACTCGACGATGTGATGGCTCATCGAAACAGCTCCTGCGCAACCCGACCGATCCTTTCGGTGATGGGGAAAAAGCGGAAAACGGCGAGAAAGGCGATCGTCATGGCCATGAATCCCAGATCACGGAATGCAATGCGGGACCGCTTGAGATCCGGGATGTCTCCCTGAAATCCACGGGAGAGCATGGCGTAGTAGATCCTCTCCGCACGATCCACGGCTCTGAGAAAAAGAATCCCGATCAGACGCACGAACACCTTCACGCCTGTGCCGCGCGACCCGAATGACCGCATCTCCCGGGCACGGATGATCCGCATCGCCTCCTCCATGAGGACAAAGAGATAGCGGTACAGGAAGAGGAGTTGCGAAACAAAAAGTGCCGGAAAGCCAAGGCGCCGGAGTGCATGGCAGACGCCCGGAAATGAGGTCGTTGCGATGAGCAGGAGCGCCGCGCTGACCGTGAGCGCAAACTTCAGGATAATCGAGAGAAATGAGAGCCACCCCCCGGATATGGGAACCCCCAGGATGACGGCAACGGGCCTGATATCCAGGAACGGGTTGAAGATGCCGATGAAAATCGCGAACGGTGAAACAGCGATCACCTTCTTCACAATGAACCGGACGGGGATTTCGCCCAAGGTCATGAGCAGCACCGGAAACAGAAAAAACGGAGCCAGCGCCACGACCTCGTACTTCGGAAAGGAGATCACGGTGATAAGAAACAGCATCGTGGCGATCACCTTGGCCCGCGGGTCAAGATGATGCACGCATGTATCCCGGTAGGAGAGCCGATCCAGGCGGCCGATATCGAAATATTTCTCATCAAAGGTCATCGGTCCGTTCCGGGGAAGAGACGCCGCATGTTATGGCGACATATTGTGGCGCGTGTATACCATAAACCCCGACAAGAAAGCGAGTACACTTTCCTGTCGGGGTTGCTGTGTCACCGTTAACCCTGCCTTCGCCGGACAACCCTGATTCCCATGCCGATGAGGACGATCGTGCCGAGGACGATGGCAGCGCCTATGATACCAGATACGGAGGCGCCGGCCTCGATCCCCGGCCAGGAAGGAGACGCATCTTCCTTTTTTGACTCACTCCCTGCCGGCTTGAAGCCGTAATCGGGAAGGAAGGCTGTTTTTTCCTGGAAGCCCTTGAGGGCCGCGGCAATTCCATGCTCCTGCTCCGGCAACTCGCCCTTGCCGGTGACCTTTTCGATGGACCACTCAAGGCCGTCCGGATTGGTGGACGCGAACCAGGAGAGCGCCCCGCCCGTTATGACTGCCAATACTGCAAACGTCATCATAACCTTCTTCAGCGAAACCTCGGCACCCAGAGGACGGGATACGGCAATGCTCTCGAGAATCTCCGGTCTGGCGCTGCGCACATAATTGATGACACCGGCGGTTACAAACCCTTCCACGATGCCAATGGCCAGGTGTATCGGTTGCATCATCAGAACAAAGGTACTGAAGGGCAGTTCGCTCTTTCCGGACAGGAGTGTTTCCATGACAACGGAAAAAGCTCCGAGCTGCAGTGCCACGACAACGCTCATGATGGATGCGACAAGAATCCGTCCGGGGTTTTTACTTTCTCCCACCCATGGTTTGTATATCAACGAATAGACGAGATAGCAGGGATAAACGCCGAGGTTCCAGATGTTGCAGCCGAGGGCGAGCAGGCCGCCGTCGGCGAAGAAGAGCGCCTGGACCGTCAGGACCGAGGCCATGACAAGGAAGGCTGCATGAGGACCCAGGAGGATGGCGAGAATCATCCCGCCTCCCAGGTGTCCGCTTGATCCGGTTCCGGGAATCGTAAAATTGATCATCTGCGCCGCAAAAATGAAGGCGCCGAGGACGCCCATCAGAGGAATCATACGGTCGTCGATCTCTCTCTTCAGCTTCTTCGAAGCATACCCGGTTACCGCCGCCGTTCCGGCCCACAATGTCGTCCCCACAGCGGGGGATAGTAAAGCATCTGCCATGTGCATGGTCGTTTCACTTCCTCCTTCTTCCAATTCCAATGCCCTTGAAAAACCGAAAGCCATCGACGGTTTTCCAGACGGAAAGCAACTTGTTCATCCGGCCGGGACCCGTTCTGTAACAGGCTTTATGCCATGAATACGAAAATCATAACACGTCCGGGCAAAAAAATAATACGCCTACCCGATCTCCCGTCCCGTACTGGACATGCTCAGGGTTGCGTGGCGGACCCCCTTGATGGACCTGAGCGCATCGGCCAGTCTCTGAACCTCTTCCGCCTTCCCCCGTGCA
>JAURXV010000048.1 GCA_030654195.1 Syntrophales bacterium | reverse complement strand
CTTGCCCCATTTGGTCGAGAAGGCCCTTCAGACCCTCAAACATGGGGACGGGAGGAAATGCAGAGCGGCTGAGGTGGTGAACCAGCCTCAGGGTCTTCAGGCCGTCAAACCAGACATGGAACTGACGCCGGAGGTGTTCGGGATCCGGGCAGTTCCGGCGGATGACCGGCCAATCGATCGCGAACCGGGAAAGATCGAGATAAGCCTTCAGGCCCGAATGGATCTTTCGGGCGGCGGCCAGAATGGCTTCCGAACCCCTGTCCGGATCGGCCTCCATCTGTTGGATTACTGCAGATCGCCGATACTATTCCGCTAAAACTTTACCGAGGACGGAATTGAAACGTTCAGGAGCCTCGATCATTGGGCAGTGCCTGACTCCTTTAATCGCATGCACCCACGGTTCTGATCCAAATTGTTCCTTTACCATTCGAGCTACTCCTGCATCGGTTGTCCCATAAATATTACACATATCAAAACTACAATTAATCCCCCCCAAAAACGGTTCCTTGACTTTATTCTTTTAGTCATCATTGTTATTCTTTTAGTCATCATTGTTCTCCTTTCCCCTATAGGGAAAATGCTTTTATGCCAATGATCGAACATCCGTTCAGTCATAGCCTGAGATGAGGATACCCCCATCTCAGGCTATGTCTATCTCAAAAACGGTCTGGTAAACCATAACTTCGTCTTGCCTTTATTTCAGAATCTTATCCGCCATATTGAGATCTTTGAGAAGCTGAGTGTAGATTTCCGCGGTCCTCTTGGTCTTAGGCGCCAATTTAAGCAGTCCCGTGGCGGACCCTTTGACGCGGATTTTTTTGCGGGTGATGGCCACGATGGGGTTGAGTTTGTTCGACCATGCCCGATGGGCATCGTCAGCCGAAAGGCTCAACACCAAGTCCGGCTTCCCGGGAGGATCACCGGCTCCGCATGAAAGCTGCCCATTACGGCAGTCTACCCACACAGCGCAACCGGGCCCGCTTTCCGTGTAATCGTACAAGATAAGCTGATTGACCTTCTTTAACGCTGGACCCAGATCAGGGTCCTTGAAGGCTTCTTCCTGTAATTTCACAATCGTTCTCACCGCTTCATCCGAATCTTTCCAAAACTCCATGGTAATCCTCCTTTTGTTGTTATGCTAATGTTGTTGTACTAATCTCGTTTACCCTTGCTACCAGACCTGTTGTGCTTCTTCGGCCATGCCCGCGTCTTCCAGAGCCTCCCGGGTCGGAATGCCTTTGTCGGGATCCATGCGCATCAACTTATAGAAATCCTTTTTCATCTTCGCCAAATCCACCTGCACCCCCTTTACCTCGCCATCCCGTGCCGGCTCCAGCATCCGTGGAGTAAGATCGTCATCGCCGGCAGTGAGTCCATAACGGTAGTTGATAAGACGTTTGAGGAAGAATACCCGCCGACCGGCGAGCATCATGTCTTCAGCCGTCCAGTCGTATCCAGCGACATAATTAAAAAGGTTAAGCCAGTCAGGGATAGTAACTTCCCCGTCGGCGAAGTTGCAAAAACAGGCGCTGTTCTCGATCGCTCCCAAGGCTACAGATGTCGTTGCCGCCAGAGCCTTGTTCTCGGTGCTTCTGGGATCGAGAATCAATTCAAATCCGATCTCCGGATAGTATTTCCCTCCCATTTCCATAAACATCATGGGGTCCGCCACGTGGCACGCTCCACGCGGACTCATCGCGTAGCTTAAGGCCATCCCCTGGCCGCCGCCCCGCGGATCGTGCATGGGGGCTTCCAGTCCCTTGCTGTGGGCGGTGTAGTCCATCCCCTTACCGATCTTTTTGGCCGCACCTACACTCCCTTCAGCCAGCAAATCCCCCAGCTTTCCCTCCCGCCGGGCGATTGCCGGCAGAATGCGGTTTATGACCGTATCCATATCACCCCACTTCAATTCGATGCCCTCTGTGTCCGACAGGGTCAGGTCCCCCCGCTCGAAGGCCTCCATTGCCCAAGCAATGGTTCCGCCGCAGGAAATGCTGTCCATCCCCAAGTCGTTACAGACCCGGCCAGCCTTGCAGGTGGCAGCCAGATCGATCGAACCCATGAGGCATCCGAAGGAGACAATTGTTTCGTATTCCGGTCCCGGCCCCTCCGGAACGGCAAAAGGTCCGTCCTTAACCTCCACAATGCGCTTACAGGCAATCTCGCAGTAAGCACAGGCTCCGCGTCTGGTCAAATATTGCGACGTCAGGGAACCGCCCGATAGAGCTTCTCCCGCCTCCTCCCAGTAATTCGATGTCCAGTTTTTGATCGGAACATCACCGATAAACATACCTCCGAGGAGGTTGGCCGCCGTGCCGTCTTCATGAAGAACGTTCGCGGCCAGGGATCCCTTTATCCGTTCATTCAGGTCCTTGCGCATGGCCTCAAAAGCTGCCGGTTCAGCCAGAGTCCTCTCTTTCTTCGTCGCCTTGATGACGATGGCCTTCAAATTCTTGGACCCCATGAGAGAGCCATACCCAGCCCGGCCCGTGGTATTGTGTCCGTCGTTGAGGATCAAAGTGAACCGGACACCATTCTCGGCCGCAGGTCCGATGACCAGAGTACGGTAATTCTTACCATACTTACCTTTCAGCGTCCTCGTCACTTCCTCCGTCCCCTTCCCCCAGTATTCTGCTGCGTCCTCGATGGTGATCTTATCATCCATAATGAGCAAGAACGATGGTTGAGAGGCTCGGCCCTTGATGACAATGCCATCAAACCCCGCATAGCGTAATTCCGGAGCGAAATAACCGCCAACGGACGAATCTCCCCAGTGACCTGTCTGGGGAGAGCGACCGCCGACACTGCTTCGGCTGGCACCGGAAACTCGAATTCCTGCCAAGGGACCATTCATGAACATCAGCATGGCCTCCGGAGAAAGGGGGTCGGCCTTAAAATTTGCCCGCTCCCAGAAAAGCTTTGCCGCCAGACCGCTGCCGCCGATGTACTTCCGATAATACTCCTCCGGCAGCGTCTCAATGTCGATTCGTCCTGCCGTGAGATCTACATTCACAATCTTGCCTGTATTGCCTTTCATGTCTCACTCCTTTGCCATTTATTCGGATGCACCCTGCATCCGGAATTATGGTTACCTTCGCGCCTGCTGATTTCCTCTTTCCATCCCAAACATTGGATGACATTGACATGGAAGTCGGAGGTCACAACAAACGGATCATTTTAATTATTCTGATATCTTATTTTCATCCGCCAGTACGATGTCCAGTCCTCATGAATGTTTCATCCTTACAGGGCTTGAAGATACAGTTTCAGAATATCCTCTTCCTCGCAAGAACGGGGGTTGTAGCTGATCTGGCCATCAACGGAGGCCAGTTCAATCATCGGTTGCAGGGCTTTCGGATCTCCGGGAACGCCAAAATCCTTGAGGGTCTGCGTGAGGCCGATCTCCCGAAGAAGGTCTTTCACGGCCTTGACGGCCATTTGCCCTGCCTCCAGCGGGGCCTTGCCGTCGACAGGCAAACCCATCGCATCAGCCACCATCATGAACCGCTCGGGCTGTTCTTCAAGGTTAAAGACCATGACATGGGGCAGCATGATTGCATTAGCCAGACCGTGGGGAATGCCATACAGAGCCCCTAATGAATGGGCCAGGGCATGGACCGCACCGGTCATGGTATTGATAAAACACATCCCGGCAATGGTACTGGCTATCAGCATGTTTCCCCGAGCGTCGATGTTCTCCGGTTCCTTGACCGCCAGCGGCAGGTGCTTAACAATCATCCGGATGGCATGAAGGCCAAGGGCATCGCCGATAGGTTCGACATTCATCGAGGTCACCCCTTCGATGGCGTGGGTCAGGGCGTCCATCCCTGTGAAGGCCGTGATCTTCGCGGGAAGTTTGATCGTGAGTTCCGGATCCAGCATGGCGATGTCCGAATTACAGAACGGATGGGTGACCTGAAGCTTGGCCTTCGCCTCTGTATCCAGGACCACCATACCATTCGTAACCTCACAGCCTGTCCCCGCCGTTGTCGGAAAAGCGATATGGGGGGGCAATGGCTTCGCCCCGTCCCAGAGGGCGCACTGGGCAGCCAGCGGGGCAAAGTCCTCCTCGCCACCGCCGATCAGGATGTTCACCGCCTTGGCCGTGTCCATGACGCTACCCCCGCCAAGAGCGATCATACAGTCGGCGCCTTTCTCCCTGTAAAATCTCGCGCCGCTGTTGATGATATTGATCCGGGCATCCTGGACAATCTCGTCAAAGACCCCCGCCAGTTTCAGCTCCGAACTTCGGATCGCCGAGATCATCATCTCCGCCACACCGGCTTCGACAACGCCCTTATCGGTGAAGATGACCACATTCGTCCCCCCCAGTTGGGTCATCTCAAAGACCACCTCTTTGTGCAGACCCGGGGAGTACATAATCCGGGGACGATTGACCCAATTGAAAAAAGTCGGATACGTTAAATCAGGATATTTCATAATAACCTCCATGTTTATGATAATATAACATTTCCGGTCCCAAAGCACCCCTTTCAGGGGTCCTTATATTTATTCCTTTGGACGCTGATCGATGATGCGTGTCGCCGTAGCGCTTGACGCGGTCCCTGAAAACCATGTTGATGGTTGTCTCCTGATTCCTGTCCACGGTTCCCTCCATATTTTTGTGGTTTGCGATGTGACCTTCCCAAGCCCGTTCACCGGGCAAGCGGTGCCGCTTTTCGACACATTGTTCCGGTACAGATCCTCCTTTCTTCTATTTTTCACAGGTTTTTTTCGGGGATTTGGACGGCGGACTCCCCCCGCCAAACCAAGCCCCATACAAATTCGGGCCGCCCCGCAGAGGTTACGCCTCGTAAGTGTAGAACCCTCGACCTGTTTTCCTTCCCAGACGATTTTCCCGGACCATCTCTGCGAAGAGAGGGGACGGCCGGTAGCGTTCCTCCCCCGTCATTTCATGGAGGGCCTTCAGGGCGTTGTACACCACGTCCACGCCGGCCAGGTCCATGATCTCCACCGGCCCCATGGGATGGTTTGACCCCAGCTTCAAACCGAGATCAATGTCCTGGGCGGTGGCCATTCCCTGATGGATCTGGTTGGCTGCCTCATTGTAGAGCAGGCACAGGAAACGGTTGACGATGAAGCCGGGCACGTCCTTGCACAGGATCGCGGTTTTGCCGATGGTCTTACAGAACTCGACAGCGGAAGAAACCACAGCTTCAGTGGTCTTTTCCCCGCGGATGACCTCCACGAGACGCATGACCGGAACGGGGCTGAAGAAGTGGGTGCCGATGACGCGCTCCGGATGGCTCGTCGCTGAGGCGATCTTCGTGATGCTCATGGTGGAGGTGTTGGAAGACAGGATGACCGAAGGCTTGCAGAGGCGGTCCGCCTCGGCGAAGATTTTCTGCTTGAGTTCCAGGGACTCGAAAACCGCCTCGACGACCATGTCCACGCCGGCAAACCCTTCCTCGGGACTCGTGGTTCCCCGGACCCGCCCGACGATCTGGTCATGGACGTCCTGGGAAATTTTGCCCTTCTCTAACTTCTTGCCGATGAAGTTCCGGATCGTGCCGATGCCGCGCTCGACAAACGCCGTCTCCACGTCCCGAATCACCACGTTGATGCCGTTTTCCGCCGCGACCTGGGCGATGCCCGCCCCCATCGTTCCCGCACCGATGACACAAAGTTTCCTGATCATGCGTATTTCCTTTCTATATCCGTATAATGATCCATGTCCTGTTTCTGATCGCGACCCCTTCCCTGCCTTCAGGAAACACCATAATCCTTTCCCGTGATGCGCGACGCGCAGATCAGCCCTGCTGCGACGGCGCAATCCATGGCGACGCCGTACCCTTTAACCGTGTCTCCGGCGAAGTAAAGACCGGCGACGCCCGGCGCCTCGACCGGGGCCTTGAGCGTGCCCGCCTGGGTTTTTGATTTCGCCACCCCCTCTAATTTCCAGGCGGTGGGAAACATGGCCCAGTCGACACTGCTGCGGAACCCCGGATAACGTTTTTCCAGATAATCCATGATGAGCCGGCAGGCCTTGACCATCAGCGCCTTATCCCTGGCCTCCTTTTCCGTCACAGGGGCATAGGCCGTCATCAGGTGCCGGCCGCCGGGCGCGCAGGAAGGATCGCTCTGCGACTGGATATTCCAGCACATGTACACGTCATACTCAAATCCCTCTTCCTTCAGGATCACATACGTGTCCTTCACGCCAACCTTCCACTCTCTTTCCGGCAGGACAAGCTTGTTCAAACCGAAGTACGGGGCAATGGAGCCGTATCCGTAGAGCCCCTCCATCCGATCGGCCCATTCCCGGGGGAAGGCGCCTTTGTCCGCGACCTTGAATGCATCCTGGATGGGAATGTTGCTGACGACCCTGTCGCTCAGAATCTTGCGGGTCGCACCCGAAGCGTCTTCAATCGCGATGCCCGTCGCCCGGCCGTTTTCAATCAATATTTCCCGGACACGGGTATCGAGGAGCAATTTACCGCCCAGTTCCCGGAACCGATTGGCCACGGCCTGACTCCAGCGCATGATCCCGCCGGTCGCAAACCCGGAGGGCCACTTCGCCCGCCCCGCCTTGAATCTCGGATTGATCACCGTTCCCATGTAACGGAAGATGTCGCCGATGGAGATGTCGTCGGGATCGTTGATCGTGGTGATCAGGGTCGAAACGGCATGGATCATCCCGAACACCGTCTTGTTTTCATACAATCCGTTGTCCTTGCACCATTGCGTCACCGACACCGTTTCCAGTGCGTCGTAATCCTTCTCAGTGAGCTTGGCCGCCGCAATATAGAAACGATGCATCGGGATCTTTTCTTCCTGAAGCAGCTTCTGCAGGCGCTCGTCGACCTTGCCGGCATGAAAATCCAGATACCATTCATCGCCGATATACGTGCTGTTGACATTCCCCACCATCGGGACGCCGGTTCCCAGTCTCTCATCGAGATCGAGGAAGTATCCGTCGCCGTTCAAGGCGACCCCGTGGTAGCCGACATCCAGCGTATAGCCCTGCAACATCCTTCCGGCGATGATGCTCTCCAAATCGGGCTCACTGTAGGGAAGCCACGTATATTGCTTAGCCAGCAGCGTTTTATACCAGTTCGCCCCATTACAGAGAATCTCTTCACCGCGGATGCTGAGAGCGCGCCCGCCGACACGATCGCATTGCTCGACGAGCAGGGTCTTCAGCCCTTCCATTGCGACAAGGCTCGCCACCGTCAGTCCGCCGACACCGGTGCCGACCACGATCACGTCATATTTTTCATCCATGACTTCTTTCATTTCACTCCCTTATGCCCTCCTGCCGTCGTAAACAACACCAGAGGTAAAAAGTATCGATGAATCCGAGGCGGTGCCTACATCATTCCCTTGACAATCTCCCGGATTTCCCGCTTCAAGATCTTGCCCGTCCCCGTCATGGGAAAGGTGTTCATGATGAAGATCCTCTTCGGGGCAACAAAGTGGTGAACATGTTCGGCCGTATACTTCAGCAATTCTTCCTCCGTCACCTTCTGGCCCGGTTGCAGGATAACGGCCGCCACCACCTCTTCGCCGTATTTGGCATCGGGGATCGCAATGGTCGCCGCCATGAACACGGCAGGGTGTTTCGCCAGAATGTTTTCCGAAACTCCGGGATCGATGTTTTCACCACCTTTGATGATCAAGTCTTTCTTTCGGCCAACGATATAGAGTTCCGATCCTCGTCCAGTCGTCCGAGATCGCCGGTATGGAGCCAGCCATCGCGGAGCGTCTCCGCCGTTTCTTTAGGCTTGTTCCAATAACCCTTCATCACACCGGGCCCCTTGACGATGATCTCTCCTGTTTCACCCTGGGGAACTTCCTGGCCATCATCATCTACCAGCTTCATGGCAAGACCCGGGATCGCCGGCCCCACCGATCCGACCTTGAACTTCCCGTCCGGACGCTGCCGCGCTATTGTCGGGCCGGCCTCGGTACAACCATAGCCATGAAATAAACTCCATTCTATCTCTCCATCCTGATTCTGTGGGGGCCGATCTTCATGGGTCAGCCCGATAAAGGATGGGTCGGAAGCGCTCCTTCCGTTCGTCTCAGACTGGGCGCCGCCTCCAGCCCGTAACCGTTGAACCCTATGATTTCAGCCGAATGTGTCCACGCCATTATCCGAGGATATCGAAATACTTGATGTCCTGGATGTTTCCTTCCATTTCCGCAGCATCTTTGAAGACGGCCCGAACCTTCATGCCGACCTTGATTTTACTCAGATCGGTCTCATTGATGATGTTGGAAAAGATGTTGTCCGCCCCGTCCAGCTTGATGTAGCCGTAGGTATAGGGAATGGGGCGCTGCGATCCGGTATTCGGATCGATAAACGGATAGTTCACCACCGAGAAGGCCGTGATCACGCCGGTGTCCGAAAGCGTCACCAACTCGGTGAGTTCCTCGAAGCAGGGGCCGCAGACGCGACGCGGTGGGACGTAAACCTTGCCGCAACCCTTGCAGCGGATGCCGACAAAACGCCGGTTTTGCTTGATTTCCTGGAAAAACCTGCTCCCGTAAAGCCCGATCGACCACTCGTAAGGCATCGGGCAAGAAAAGACCGACTCGAGTCGTTCTACTTGTACATTATCTGTTGACATGGTGTCTTCCCCTCTCCTTATGGTCTCTCGGTGCTCAGGATGACGACATCCGACCAGAAACAGCCTCCGAATCCCGTTGCCAAGGCGTTTTTCACATCGGGCACCTGCCTCGCGCCGCCCTTGCCCATGACCTGGATCGCCGCTTCCGCAACCCGCAGAAGCGCCGTGGCGCCGATGCAGTTCGTGGAAATCACACCGCCCGACGGGTTGATCGGAATCTTGCCGCCCATATGTGTATTCCGTTCGCCCACAAACTTTGCGGCCTCTCCCGGCCCACAGAAACCGATGTCCTCGATCCACTTCAGGCCCGCCCAGGTATAGGGAAGGTAAAGCTCGGCAACGTCGATCTCGTCCACGGGCTTCGTGATGCCCGCCTGGGCATAGGCGTCCTTCGATGCGCGCTGCATCGATACGAGCCCCTTGTTATAATCCGTGGAATCTCCAAACCACGTGTAGGTGTGTCGCACCGCCGCAGCCTTGAACCACGCCGGTCTTTTGGCGATCTTCTGGGCGACCCCGTCCGCCGCGAGCACACAGGCGCAGGCGCCGTCGCTCCGCGGACAGATATCGCCCAGTTTGATCGGATACGCCAGCATCGGCGAGTTCATGATATCCGCCACGGAAAGGGGTCGGTGCAAGTGCGCAAAGGGGTTGTTCATGGCATTATTGCGGTCCCGCTCCCCGATAAGGGCGGCATCTTCCTGCGTCGCCCCGTACTTCTCCATGTATGCCGTCGCCTCCGTCGCCAGGCTCGGAATCGCCCCGGAATACGAAAATCGGTCCCACACCGGATCCGAACAGGTGATGATCGCCCCCGTCGTATCGCTTTCCGAGTTCTTCTCGAACCCGATCGCCAGCACCCGTTCAAAAAGACCGGAGGCCACATGGTAATACGCCGCGATCGCCACCGTCGCCCCCGTCGTGCCTCCCGTCGAAACCTTCATGATAGGCTTCATGACGCCCCCGGAACCCTCGACACTGTAGGCATCTACATAGTTGATGGACTCAAAGTGGTCCATGTTCCCGATCACGATGGCGTCGATGTCCCGAATGGTCAGCTCGGCGTCGGCCAAGGCCACCGTTACGGCCTCGTTGATCATCTCTCGCGACGTCACGTCGGGCCTGTGGCTCTTATGATAGGTCTGTCCCGTCCCTACGATGGCTACTCTTCTTCCCATTTTTCACCTCACTTCTTTCCGCTGACGATCCACACGCAGTGGCTCTGGCCACAGGGTCCGTTGAAACCGTGTGCAAGCGCCGTATCGGCGTTCTTCACCTGCCGCGCCCCGGCCTCGCCCCGCACCTGGAGGGCCGCCTCAATCAGTCTCGCGAGCCCCGCAACAAGAATGGGGTTCGCCGAGAGCGCCCCGCCGGAGGGATTGACGGGAAGCTTTCCACCCATGGTCGTCATCCCCTTGCCGATCAGTTGACCGCCCTCTCCGGGTTTGCAAAATCCCAGACCCTCGAGCCACAGGGGTTCCATGTAGCTGAATGGCTCCAACACCTCCGCCACGTCAATCTCCGCGACGGGATCTTTGATTCCGGCCATCGCATACGCACGTTTGGCCGCATCTCTGAGCGCCACGGGATTTGCGAGATCCCGGTCTCCCAGGAAATACTCCTCGCAGCAGTGCGCCACACCCTTGATCCAGACGGGTTTCTTTGTTCCTTTGGCCGCGATTTCTTCATTGGCAATGATGATTGCCGCGGCCCCGTCGCTGATGGGGCAACAGTCCAGAAGTTTCAGCGGTTCGGCAATTTTTCTCGACTTCATGACATCCGCCACCGTGATGTCCATCGGAAGCTGGGCAAAGGGATTGTTCTTCGCATTCCCGTGGTTCTTCACGGAAACCTGCGCCATGTCCTCTTCGCGGATGCCGTAGCGGGTCATATAGACATTGGCCTGAATCGCCGCCGAAGAGATGGCGTCCAGCCCCAAGTGGCGATGGAAGATGGGGTCGAACATGCCGTTGGTGGTAATGGGGACGCTGCCTTCGCTTCCCTTGTAGTGGGCCACCACGATCGTGGCCTTGTATCCCGACAGGACCCGCATGAGGCCGTAAAAGGCACCGAAGGTACCGTCCCCCGATACGGTGGAAATATTCTTGTCCTCGCCGCCGCAAGCATCGCCGACGGCCATGCCGGAGATGGTCCGCCCGTCAAAAAAGTCATTCGACACCGTGACGACGCTGTCGATGTCGCCTATCCCGAGCCCCGCATCATCCAACGCCGCCCGGGTCACATCAAAGACCATATCGGCGAAGATCTGGTCCTTCTTTCTTCTTTCGTACTTCGTCTGCGCCACGCCGACGATCGCTGCATTATCCATTTTTATTCCCTCCACAGGCCCTTAAATGAGCTCGAAGGAGTCAATATCCAGAATACTCCCGGTGCGCTCCCCCTTGAATTTCGCCTTCACCCTGAGGCCGTTTTTGATCCTGCCCAGATCATTTTTGATCAGGTGCAGAAACCCCACGTCCGTTCCATCCAATTTGATCAGTACATAGGCAAAAGGCGGCTTCACCGGCTGAACGGGATACGCATAATGCACGATCGTGTAGCCCTCGATGACACCCTCATCGGCGACATCCACCCATTCGTCGATATCGACGAAGCATCTGCCGCAATTCTTGCGCGGCGGCACATAAACCGTCCCGCACGCCTTGCACCTTGTTCCCAAGATCTTCTGATCGTCCCGGAGGGATATCAGAAACCTGCTTCCCGTTTCGCCTACCCACCAGGTATAGGGAACAGCGATCTGCCCTTTCAGGGTCAGAGGTTCCACGTTCTTCAACCATTCGGCCATATGCCTTCCTCCTGTAAGGGTCATTTCAGACCCATCAAATATTTCGTCACCTGCGGGAAACTGATTCCACGCCAAACCGCCTCACACCCGGACGAGGATCGCCTCTCCCTGCGACAGGCCGCCGCAGATGGCCGCCACGCCTATCCCGCCGCCCCGGCGCATCAGCTCGTACATCATCGTCATCGTGATCCGGGCGCCGCTCGCCCCCACGGGATGGCCGATCGCGATGGCCCCGCCGTTGACGTTCGTCTTGTCCTGAAGGGCCTGCCACTTCTCCGGATCGTCCTTCGCCAGCATCTTCAGGGAAACCAGCGTCACCGCGGCAAAGGCCTCGTTGATCTCGATGAGGCTCATGTCGTCGATCGTGTGACCTGTTTTGGCAAACATCTTCTCGATCGTCTGGGCCGGCACGCACGCCATGTATTTCGGCGACCCCGCCGCGCATTCGCACGCCTCGATCGTCGCCAGCGACTTCAGTCCCAGCGCATCCGCCTTCTTCCGGGACATAATGACCATCGCCGAAGCGCCGGAGTTGAGGCCCGGGGCGTTGCCCGCCGTCACGGTCGGACTGCCGTAAACGGTCTTCAGGGCAGCCATTTTCTCCATGCTCAAGTTGTCCCTGGGAGCCTCGTCCTTCTCCAGTACGATGGGCGCCTTCTTCTGAGGAATTTCGAGTCGCATCAGCTCCTCGCCGATCGTGAACTTTCCGGCCTTGTAGGCGTCGAAGAACTTCTGATGACTGGACAAGGCCCATTCGTCCTGTTTCTCCCGGCTGACGCCGTACTCCACGGCCACATGCCCCGCATCCGTCGCCACCGGCGCGAAACCCTTGCGGCTATAGCCCAGCTCGAAGAGGACATCCTCCAACTCCACGTGTCCCAGACGGCTTCCCCAGCGCGTCTTGGCGGCGGAAGCAATCAAGGGTACGTTCCCCATGTTCTCCGCCCCCGAGGCAACGACAATTTCCGCCGCCCCGGATTTAATCGCCCGCCACCCCAGACGCAGGGCCGTCATGGACGAACAGCAGGCCCGGTCAATCGTGAGGGAGATGTTCTCTTCGGGGAATCCGGCCAGAAGCGTGATCTGCCGGGCGGGAACATTTGTGTAGATGGCGTACTCCGCCGGGATGCAGGTTCCGTAATAGACCTCATCCACATGAATGGGATCGAGGTTGATCCGGCGGACGACCTCTTTCAAGGCCAGGACGCCCAAATCCATACTGAGGACCGTTTTCAAAACCCCGTCGAAACGCCCGAATGGCGTCCGGACGGCGCTGACAATCACCACATCGTTTGCATTCATCCGTTCACTAACCACCTTTCGTAAGATGTTTTAATGGATATTCTCTTCACGGGCATACCACTCAAGCCCTTTTTCCGAGATTTCCTCCCCGCGGACGGAAAGAGCCCTGCCGCCGGGCCGGTCGCACTGTTCGAGCATCAGAACCTTCAGACCTTCCTTGGCCAGCAGCGTCCCGACGGACAGACCGCCGACCCCGGCGCCGACGATTATGGCGTCATATTGTTTTTCGTTCATGTTCACACCGTCCTTTTGCTATAAATATCCTGCTCTACAGATACATCAGTTCGTGAAGCATCTCCCCGGAAACAACATCCCGCCGGCCGTCCGCTTCCACATCCATGGTGTAGTTCGCCAGAAAGCGGTAGTAGTACTGGTTCCAATCCGCAATCTGGGGAAGCTGCATGGTCTCGATCATCCGGGTCGTGTCGATGGTCAGGGTCATCTTTACGCCCTTGGCGTCCGTCGTAATGATGAGTTTCTTGGCGTAGTCCTTGCCGGTCTTTTCGTCACGGACCACATCCTCGAGTCTGGTTTCCATCATGTCGGTGGAAAGCACGATTTCCCCGGGCCGGGCGATGAGCAACGGCGCAATGACCGGCGCCCCTTTTTCGCGGGGGATGACCCAGCCGTAATCGATGATATACTTTTCGTCATGGATGCGCCCCCAGTACCAGCCTTCAAAGATTTCGAACTGCGGGGTATTGCCCCAGTTATGATCGTGATAGCAGGCGCCTTTGACGGGGATCGTCTGATCCTTGAGGTAAAGCTCCCCCGTCACTTCCGCATAGGGCACGGCGACGCACCAACCACCCAGGAGTCCCTTCTCTTCGTCGTTGTAAAGGAGTCCCGTGCCGGGCTTCCAGCCGGGGACGACGGGCTTCAGGGAAAGCCGGGCGCCCACCCCTTTGATCTTGATGTACATCTCGTAGGTTTTCCCGGTGTCCTTGAGCCAGGCGTCGCCCATTCTGACATCACAGTAATCGGGGCAGGCGTAGATGTCCTTCTCGTCGCACAGGTCATAACGGGCCACCTGGGTGCCGTCCGGCTTGTAAACCATGAGTTGGATGGACGGTACGATCGGCCTTAAGAACGCGTTCATGTAATGGAAGGTTACGACGAAATGGTACCCGTTGTCGAAAGAGGCATCGACATACCACCACTCGTAGTAATCCTTGCTCTTGTAGATGTGATTGCCGTCATCGCGCCGTTGATAATTCGTGGGATTCCGGTCGGCGCCTCGCTGACCGTTCCACATGGATAAATAATTCTTTTTCTCTTTCTCGTTCATTTCTGCTCCTTAATGAATCATTGGCTTCGCTCGCCTGACCGGATCGGATGAGCACGCCATTTCCGTTCTGCCGGCGCCATCATACGACAGTATGGGGGTGAACCGACTTCCCCACGAAAAAGGCGTGCCCGATACCGCCGGCGCCGTTGATGCACGCCGCCGGCATCGAACAACAAGGAAAGGAAGCTAAGTCTCAAAGAGGTTTAAAGTACTGTATATCCAAAATGTTTCCGTTTCTCTCCCGGGCATAAACCGGTCTCACCCGCAGGCCGATATGAACCTCGTCGAAATCCACTTCGTCCAGGAAGTGTGCCATGCCCGTATCGGCGCCGTCGAGCTTGATGACGGCGTAGATAAAGGGAGCCTTCCGGGGTTGCACGGGCTCGTTGTAGGTCACGACCGTAAAGGTTTCGACCGTCCCCAGGGGCCCGATTTCCACCGTCTCGGTCAACTCGGAAAAGCAGACGCCGCAGGTCGACCGGGGGGGCCAAAGGACCTTGTTACACCGAGGACATTTCGCCCCCAGGATCTTCTGCTGATCTCTCAGCGCAATATAAAAGCGACTGCCCATCCGTCCGGCATAGTACCGGCTTTGGGCCGTTATGTGCTGATCAACCTCAAAGGGTTCGTATTTTTTTATCTCTTCCATCGGATCCGCTCCTTGGTTTATGAAAGCCTTGATTGATGACAATGGTCTTCACAGGGTGAGGTGAAGATCATTGCCCTTTCCATATTTCATGACTAATAACCGCGATTGCTTCCCACCATCACCGTGGCGTTGGCCCTCATTTCGGGCGCACCTGACCGGGCAGGGTATCGAAGTAGAGGATATCGCTCAGATCACCAATCCGATTTTCCTGGGGCCGCAAGACAAGGCGGCAGCGCATCCCCACCCAGATCTTGTCCATATCGGGTTCCACGTTGACAAAGTGATCCAGCACCGACGTCGATCCGTCCAGACGGATGGAACCATACACGAAGGGCGGTTCATGGGGCTTGCCCGTCGTCGGATCCGTCAGGGGGAGATACATGATCGTAAAGGCCACCAGTGTCCCCTCATGGGACAGCTCCACCCATTCGTCGTTCTTCACGTGACATTCGGCGCAAACGATCCGGGGCGGCAGCTGCACCCGCCCGCACTGGGGACATTTCACCGCGTAGATTTTACTGTTATCCCGCATCTCGATCATGAATTTCGACAGATACTGTCCGGCGGCAAACCGGAACGGCACATCCACCGTCATGGGAATCGAAATCCATTCCTGTTCTTTCTGTACCATCTTCTTGCCTCCTCAATCATTCAGGGTCTTCGACAGGGCCGTCATGACCGTCCAGTTCGTGCCGCCGTAGGCCGTCGTCATCGCACGGCGGACGTCTTTCGGAACCTGATGCCCGCCGGCATCACCGCGAATCTGCAGGGCCGCCTCCCAGATCCGGAGCATCGCCGACGCACCGATACAGTTTGTGGACAGGACGCCGCCGGAAGGATTGACCGGTATGGGACCATCGATATTCGTCATCCCTTTCTCGATGAGCCGGAACCCTTCCCCCGGACCGCAAAGACCCAGGTCCTCGTACCAGACAAGTTCCGCCCAGGTTGCGGGCTCATAAACCTCAAAGACGTCGAAATACTCCGCCGGTTTCGTAACCCCCAGCTTCTTGTAAAGACGTCCGGCACAGGCCTTGGAAAAAATCAGACGCTTGGTATCGACAAACCGCCAGTCCAGTTCGAACTGCTCGTTGTGGGCCGTTTCCATCGCCCGAATCCACACGGGCTTTTTGCACCGCTTCTTCGCCGTTTTCTCATCCGCCAGGACGACGGCGCAGGCCCCGTTCGAGGCGGGACACATATCCAGCATCCGAATGGGATAGGAAAGCATCCGCGAATTGAGGGCGTCCTCAATGGTGATGTCGAGTTTGAGATGGGCGTAGGGGTTCTTCCGGGCGTTCTGCCGGGCCTTCACCGCCACCATGGCGGAATGCTCTTCCGTAGCGCCCCAGTTGGCCATGTAAGACGAACCCATCATGGCGAAATAACCCAGCGCCGCACCCGCCAGGGATCGGCCCCAGAGGGGATGGGCAACGCCACTTAAGATCGCCCCCGTATCGCCCTCTTCCTGCTTTTCGAAACCGATGCACAGGACCTTATCGAACAGCCCGCTCGCCACGTGGTGGGCGCCGGCGCAGACGGTCGTCGCCCCGACGGTCCCACCGGTCGTAATCTTCAGCCCCGGTTTGCCGTAGACCCCGGTGCCGTGGACAAGCCAGCAATCCGTCATGTGAACCCCTTCAAAAAACTCCATATTCCCCAGGAGGATCGCGTCGATCTCATCAATCGTCGTCCCCGCATCGTCCAAGGCCCGACGGACGGCCTCGTTCACCATCTCCGCCTGGTCCACATCGTGGCGACGGGCGGCGTGATACGTCTGTCCTCCCCCGATTATGGCAACGTTTCTTTTCATATCTGCTCCTCCCTACTCTTTTCCGAGGACAACGACGCACTGGTGCTGTCCGCAGAAACCGCTATGCCCCTGGGCCACGGCAATCTTCACGTCTTTTTTGACTTGGTGGTCACCCGCCTGACCCATCACCTGCAGGGCCGCCTCGGCCACACGGTTGAGGCCGTACACATTGATGGGCACACCGCCCAAGAGCCCGCCGGAGGGATTGACGGGGAGCCTGCCCTTGATCTCCGTGGCGCCCGCTTCCAACATTTTCGCGGCTCCTCCGCGTTCGCACAGACCCAGGCCCTCCATCCAGAGGAGTTCCTGGTAGGAAAAGTCATCGCCAACCTCCGCCACATCGATCTGCCGGCGGGGGTTTTTGATCCCGGCCATCCGGTAGGCCTGCCCGGCGGCTTTCTGAAGGGCAAAAACATCGGCCAGATCCCGGTCGCCCAGGTAATGTGCATCGTAACAGGCTCCGATTCCCCTGATCCACACGGGGTTTTTCGTGATTTTGCGTGCCCGCTTCTCTGAGGCCAGAATCATGGCCACGGCGCCGTCCGTATCCGGGGCGATGTCCAGTTTACGCAGGGGCGAAGCCACGAGCGGACTGCTCAAAACTTCGGCGACCGTCAAATTCCCGGACTGATGGGCGACGGGGTTCAGTTTTGCATTTCCCAGGTTCTTCACCACCACCCGGGCGATCTGCTCGGGCGTAATGCCGTACTTGTACATGTAGCGCCGAACCTGGAGGGCCGCCGCCGAGGTGTAGTCAAACCCCAAAAGACGCGTGTAAATAGGATCGAAGGCGTCGTTGTTCACAATGTTGCGGTTCGTCTGGGACATCTTCGTGTGGGCCATCAGCAGTGTACAGTCGAATTCTCCGGATAGAATCCCGATGGTTCCGTAATAGACGGCCGTCGAGCCGTCCAGGGCCATTTTCTCCTCGCTTCGCAGATGCCCGCCGATGACGTCGGTAATCCCGATATTGGAGATGGTCTGGCCGTCCCAGATGTCATGGGAACAACTGATGGCGTTGTCGATATCCTTTTTCATTTCCAGCCCCGTCTGGCGCAAGACCTCCTCAATGACCTCATAGGCCATCTCGCCACAACTGACATCCACACGCTTGGGGGCAAATTTTGTCTGGGCAATGCCCACGATTGCTACCCGATCTGCCATATAATCCTCCTTGCCCGGCGCCGTCGATCGTCTGCATGATCCATCTCACCCGGGGCGCAGAATGGAGCGCCAACCCGGGCCCCGTCATGGCGGGAAGGATCGTTCCCGCTAGAGACGAGCGACGCCCGGTGCGTTAAAACCGTTCAAAAATTGTGGCGATCCCCTGCCCGCCACCGATGCACAGGGTCGCCAGGCCGTACCGCCCTCCGGTCCGGTGAAGGTACTTAAGAACCGCCAGGCTCAACCGACCGCCGCTCATCCCGTTGGGGTGGCCGAAGGCGATGGCGCCGCCGTACGGGTTCCACTTCTCCGGATCGACCGCATGGCCGTTCTTTCGGAGTTCATTCATCACGGCGAGGGTCTGAGAAGCAAAAGCTTCATTACACTCCACAACATCCATGTCTGCCAGTTTCAGGCCGGCCCGCTCCAGGGCCTTGGGAATGGCATACGCCGGACCGATGCCCATGTATTTCGGCTCAACGCCCGCCAGGGCGCAGGTGACAAAACGGCCCAGCGGTTTCAGCCCCAAGGACTCGCACCTTTCTTTGGCCATGAGGAGGATCGCCACACCCCCGTCATTCATGCCCGATGAACTTCCGGCGGTTACCGTCCCCCCCTTCTTGAAGACGGGTTTGAGCGCCGCCAGCTTTTCCATCGTCGTCTCCCGGGGATGTTCATCCCGGTCGAAAATAATGGGATCCCCCTTCCGCTGCGGGATCGTGACGGGTACGATTTCGTCCTTAAAATACCCCGCCTCGATGGCCTTGATGGCCAGGGTCTGGCTCCTCAGGCCAAAGGCATCCTGTTCTTCCCGGGAGACACCCCACTCCTCGGCCAGGATCTCGGCGACGATTCCCATCGGGGCATTCGTCTCCGGCGTCGGGCCGACTTCACGCCCGATGAAGGCATTGGGCGCAAGCGAAAAGGGAACCTTCTGACGTTCCATCAGATACGGCGCATTGCTCCAACTCTCGCACCCGCCGGCAATATAGACATCGCCGAAGCCGGCCATGATGGCCATGGCGGCGGAGTTCAACGTCTGCAGGGAGGATCCGCACTGCCGCTCCACCGTCTGGGCCGTTACGGATACGGGAAATCCGGCCTTGAGAACCGCCCAGCGGCCGATATTGACGGCGGCATTGTTCGTGCAGGCATGGCCGATCAAGACATCCTCCACAATGGCCGGGTCGATCTTCGTTTTTTCGATGAGTCCTTTGAGGGCAAAGGCGGCCAGTTCCTCGGGGCGGAACCCGGAAAGGGCGCCGCCCATCCTTCCAATCGGCGTCCGGACGCCATCTACGATATAAACTTCTTTCATATGATTACCTCAACCTCGATTTGTTTTAGCGTCCTTTGAACTCGGGCTTCCGCTTCTCCAGGAAAGCGTTCATCCCTTCCACCCGGTCCTCCGACCCGAAGCACATGCAGAAACAGCGCGCCTCGATGGAAAGACCCGTGCGGAGATCCGCCTGGATGCCCATATTGATGGCTTCCTTGCCCATGGCCAAGGCGATGGGGCTCTTGGAAGCCAGGCGCTTGCAGAGTTTCGCCATGGCATCGTCGAGTTCCGCCTTGGGAACCAGCATGTCGACCAGACCGATCCGGTAGGCCTCTTGGGCATCGATATGCTCGCCCGTAAGGACGAGTCTCTTGGCCATCCCTACTCCGACGATGCGGGGAAGACGCTGGGTTCCGCCGTAACCGGGGATAATCCCCAAGTTGATCTCCGGTACGCCCATGATGGCTGTATCCGCCGCTACCCGGATATCGCAGGCAAGGGCCAGTTCCGTCCCGCCGCCTAAGGCCACGCCGTTAATCCTTGCCACGATCGGTTTGCGGAAATGTTCCATGTTCCAGGTGATCTGCTGGCCGGCGGGAAGGCCGTGGATCACATCCAGGTACCCGGCGCCCTTGGCCATGATGGAGATGTCTCCCCCGGCCACAAACGCCTTGTCGCCCGCACCGGTGAGGACCACCACGCGGATGGAGTCGTCCTTTGCGATGTCGTCCAAGGCATCCTGGATCTCAAACATCGTGTTGTCACGGATCGCATTCAGCACCTCCGGGCGGTCAATGGTGATGGTCGCCACGGCTCCTTCTTTGGTTAACTTGATGTCCTGATAGTCCATTGAATCTTCTCTCCTTCACAAAATTACGAGTTTCATTTCCCTTTTTTTAACCGAAGATCTTAAAAGGTTTCTTCGTCCCGTCGGGAAGATAGTCATAGAACCCCTTGCCGTTCTTCACGCCCAGACGGCCGGCCTCGAGCATTTTCCGGTACAGGATGTTGAGTTTGCTGGACTCGCTGTGGGTATAGGCAAACACGGCGTCCTGGGCCATCTGGATCACATCGAAACCGCCGAAGTCCGCCAGTTCGCAGGGTCCCATGGGATGGCCGGCGCCGAGTTTCATGGCAGTATCGATATCCTCCGCCGTGGCCGTCCCTTCCAGGACCATCTGGGCTGCATCCATATACAGGGGACCCAGCAGGCGGTTGACGATGAACCCGGGGGTATCCTTGGTCTTCACGGGAACCTTGCCCATCTTTTTGCAGACGGCGAAGGCGATCTCGATGGTCTCCGGAGCCACACCGATGGGCATGACCACTTCGACGAGCTTCATCACGGCTGCAGGGTTGAAGAAATGGGTTCCCACGACCTTGTCCTTGCGTTCCGTCGCACCGGCGATGGCCGTTACCGGCAGCACTGAGGTGTTGGACGCCAGGATCGCTTCCGCCTTGCAGACCTTGTCCAATTCGGCGAAAATCTTTTTCTTGAGTTCGATGTCTTCCGGAACAGCCTCGATGACGAAGTCGGCGTCCTTGGCCGCCTCCTTCAAGTCCGTCGCCGTTTTCAGCAGGGCCATGGTGGCGTCAACCTGTTCCTGTGTCAGTTTGCCCTTTTCCACGCGCTTGGCGAAGCTCTTGCGGATCCGGGCAACACCCTTATCCACGAATTCCTGGGTCACGTCATACAGCACCACGTTAAATCCGGCGGCGATCGCCGCCTGCGCGATCCCGTGCCCCATTGTACCCGCTCCCAATACGGTAATGTTTTTGACTTCCACTTTTCAAACCTCCTCTTCTTTCATCGTCATTGATATGAACATGGCGCCTGACCCCGGCGAAAATGCCCTGCTCGTTCCGTCGCAATTCCTCTCGGTACAGATACGCAAATTCGCCGGCGGGGCAGTGCTCAAAGAATCCGCTCGGCGGAGGGTGTTTTCGTGTGGGCAGCGGATGCCCCCACACCCGACTTCCTGGCCAGGACACCCCGGCTATCGAGGAGATTCAGAGCCATAAGACGTCCCGCCCGGATCTCCTCGCACAGGGTTTCGACGCTGTCGACAGGTTGTGTGAAGACGGTCCGGCAGATCCCCACGGTGTTCAGGGCATGGGAATCGCTGGCGCCCGTCCCGGCAATGTTCATCGTCGTCATGGCCTCGCCCGCCAGAAGCCTGGCCCCGTCATCATAATCGGGGTGTTCTACTTCCAGTCCGTTGACGTTAAAATCATATAGCTGCTTTCCCGCCCCGTAGTACCCGTCGTTATGGCGGAATTTCTTGAAGGGGTGGGCGGCGATGACAACCCCTCCCTCCGCGTGAACCAGGGAAATGACCTCTTCTGCAGATCGGCTGGAACCGAGACTCCGGGGAAAACCAAAGACCAGGAATTCCCCCTGGAACCGCCCCTGTCGCCGGTAACAGGCCACCTCCTGGCCGGGAATAACCAGCAGATCGTCGACGCCGCTCTGTTCGCGGAGCTGGTCGATATGATCATCGGCCCAGCGGATGCCGTGCTCCGTCAGGGCAATTCCATCCAAACCGACGGCTTTCGCCCTTTTCATGAGCGCGACCGGATCGATATTGCTGCAGCCGGAATAACGGTTCGTGTGGATGTGGAGATCGATGTCCATACGCGTCCTACAACCCCATCTGCTTACTGATGACTTCATTCATGATCTCGTATGTCCCGCCGCCGATGGAGAAGAGACGTGAGTCACGGTAAAGCCGCTCCACGAGGTATTCGCGGCAGTAGCCATACCCGCCATGAACCTGAACCGCATCATAGACCACCCGGTCGCAGACCTTTGTGGCAAAGTTCTTGGCCATACAGACGTCCTTGTAGGCGTTGATTCCGTCGCCGATCTTGGCCGCCACCCGGTAGTTGAACTGTTTGGAGGCCTCGATCAGGGTCGCCATCTCGGCCAGCTTGTGACGGGTCACCTGAAATCCTGTGAGGGGCTTGCCGAAAGCGACGCGTTCCTTGGCATAGCGGATGGCCTCTTCCAGAGCCATCTCCGCCACGGCATGGGCCTCGACCGCCAGGTAGAGGCGTTCCTTCTGGAAGTTGAGCATGATGCCGTAGAAGCCTTTGTTTTCCTCCCCCAGCAGGTTCTCCACCGGCACCTCGCAGTCGTCGAAGAACAACTCCGCCGTATCGGAGGCCCACCAGCCCATTTTCTCCAACTTCTTCGAAACTGTGAAGCCCGGCGTTCCCCGTTCGATAATGAGGAGGCTAATCCCGCTGTGCCCCTCGCCTCCCGTGCGCACGGCCGTGGTCACATAATTCGCACGGGTCCCGCTGGTGATGAAGATCTTTGAACCGTTGACGATGAATTTATCGCCCTTCCGCACAGCTCGCGTCAGCAGATGCGCCACATCGGAGCCGCCGCTGGGCTCCGTCACGCCGAGCACGGCGATCTGATCCCCGGCAAGCACGGGCGGAATATATTTGCGCTTCTGTTCTTCCGTCCCCAAGGCCAGGATCGGGGGCACGGCAATGGCGCTGGACCCTAAACTCGAGGGCAGGCCTACGGACCCGCCGCGCATGATCTCTTCCGTGTAGGCCACCTGATGGAAAATATCCCCGGGCGTTCCCCCGTATTCTTCTGGATAACCCAGACCGATGAAGCCTGCATCTCCTGCCTTCTTATAGAGTTCCTGGGGAAAGGTCCCCTCTTCTTCCCAATGATCAATGTATGGCTTGATCTCCCGTTCCACGAACTTGCGGACGCTGGCGCGGAGCAGTTCGTGGGATTCGTCGAAATACTGATCGTACAATCTCTTACCTCCTGTTTGCATGCAATTTTACGCCACCCCGGCCTTCAAGAACGGTGCATAACGGTCTTCGTAATGGCCGGCCGTCTGTCCTTCCTGAAAACTCCGCTCATGGTAACTCGTGGTTCCGCCGAGAATGATGCGCTGATCGCGGAAGCCGATCCGGGAGCAGGCTGTCGCCCGTATGCAAAATCAATCCCTGCCATCCCGCTTCCGTCTTCAGAATGAGGACCCCGGTAAATGTACAGCTTTCCGTGAAGGACATTTCCCCGAGAATCTTTTCGGATTGGGCCTCCACCTCTGTTTTAAGCGTCTTGATCAGAGGCATGACTCCGGGATCTGTGTGGCCGTCGTGTCTTCCATCCGGATAATCCGTGCCCGTCCGAAGACCTGCGGGAGAAAATTACGACAGTAATACCGAACCGTTTCCACCTTGCCCTGGTAGAAATTCCGCTTGGCGGCATCGCACGTTCCATCATCAAGCTTTGCCAGGGCAATCAACCCCTGTTCGAGCAGCAGGTGGGCAATGGCCACCTCCGCTGCGCAGTCCAGAAACCGTGTTGAGGTCAACGGGATCAGATCGAGCTTCCCCTCGCCGAGATATCGCGCATAGTCCAGGGCCAGCCCCGCCACGGTCTGCAAGGCCTCGTCCAGAATCTCCAACTCACGGGCAAACGCCTTTTCCGTCTTATTGTCCAGGCTAAAAGCCGTAATCTCTGCTACCCAGTCCCGGAAGACGGCGCCCCCGGCCATGTTCAACTTTCGGCCTACCAAGTCCGCCGACTGGATAAAATTCGTCCCGTCCCAGATGGAAAAGATCTTGCAGTCACGCGCATACTGCTCCACCGGGTACTCTTTCGTGAATCCGTATCCGCCCAGGATCTGAATCCCTTCCCGGCCCATCTCGAAAATCCGGTCCGAACAGTACGCCTTCACGAGCGGAGTGAAAAGCTCCAGGCGACCCTTCGCCTTCTTCCGCTCGCCCTCATCGAGGCTGTTCTTCGCAAGGTCCTCCATGAAATACGTTTTGTAAACCAGGGCCCGCATCCCTTCGGTCAAAGATTTCAGATTCATCAGCATCCGGCGCACATCCGCATGCTCCACGATCCGCACCCGCTCGCCGCCCTTTCCGAACGGCGTTCCCTGAACCCGCTCCTTGGCGTACGAAAGGACGTTCGCGTATATGTTGGCCCCAAAGGCTACCGATTCCAGGCCCACGGCCATGCGGGCCCCGTTGACCATCTGGAACATATAGGCCAGCCCCATGCCGGCTTCCCCGACCAGATAGCCGCGGCACTGACCGTTTTCACCGAAATTCATGACGCAGGTCGCCGAACCGTTGAGCCCCATCTTGTGCTCGATCCCGATGCAGACCGCATCGTTGGGTTCCCCCAAGCTTCCGTCCTCATTCACCCAGATCTTCGGCACGGCGAACAGGGAAACCCCCTTGGCGCCGGCCGGCGCCCCCTCGATCCGGGCGATAACCAGGTGGATAATGTTCTCCGTCAGGTCGTGCTCCCCGGAGGTGATGAAGATCTTCGTTCCCTGGATCTTGTAGTAAGGGCCGTCGGGGAGCGCCTTCGTCGACACCATATGCGCATCGGAACCCACTGCCGTCTCCGTCAGGCACATGCTCCCGCACCATGTCCCGTTGTACATCTTCGCGCAGAAGAGATCCTTGAGCGCCTGGGAACCGTAACTCTCGATCATGGAACCGTTTCCCGGCCCCATCCCGGCAAAACAGGCAAAGGCGAAGTTTGCGCTCATAAAAAACTCGGAGACCGCCTCGGCGATGATCAGGGGCAGCCCCTGGCCACCATAATCGGGCTTCATGGCCAGCGCAAACCAGCCGCCTTCCCGAAAAACATCCCAGGCACGGTGAAACGAATCGGGGACAGCGACCTTCCCCTGATCGAACCGGCACCCTTGCCGGTCGCCGTCCTGAAACGTGGGGGCGATATCATTGGCGGCGATCTTCTGCGCCTGGTCCAGGATCATGTCGAAATCCTCCAGGGTGAAACCCGCATACACGTCAAAATCAAGGAGCCGCTCAATCCCCAGTTGCTCCCTCAAAACGAACTTTATATCCCGGTCATCCCGCTTAAAAAAATTCTGTCCCATTTACGCCGCCCTCTCGGAAAACCCTTCTTTAAGGATTTGCACGATCTGCTCCCTGGCCTTTTCCAGTGGAAACTCATTATCGTTGAACTCGGGGTTGTATACGTACTGGCGGATCGTTGTATCCACGGCCCCGTAGATGGCGTAGGAGGCGATAAGCGGGGAGACATTTTTCACGTAAACGCCCCGTTCCTGCCCCTCCCGGAAGATGTTCTCCAGTTCCTTGAAGAAGGCGTTGTATAAAACCCAGTTCTCGGGGGAATAAAACTGCGCGTGCCTGGGCACATCCATGATAAGAACCTTCATCATGGCCGGGTTGTTCTGGTAGCTCCGGAAGATATAATCGATAATCGTCAGGATCTTCTCGCCTGGTTCCGTCAGGGTTTCCTGGATCTTTTCGACCTTGTTCAGGAGGAGTTGCCAGCGCTCCCGGAAAATGGACAGCAGGATGTCGTCCTTGCTTTGAAAGTAATGATAGAGGGAACCGTAGGCGACACCCGCCTCATTGGAAATGTCGATGGTGCGGCTGGAATGATAACCCTTCTCCGCGAAGACCTTGATAGCCGCTTTCAGGATGATGTCTCTTTTCGTTTTATTTTTCTCGCTCATAGGCTCCTGCCGGATCGTACATGATGGACGATGCAACAAATTGTCTTCATAACTACGGTCTCTCCTTGAAAGCGTTATCCGATTACCGGCCTTCAAAATCAAGCCGGCGCTTCTCCCAGGTTACTGCCTCATTAGACGGGGCTTAATACATTTCACGAATAAGATCCTTAAAGCGTTCATTGACATATTTTCTCTTCAGCTTCATCGTGGCCGTCATCTCGGGGTCGTCACTGGTCATCTCGATATCAATAAGGCGAAACTGTTTGATAGTTTCCACCTGGGCCAGTGTTTTATTCACCTTATTGACTTCTTTTTGGATAAGATCCTTAATGTCGTCGTTATGGCAAAGGCTTTTATAGGTTGTAAAAGGGATACGGTTATCCTGGGAATACTGGGTTACATTTTCCTTGTCGATCATGATCAGGGCGGTCAGGTATTTCCGGCCATCCCCGATGAGCACCGCATCATTGATATAGTGACTGAATTTAAGCTTGTTTTCAATGAATTGGGGGGTTACATTCTTGCCGCCGGAGGTGATGATAATATCCTTCTTGCGACCGGTAATAACCAGATTTCCCTCTTCATCGAATCGACCGATATCCCCGGAATGTAGCCAGCCATCAATAATCGTCTCATTGGTTAAGTCCGGGGCCTTCAAGTACCCTTGAAATACATGGGACCCCCGGACCAGGATCTCTCCGTCTTCGGCAATCCTCACCTCGGTTTCCGGAATGGGTTTCCCGACGGTTCCCAGCTTGATATCCTCTCCCTGATGAATGGAAGTAGGACCGGTGTCCTCGGTCTGCCCATAAACCTCCCTGATGGACAGTCCCACCGCGTGAAAAAATTTGAGGATATCAGGCGAAATGGGCGCCCCGCCGGAGATCATATATCTGGCCCTTTCCAGACCCAAGAGCCGTTTTAAATTCCGAAACACCAGGAAGTGGGCCAGGGCATATTTGATCTTGAGAGCAACGGGCCAAGGTTGGTGATCCAATTTAAGGCCGGAGGCCTTTTGACCCACAACGATAGCCCAGGCAAAAACTTTTTTTTCCAACCAGGTGCATTCCTGCATCCGGAGGAGGATCTGGGAATAAAATTTCTCCCAGATCCTCGGTACGGCAAAAAAGGAATGGGGGGAAATTTCCCTTAAATCCTCCGGAACGGTCTCCATATTTTCCGCGAAATTAATGATATACCCATTGGTCAGGGCCGCGAAGGTGGTACTGTTTCTTTCGGCCACATGGCACAGAGGGAGGTAAGAAAGGATTTCGTCCCCCTCATAAGTGGTATTGCTTTTAACCAGGGCCCGGTTGGTCCAAGTTACGTTCTGATGGGAGAGCATGGCGCCCTTGGGAGGTCCGGTGGTGCCGGAGGTATAAACGATTAAAGCCGTGTCCTCCGGCTTCACCCGAGGCCAAAGTTGATCAAACCGGTCAGGCTCTTTCTGGAATGCCTTTTGCCCCAGGGCCATAAAATCTTCAAAACTCATAACCAGGGGATCCTTGAGATTTCTGAGCCCTTCCATATCATAGACGATGACCTTTTCTAAAAGGGGGATCTCCGCTCTGGCCAACAAAACCTTATCCAACTGTTCTTCGTCTTCAACGAAAAAAATTCTCGATTCGGAATGATTGAGAATATAGGTAATTTCCTCCGACGAATTGGTCGTGTATATCCCCACGGTAATACCACCGAGAGATTGAATGGCGATATCACAGTATAACCACTCCTTATTGTTCCCGCTGATAATCGAAACGCACTGGCCCTTCCCCACACCGAAGGCCAGCAAACCCATGGCGACCATTCGCACATTTTCCCGGTATTCATTCCAGGAGATTTCTTTCCAAAGGCCGAGAACCTTTTCCCGCATGGCCACTTGGTTTTGGAAACGCCTCACTTGCGCTTGAAACAGTTTGGGCACTGTATCCAGCGAAGGGTCCGGGGACGATTGGTTTGGCATAAAACTCACCTTGCAGTCGGAAAATAATGAAGCACCAAAGAGCCCTAAATGGTCCATTTTGTTATCCGGCGGAAGCCTACCCCTATAGGAAGCCTTTGCTATTTCCGGACCCCGGCGCCTGCCCCGGACATGATCCGGGGTTCGCCGGGGTGACGACTTTGGTGACTTTTTGCGAGTCCGCTAATCCTGTCTAAGAATAAAAAGGACTAATCCGGAATCTTGGAAAATACCCATCCCGGCGTGATGGCATGCCAATCCCCTTCCTTGGCCTGAAACACCTTAATCGAATGCCCGCCGGCCCTCAGGTTGGGCCCCCAGGTGATCGGGGCCATCATGCCGTTATCGTATTTATTGAAGGTCTCCAAGGCATTGATCAGCCCTTGCCGGGTCAGATCCTTGCCGGCTCGCTTGAGACCCTCCACCAAGGTGATGGCCGCCTGGTAGCCGTAAGTGTTATAGGAGTTTTCTATCGTCGCCATCTTATATTTGGCACTATTTTTCTCAAATAACTGAACGGCCGGCGTCTTATCTCGATAGGGATCGATCATAATATTGGTCGCGTAGACCTTGTTGTTGTATGTGAGGGCGTCACCGGCCAATTCCAGTACCTTTTTGTTTATGGAGGGATTGGCATAAAAATAGGTTGGTTTGTATTGCAGACGTTGGGCTTCTTTCATTAAAATGGCCGGCTCACGAACCAGGGACCATACCAGAATATGGGTAATTCCGGCCTCCTTGCTTTTAGCCATCTGGGAACTGAAATCGACCGCCCCTCTTTTATAAGGCAGTTCCAATACCTCCAAACCATAATATTTGGCCCCATGACGCACCCCGTTTCGCCAATCATGGCCCGGCGTGTCATCCTGAAAAATAGATGCTATTTTAGGCTTTTTTTCGCCCATTGTTTCCACAATATATTCTATGGCCAGCTTACCCTGGGCCGTGTAGTGCGTATCGGCTAAAAACAGGAACTTGCGCGGAGGCACCCCCATATCCTGGTTCTGGGTGGCCGGTGCAACAATGGGAATACCGTCGGCTTCCATCAGGGGATACATGGCATTGACCTGGGCCGAGCCAAGAATCATGAACATACAGAAGACCTTGTCCCTGGTGATCAGTTTTTTGGCGCCTTGAACGGCCCGGGGAGACTGGTACCCGTCGTCTTCCATCAGGAAATTTATTTTACGGCCATAAACACCGCCCTGGTCATTAATGTATTGAAAATAGAGCTTGGCCCCATCCGTAACCCCCTTGCCCATGAAGGCAATCGGCCCTGAGAGATCCACAGTGGCGCCGATCTTGACCTCGGTGTTGGATACCCCGTCTTCTGCCCAGCTAAAACTAACACCCAGGATAAATAAACAGACTATGGCCATGATGGCCGCTAATATTTTCTTTTGTAAGACCATTTTCTCCTCCCTTTGTGATGTGGTGGCTAATGATGACCTTTGTAGCTTTTCCCTTTTCGCCGCTAATATTTGCTTTTGTAAGATCATTTTCTCCTCCTTTTGTGATGTGGTGGCTAATGATGACCTTTGTGGCTTTTCCCCTTTCGCCGCTAATTTTTTCTTTTGTAAGACCATTTTCTCCTCCCTTTGTGATGTGGTGGCTAATGATGACCTTTGTAGCTTTTCCCCCTCACCTCCATTGTTTCTTTTTCTTCCAACGTCGCGCGCCCCGAACCCCCTCTTCCCGCATCCCCAGATAGAATTCCTGGACATCCTCATTCTCCCGAAGGCGTTCGGTGGTATCGTCCATGACGATTCGCCCCACCTCCAGAATATACCCATGTTGGGCAATGGAAAGGGCCATTCGGGCGTTCTGTTCAACCAATAATATGGTCGTTCCGTCTTCAGCATTGATCCGTTTGATGATCCCGAATAATTCTTTAACCATAAAAGGGGCCAACCCCAATGAAGGCTCATCAAGAAGCAGGAGTTTGGGGCGGGAGGCCAGGGCCCGACCGATAACCAGCATTTGTTGTTCTCCACCGCTCAAGGTATAAGCCAGTTGGTCCTTTCGTTGATGGAGGACCGGGAAATAACCAAAAATCCTTTGAATGTCCTTTCCAATCTCTTTTTGGTCTCTGCGTATAAAAGCGCCCATCATTAAATTTTTATGAACGGAAAGATCGGGGAAAACTTCTCGCCCCTCGGGAACCTGGGAGATCCCTCTTTTGACGATTTCTTCCGGCTCCAAGCCTTGGATTTCCTGGTCTTCAAAGAGCACTTTCCCTTTTTCCGGTTCGATCAGACCGGAGATCGTGCGCAGGATGGTCGTTTTCCCGGCCCCATTGGCCCCCAGGATGGTGACCATGGCCCCTTTTTCTATTTTAAAGGAAATCCCTTTGGCCACACTGACCGGTCCGTAGGAGACTTCAATATTTCTCAATTCCAGCATCGGCATACTAATTTTCTTCTCCCAGATAGGCCTTGACAACCTCCGGATCCTTGACCACTTCCGTGGGCCGGCCATGAGCCAATAGACGGCCGTAATTAAGGACCGTGACCGTATCGCAGACATCGACCACCAGACGCATGTCATGCTCCACGAGAATAATGGTAATGCCAAGATCCATTTTGATATCTTCAATTGAGAAGGCCAGGTCCTGGGTCTCTTCCATGTTGAGACCTGAGGAGGGTTCATCCAATAAGAGAAGCTCCGGCTCCATGACCAGGGCCCTTCCTAATTCTACATATTTCTGGGCGCCATAAGGGATATTTCCTACGAGCCGGTTACGATAGGCCTGAAGGTCCAGGAAATCGATGACCTTTTCCACTTTTTCCCTAAATTCGATCTCCTGGTTTTGGGCTTTCCCCCAGAAAACAAGATCCGAGAAAAAACCGGTTTGCCTTTTGGAATGGCAACCGAGCAGCATATTGTCCATAACCGTCATATTGGTGAAAAGCTCGATATTCTGAAAAGTTCTGGCAATACCGTTGGAAACCACCTGGTGCGGTTTGAGCTTTGATACTTCTTTTCCTTTAAAATATATCCTTCCCGAATCTGCTTTGTATTGTCGGCAGATGCAGTTGAACAGGGTCGTTTTTCCGGCTCCGTTCGGGCCGATAATGGCATGAACCTCTCCACGTTGAACTTCCAGATCCACCTTTTCCAAGGCCAGGATACCTCCGAATTGAATGGAGAGATCGGTTACTTGAAAAAACGAGCACTCTTTTTTCTCTTTCGTCACCTTTTCAGCGTCCCTTAAAAGATTTGTAGGCTATATGTCCTGTCATTACTGCTTCTGGGTTCGGTGAAACTTGCGCACCTTTCGAAAGGTATCTTTTTTATAAAAGGGAAAATTTTCAAAATAGAATTTGATTTTCAACCACCGCCCGTATAACCCCAAGGGTTCGAAGCGAATAAAGAGGAGCAACACCAACCCGTAAACCGCCGCCTGGAGACCGGCCTGTTGACCGATAAAAGTCGGGAGATAATCTTTACTCAGACTTATCCCTTCCGGCAAAAAGGTGATAAATACGGCCCCGAATACCGAACCGTGCACCGAACCCAGACCGCCGACCAGGATCATCACCAAAAAGCTGATGGATTCCAGAATGGTAAAATTCTCCGGACCGATAAAACGCATGAAATGTGCAAAAAGGGCTCCGGCTATCCCGGTATAAAAGGCGCTTATACAAAAAGCGGCCGTCTTATACACCGCCAGATTGATACCCATGGATTCAGCCGCGGTTTCACTGTCCCGGATGGCCAGAAAGGCCCGGCCGCTGGAGGTGCGCAAGAGGTTCTTTAAAACCAGAACGGAAAGCAGGACGATGGGAAAAACCAGATAATAAAAATGTTTATCGCTGGCCAAGGAAAAAGCCGCGAGAGACGGGCGCTTTATTGAAAGACCGTTGACCCCATTGGTGATCGGCTCCCATTGGACGATGATTTCTTCGATGATGAACCCAAAGCCCATGGTGGCAATGGCCAGGTAAAGCCCTTTTAATCTCAGGGCCGGAAGCCCGACAACGATACCGACCAGGGCCCCCACCACGCCGGAAGCCGGCAGGGCCAGCCAGAAGGAGACGCCGAATTTTCCGGTCAACACCGCCGAGGTATAGGCCCCGACGGCAAAAAAAGCGGCGTGTCCCAAAGAGACCTGGCCGGTATAACCGGTGACTAAGTTCAAACCCAGGGCCACGATAATGTTGATCCCGATAAGAATCAAAAGCGAGACCCAATAGGTACCCATGACCAGAGGGGCCGCCAGAAAGGCCGTAATGAGAATCAGGTACCAACCGATGGTGGAATGATACTTGAAGAGTTGGATGTCTTGCAGATAGTTCATCCGCTTGACAAAGCGCATGGTTTAAACCCTCTTCTTTTGGTGGATTCCAAAGAGGCCTTCCGGTCGAATCATCAACACCAGGATCAAAATGACCCAGGCGAATACTTCCTTAAACCCTCTTGGCAGATATATACCGGCCAAAGACTCGGATATCCCGATAATGATTCCCCCCACAATAGCCCCGGGGATACTGCCGAACCCTCCAAGCACGGCCGCCGGAAAGGCCTTAAGGCCGATAAACCCCATATTGTAATTTAGAAATTGAATGGGGGTCAGGAGTATACCGGCCACGGCAGCCACCATGGCGCTGATCCCCCAGATGTTGGAAAAAACCTTTTTTACGCCGATGCCCATCAGATAGGCCGCCAGTTGATTTTGGGAGGCGGCCTCCATGGAAACGCCCGCTTTGGTTTTGTTGAAAAAAAAGTAAAGGACGATAATTAAAAGTACGGTGATGGCCATAATCCAGAGATTAACCGAGGACACGGCCCATGATCCGATTCGTACGGGAACATCAGTAATCCCGGCGCTGAACTTGTAGGTATCATAGCCCCAGATCATGCCCCCAAGGCTTCGGAGCAGGATGCCTATGGCTATGGTGGCCATAACCATGGCAAAGGCCGGTTCGCCGACTAAGGGTCGGAGCACAAACCGGTCAATAATTTTTCCCAGGAATCCCATAAGAACCAAGGCAATGAGGAGGGATAATAAAAAAGGAAGGTGCAGGAAGTTCACACAGGTAAAGGCCAAGAAGGCGCCGATCATCATCAAATCACCCTGGCCGAAATTGATGATCTCCGTGGCTTTATAAATGAGAACAAAGCCAAGAGCCACCAGACCATAGATGCATCCCATGGCCAAACCGTTTATGACTTGTTGTATGAACATGAGGTTTCCCGCCCAAACTGACCCCGCAAAGTCTTTCTTTCAATACTGTTCGTTCCATCAGGGCGCCGATCAAGGCCATCCCCGAATGGCTGTTCATCCCCTTCACAAAACTCATAAACAACCGGCTTCATCTTCACCTCGGCTCCTGCCGGATCGTACATGTAAAAAGCATTGAAACGACGGAAACATGTTGCTGCTGCCACCGAATGACTGACTGATCAATCATATTTTTGTCTATCTAAAGAAATCCCTCCCCCTTGTCAAGAGAAATCTTCATCTGGCGAGGCCATTCCGTTCCAGGGTGATTATTACTCCGGTACACAGCTGTCCGGTTAAAGTTTATTGAGCACCATGTGGTATGTTGATATTGGATCGCAAATGAGCCATTTTAATTTTTTTCGATTTGAATTGACACAGCTTGGCATCATTTGCCCCTTCGCCGCAGGCTTCCCGGGGATTTGACCAGGAAACTCCGGAGTGATCTAAGATTCGGGAAAAAGGGATCGCAGTTCTTCCAGAATCCGGAATTGAATGTCGGGCTCCGGTATTCCGGCAGGAATCCCCGCGAGCGAGGGAATGGCTTGCCCCATTTGGTCGAGAAGGCCCTTCAGACCCTCAAACATG
>JAURXV010000035.1 GCA_030654195.1 Syntrophales bacterium | reverse complement strand
TCTGTCTGATTGAGCTTCCGGATGAATTCCTGAACATCGTTCCAAGAAACTGACTCCACCGGGCAGTTTTCACCGCAATTTTTGAAAAACGAAGGGTTGTTCCCCATGACCTTCTGCCACTGTCCCTGCGTAACCTCAGTTGTCTGTATGTAAAAGGGTTTGCTGATCGTCACCTGGTGCTGTGTCTCTTTCCCCCAGCCAAATTCCCAAGTATTGTACAACTCCCTTCCCGTTTCATCAGAAGGCGATCCCATCATGAAAGTCCCGGCAGGGATCAAGACAAATTTCGCCCCCAGGGTGGAGCTGGTAAAGATCCGGGCATCTTCCGGCGGCGATGGGCGTTTCGCCATAGCGAGGGTCGTGCTCTTTTTCGCCGAGAGGCGCTGTTCCGCCGCCAAGCGTTCCGCTTCCTGCTCCGCCAGGAAACGTTCCTTTTCCTCGGCTATCTGTTGCCGTTTCTCTTCCAGTGCCTTCTTCTTCGCAAACGATGCTCTCTCTTCCACCAAGAGGCGATGCTCCGCCTCCAACTTTCGGTTCTCGTCATCGAGATCATTTACGGCTGCTGCTGTCAATACGGGTGATTTATCCCTTCCCACTATTGTTTTCCCAGAGGGAATTGTTACAGCTAACTTCTCGGGCGATCCGGGAACAAAATAAAAATCGCCTTCCAGAGAAGATGATTCCCACGGTATCTGCCCCGTTTCTTTCTTCACCTCGCTACGCACATTCATGAAGACTTTGTTTATGGTCAGACCCGGCTTAACAATGTTTTCCAAAAGCGCCCTGGTGTAAGGGCTGTATTTCCCTTCCCCGTCCCTCGCCACCTGGTTTGCCCCCGTTGAATAAGAAATGAACGTCCCCGACGGGGCATTACTCACAATCGCCAGGCCACGGGTGGCGTTGCGGAAGCTGCGGGAATAGGGGTTGTCCCGACAGGCGTCGAGGATGACAATATTTAGCCCATTCTCAGCATTTTCCATCTCGGAAAGCACATGGTCCGCACTGACGGACTGGAACCGTGCGTCCGATTCTTTTTCTATTCGTGCATTGACAGGCAAAAGATAATTCACCCCACCGATTTGTATGCCGTGGCCAGCATAATAAAATAAACCCACGCCACGGGTCCTTTTTAGCTGCCTTCCAAATTCCCGGATAGACTCATCCATCTCCTGTTGTTTGGCGTTTTTCTTGAGTGTAACAGTAAAACCGAGTTCCATCAGCATGGCAGCCATAGCGGTGGCGTCGGTGGCAGGATTCTTCAGGGAACCGGAACTGTAGGCGCTGTTTCCGATCACAAGGGCCGTCCGCTGCTCCGGGGCAGCACGGGCAATCAACGGCATCAATAGTAGGTAGACTGAGAGAATAACCAGGTGTTTGATTGGCGATACTTTCATACGTCTTCCTCTCACCTTTATCTTCCGGTCTTGATTGACAGATTATCCTCTGAAAACTCGGACGGTGCAGCCTGTTTTTTACCATCCACCCTCTGGACCTTCAGCCCTCTTGACAGCATGGGAATGTCTGTTGGTTTTGAGACCACCCGATACACATCTCCCTGAACCTCCACGTTTATATCTCCCAGCGGTGAGGTGGCAGCAAGCAGTACAATGTCTTCCTGACCAAAGGGAGGAGTAACTTCCAGATCAAACCGATCGTTGCCGGAAGGGATCTCATAGACAGTCCCGCCGTTGAAATAGGTATCCCGCCGGTAGGGGTTGGGCAGGAGCTGAACCGTCTCACCCTTGACGTCCCGGTAAAGTACACGCGCATAAAAGGGTTTGTTACCTTTGAGGTAGATTTTGACTTTTTCACCATGCTTGTATCCCTGCTTGTCTGTCCATATTTTCACCTTCAGCGGCGCCGCCGGGTCGTCGACAAACTCCTTTGCCTGAGCGGCTTTTTGCATGGCTTTTTCGTCAGGGATGATCTCCGCCTTGACCTTTATCCGGTAGCAATCGCCGACGGTAGCATCCTTGAACCAGGATTTTTCAAGTTCCTGAATAACCTTTACGGTCGCCTGGGCGTAGGCATTGACGAGGTCCTTCTCAACAGAAAAATCCTTTACCTGCGTTTCGCTTTTCAAATAGGTCATGGCTCTTTCCACCGCACTCCGTTTGGCGTCGGCCATAGCCGCCTGCTCCGTCTGCTTCCTTGATTTGTCGTCCCCCATGCAGGCATTGCCGTCGACATCAACGATGGTGGACTGGGCGGCGTAAAGGGGAGAGGAAATACAGATGGCAAGCAATAACACGAGGAAAGTTTTCTTCATTGTGACCATCTCTATCTGAGTTTTAAGGATATGTCACTTTCTTGTTGGATTGTGTCAACAATGATGTTTCATGTCAAGAAAAGATGCGGCACAGGATGATCATTAACAAAAGAAATCGTGACTATTTCCTCACTCTGTCAAATTGCGTAGTTCAGGAAGTTACAAATACCCCCGGTCATCGAAAAAAGCAACCTCAAATAATGCCTCATTTATCCGGTATTCAATAGGTTCTCAGGGGGGCAAAGGCCCCATTTTTCACCCCGGCCCCTCGCCTATTACACTTCCCCCGCCAAAAATCCGGATTTTTAAAAGGGTTAATCCGGTACTTGCCCGTGAAAAGAAAATAGGTTAAGCTTTTTAAACTAAACACCAACAAACCCAAGGTGTCCGCCATGAAGAGAGAATCACTAAGAATTATCCTTTGTCTCCTCCTGTTTGTCTTATTCTTACCTGGTGCATTGCTGGCCGGAGAGCCACCCAAGGAGCCAATTCTGCGGATCGAGACGGGGATGCACACGGCGGGGATCAGACGGATCAGCGTGGATCGTGAGAACCGCCTGATTGCCACGGCCTCGGAAGACAAGACCGTCCGGATCTGGGACGCTGGGACGGGGGCGCTGATCCGGATCATCCGGCCGCCAATCGGGGATGTGGATGAGGGGAAACTTTTCGCCGTGGCCCTCTCGCCGGACGGGAAGACCGTCGCAGCCGGGGGTTTGACGGGTGACTGGGGAGACGGCGCTGTTATCTACCTCTTCGACACCGGGACGGGTGCGCTCCTCCGGCGACTCAGGGGCCTTCCCTATGTGACCTACCACCTCGTCTTCTCCCGGGATGGACTACATCTCGCCGCCTGCCTGGGAGGAGCTGACGGCATCCGGATCTATCGCACCAGCGATTTTACCATCTCCGCGTTGGACAAAGACTATGGCGGCAACATTTATGGTGCCGACTTTGACGACGTCGGAGGTCTCGTAACGACCTCTGATGACGGGTATCTCCGCCGCTACGATACGCGTTTCCGGCTCATCGCCAAGGAGAAGGCGCCGGGAGGGAAAGAACCCTCTTCCGTCCGCTTTTCCCCCGACGGGCAGGAGATCGCCGTGGGATTTGACGATACGACAGCGGTGAATATCCTTTCCGGTAAGGATCTCGCCTTTCGCTTCGCCGCGGAAACTAAAGGGGTGGTGGGCAATGGCAATTTAGGCAGCGTAACCTGGTCCGCCGACGGCCTCCGCCTCTACGCCGGGGGAAGTAATCCACAAGGGATTGATGGCATGGAGAAAAATTACATCCGCGCCTGGTCTGACAAGGGACGGGGGGGCTACATTGACTTCCCGGCGGCGAGCAATACCATCATGGACCTCCAGCCCCGAAAAGGCGGTGGCGTCTTCTTCGGTGCACAAGATCCCGACTTCGGTGCCATCGACGACCAAGGCAAGACCATCTACTTTCGGAGTCCCGTCATCGCTGATTACCGTAACAATCAGGAAGGTTTCCAGATCTCCCCCGACGGCGCTGTGATCCGCTTCGCCTATGAACTACACGGCAAATCCCCCGCCTTCTTTTCTTTGACGGAGCGCCGCCTGACCACTGGCACATCTGTTCCTGGCGGCATTAATCTTGCCGCCCCCCGGACAGCGGCCGCCGGCCTGACGGTAACAGACTGGTTTGATACCACAGCCCCAAAGCTCAACGGTGCGCCCCTGAAACTCAATCAAGATCAACCTGAAATGTCCTGCTCCCTCGCCATCGCCCCTGACGGCCAGACCTTCCTCCTAGGGGCGTCTTGGTCTCTCCGCCTCTTCAATGCCCGGGGTGGAGAAATTTGGAAGGCCCCCGTCCCCGAGACCGCCTGGGCGGTGAACATCTCCACTGATAATCGATTTGCTCTGGCCGCCTTCGGGGACGGGACGATCCGCTGGTACAATATGAAGGACGGCCGGGAGGTCCTATCCTTCTTCCCCCACAAGGATCAAAAACGCTGGGTTCTCTGGACCCCGGAGGGTTTCTTTGACAACTCCGAAGGGGGGGCCGGACTTGTCGGGTATCACCTAAACCAAGGCAAAGACAAAGAGGCTACCTTCATCCCGATGGAAAATCTTTATGACGTCTTTTACCGTCCCGACATCGTGGCCACCAAGTTCAAAGGGGAAGACATTACGCCTCTGATCACCCTTACCGCTATAGAGGCCCTGAAGAATCCGCCTCCTGTCGCCGAATTCACCACGAAGATGACTGGTACAGATAAAACCCCGGTCAAAGTCTGTTACCGGGTTTCCTCCCGGGGCGGCGGCGTCGGGGAGGTGCGGCTCTTTCATAACGCCAAGCTGATCAAATCCGATGGGCACTACCGAGAATACGTCCGGTCAAAGGAAGCGCCCATGCAACTGGCCGCCCTCAGCAGCCGGGCGATTCAGGCGGACCAGAAGCGGAGCATTCAGGTACGATATAAGGAGAAAAGTATCATCGCCAGCGCCGCAAAAGGCGAGGTCTATGAAGACTGCACCGACGTCGAGGCCATTGCCGGGGAGAATGAACTCAGCGTTGCCGCCTTCAACAAAGACAATACGGTGCAGGGATTTTTGGAGACCATGACCTTCAACGCCAACGTCGCTTCCGTTGAACCACGGGTCTATGTCCTTATTGCCGGGATTGACCGTTATCAGGACAAATCGGCGAAGCTCAACTATGCCGTCAAAGACGCCAAAGACATCCATAAACGGATCTCTGGGCAATTGGCGACTTTATTCAAGAAAAACCAGATCCACACGGTGATTCTAACCAACGAGCAGGTAACGAGGAACAAACTGCTCTCCACCCTCGACAGGCTGGCGAAAGATATCCGCCCTGGGGATTACTTCATCCTCTTTACTGCCGGCCACGGGGTGCTGATCCAGAATCAGTATTATCTCCTGACCCAGGACTACCGGGGCGACCTTGATGCTTACTGCATGATCGGCTCCAACGAGATCGTGGAGGCGACGAAGAAGATCAAATCCCTCAACCAGTTGCTGATCTTTGATACCTGCCATGCCGGTGGCATGGACAATATCGTCAGCGGACTCTACGACGCCCGGATGGCTGTGATCGCCAAGAAAATGGGGCTGCATATCTACGCCTCGGCGAGTTCTCTGGAAGAGGCGATGGACGGATACAAGGGCAACGGCCTCTTTACGTATCATCTCCTGAAGGGCCTGAATAACAACCGCGCGGCAGATACGAACAGAGATGCACGGGTGAGCATTGTCGAGCTTGGAGCCTATACCAAGGAACAAACCATAGACGTCTCCTGTAAAGCGGGATACAGGCAGACGCCGCTGATTATCAATTTCGGGAAGGACAGCCCGTTGTATCGACTCCATAATTAGGAGGCACGGGTTATCGTTTCGGGGCATTAAGCATTCATGATGTCCCTATGGGGCTACGAGCAGATTTCCCAGAAGAGCCCCCCAGGGTATAGATTTCCCTTTGGTGTTGAAGCGGATGGTAGTAGGGGGCAAGGGCCATTCTCCAACCCGGTCCCCCGATATTACACTTCGCCCTTTATAAATCGGGATTCTCCAAAACGGTTAAGTTTTTGCAATCCTTCACCTCTCGGTCAGCCTTTTGAATCTCCGCGATTAGCATGTGAACTGCCGCCATTTGTCCATTCACGTCGATTTTTTCCGGAGCGTATTCGCCGGTTAATTTGTTTGCCATGTCGAGACCTTTTGAGGCAATACCCAGATCGGCGGCGTTGATAACGTCGCGCAGCCTCTTGACTCGGTAGCGACGGCCTATCCCTTCCTGGTGCATCAGGTCATGGATCGCCTGGGAAATATCCGGGTCCCCGGACAACCGGCTCCCGATGGTCTTTGCAGACTCGACACTCCCGCAATCATAAGCCTGCAATGCCGCAGCCGTGCCGGACTTACCTTCCAACTTGGCAAGGACAAATTTCTGTTCTTTGGATGTGAGACTCTTAAAGGACTCCGGCGGCTCCGCCTGGTGCAGTCTCTTGATCCGCTTCGATATGGCGGCGTCAGAGACCCCGAATAAGCGTGCCATTTCCCGTTGCGGTTTTCCGTCTGAAATCATCTTGTGTAAAATGTCATCGTCTATCTTTTTCATTTCTTTGTTTACCTCCTTTGCTCGGTTAAACGGTTAAATCCTTCTTTTTTAACTTCCCCTGATTAAACCTCATGGTTACATCACCCGACTGACGACATTGAGCAATTCCCATGAGCGCTTTTTCATCCCATTTCCTTCAAGACGACCAATCACACGTCCCCGGACCTATTCTTTCCCCCAGGGGCTTCAGGGAGTGCCGCCAGCGCATCAAACCGTTCGTTTCAATCCCCCACTTGACCCCTGTACGGCATGAAGCTGTAAAGGGGACACGCCGGAATGAGACAATCAAGCTTCCCGTCGCTGTAATAGCCCATGCAGTCATAGCATTTCCCCATGATCGCCTGTCCCCTCTGCAATGGTTTTCCCTCCAGGTGGCGAATCAGTTCTTTACGCCCTTTTGCAGCCAGACCGTGCGCCTCGATTTCATTGATCTGCTGTTCCATTTGCCCGCTCGTGTTATTCCTTTGACCAGTCACGTTACCTCCTTAAATATTTTGGTTGGGTCAAACCGCGCCAGGGATTCCGGCGCTTCGCTGATGTCAATATGATTCGTGAGGGTGATTTTCATTTTCCGCTCCTTGCCCCCCGGACAGCCGGACAACCGGACACCCCTAAAGGGGTGTGTCCGTGTCCGTCCGGTCTATGTCCCCGGACATGTCCGGCCTTTGTCCGGCCTTTGTCCGGTGTCCGCCTTGACCCACCAGTAATCACCCTTTACCTCAACTAAACCAGCATCGCGTAGCTCAGAAACAGCCCGTTTAAATGCTTTTCGTTTGGCATCTTGCGAGGATGTCGGAGAAACGCCAGCCGCGTAAGCAGCATCCCGCCAAGTGTCGATATGAACATAATCTTCACCAATACGGACCAAGGCATCGAACGCAACCTTTCTTGCTCCCGAAAGGGGTCTTGTGTCCGCCGTCGTTCCCTCCACCCGGTGCAGGACACACGAGGTCATCACTTCACCGTCGTCGGGGTCAATCCATCCGTCAAGGGTGATCGTTTCCGGCATGAAGCAGATAGTGGGCGGCTCCCCGTGATCCTTCGCTTTGGTGCATGTGAGAATCCTTGAACCGTCGGCGTTCTTTTGAAGGCGATACTCCCAATCGAGCGCAGCCCGAAGCGCAGACGCCCCCCGCGCCCGCTCCGTCGCCGATAGTCCGCTATGATGGATAACCTGTACCGCGCAGCGATAACGAGAGCGTAGCGTCTCATCAATAGTGCTGATGAATCGGGTCATGTCCGCTGTGCTGTTTTCGTCACCAGGGCCAAAGTTCCGGTTTAAAGTGTCGATGATAATCAGGACAGGATCACCGTGTCGTTCTTGTAGTTCATCGACTGATCGAACCACTTCCCCGGCGCTCTCCATGTCAAGGAACTGTGCCGGTCGGTCGGATACGAAAAAGGGGACATCCTGGAGGTCGGTCTCGTGATAGAGCGCCCAAGCCTTAATACGGCGGTTAATTCCGGCGAAGCCTTCTCCGGCGATATAGAAAACTGATCCTCTTTGCCGGACCTCGTGGCCGTGCCAGTCGTGTGCCGTGGCTATACAAAGACCCTGGTCAAGAGACAGAAATGATTTGTAACTGCCCGCTTCGCCGAAGATCATCGCAAGCGATCCGGCATCTATGTATGGTTTCAGTAACCATAATGTCGGCTTTGGCATGGCGCAAAGATCATTTGCTGACAAGAAATGAAATCGTCTGTTTACTTGCTCCGAGGTCTCCGTCTCTTCTCGATACTCCGGTGCGCCCTCGATCATGATTGACAAACGTTCGGCGGCCTCGGTCTTGTCCTGGTACTGGGCCAGCCAATCAGAAACGTCGCCGCCCTTTTCCGGCAAATCCGGCAGGTCAAGCCATCGGATAGATGCCGCATAGTTTTTTACAATCGCAGCAACCTGCTTCATGTGCGCCCGGCCCGGCTCGTCGTTGTGGGGAATCAGGACAACATGCTTCGCGGCGAAATATGGCCCGAAGTGATCCGGGAACTTACCAGCGCCGTAGGGGTTCGTCGTGGCGGTGAATCCGATCTTCCTCAGATTGTCAACGTCCTTCTCTCCCTCGGGAATCAAGACCTCATCGGCCTTCAAGACTTCCGGTAAACGGTAGGGGATGCTCTTGACGCCTTTGGCGTTGTATGCCCAGGCTGCCCCGTCCGGTCGCCTGATCCTGAATGACTTAGGCTCTAATCGTTCTATCTGATAAACGAGCTTTCCGGATTCATCCTGATAATCGTAACGCGCCGCAACGGTGGGCTTCGTGGTCTGCTTATCGCCGTTGTGGATTCCGAATGTCGCTGCGATGCCATCGAGGATTTTCGGGAAGTCGGCCCGAGTGTCGAGGCTGTTTTGTCTGGCGTAGAAATCGAAGATGCTGCCAGCGGCGTGACATCCAAAACAATGAAACATCCCCGTTTGACTATTCACGGAAAGTGAAGGGTCAGTGTCCAGATGAAACGGGCAGACTGATTTCAGCTCGTCTCCTTTGCCCTTCGAGAGCTTCGGTAGATAGCGCTCGTAGAACGTCTGGAAATAGCCTGCAAAGTGATTTTCAATCGCTTGCTTGTCCATTGTAGCCACCCCCCTAAATCACGAATGAACGCGATTCTAACCAGTCGACCAAAGATTCACGCTCGTATGCGACCGCAGCGGCGAGCATGATCTTTTTGATCGTGTTCGTCTCATGAAGTGAATCCATGTTTGCAAAAGATCGTGGCGAGTAGCCGATCCACTCTTTGAATTGAGGGTGCTTCCTGCTCAGAAAAGGTGGTAGGGTTTTGCGTAGGATACTTAGGTCGGCGCGCTGTCGTGGTTGTTCAACTCTCTTGATTTTTTTCATTTTGTAGCCCTCCTGTTTAATTTTGATTGAAGGATACAAAACGGGAATCACAGGAAAGCAGCTTACCCATTACAGGAAAGCCGCTTACCTGTGGAAAATTTTATAAACTTTATATGCTTGATTATAAAATGTTATTTTGAATTATCGGATAAAACAGCTTCTTTTGCTTTGGGGATGTAGTTGTTAAGAAAAGTTGTATATTTTATTGATTTTCTTACTTTATTAAATTTCTTGCTATATGCTTCACTTGCATCCGAAATAATCTCATTTGCTTTACAATAAACCTCCCATTCGATTTCGTTGAAAATAACATCCTTCGGGCTGTTTTCATTGTATTTATTGCAAAAAGCCCGTGCTATCCGATCATTGCTCCAAGCGTGACATTTTTTTTCCTTGATGTATTCAGTAACTGCAATAAGGATGGACTTATTTCCCTTTTCCGCCCCGCCGCCTTTTTCTCCTATCTTGCTAAAATATGAGGATTTTGGTTTTACGGGGGCTGCTGCCGGAATAGATGCGGTATCGTGTTGCGGTTTATCCTCTTTGCAAACAAGCTTCCTCCGCCATTCATCAATAATCTTTCCGTGCTGTTTTTCAAATGCTTCGGCGTCGATGGGGTGATACAGCCATTGAGAAAAATATTCCTCTCGTTCTTGCTGCGAGTACTGAAACGACAGCATGCCAGAATCATAGTCGATGCAATCTTTCCATCGCTTTGGCTTATCGGGAGTCAATGCGTTTTGTCTCGCCAAATCGAAGATTGCCTGCCAACCGACTGACCACTTTTGCATCAATTCAGTCCCGGTAATTGGCACAAAATGTTCTTTTTGTGGTTCAATTTTTTGGGGGCGGGAATATGTTACACCATAACCGCTAAGCGGTGTTATGGGGGGTGGTGCGCCTGAAACCTTCTTTCCCTCGCGAGGCTGCTGCTGAATGAGTTGCTTGAGCCTGAGAACTTCTTCCTGCAATTCTTTGTCTATCATCTTTTCCGCCTCCTGCCACGGTCCTGATGGTAAGTCGGGGGAAGGCGGCCAGGATAACCGCCTTGTCGGGTGCGCTCCCTATCCCCCGCACTGCTATTTGAAATTGACGACCTTCTCGGCTTGACCTTTCTCGGCCTGCTTCGTGCCGTTCGCTGCAAATGCCGCCTCTAATGCTGCTGCGCCTTCTCTCAATCGGCTTTCGCTCATCTTAGCGTAACGCGCCGTCATGGTCCCCGTGGCATGGCCCAGGCTCCGCTGTGTCAGATAAAGGTCGTGGGTGCTTTCATATAAGTGCGTGGCGAAGGTGTGCCGGAGCGTGTGGAACGTGACTTTTTGCTTTCGGTCGCTGACGCCAAGGTTAAATTTCAGTTCTTTCACGGTATCAGTAAAAGCCTTTGATGCTTGATCCATCGCCCCGTCCTTGCCGGATCGTTTCGGAAATATAAAATCGTTTGGCTTTCCCTCTTCCCGGCTTTTCAGCATGGCCCTTGCCGGTGCCGTCAAGTAAGCGGTCCGGCTCCCTGTTTTCGCGTCCAGGATCGCCAGGCTTCCCGCCTCCCAATTTACGCAGGACCATGTCAGCTTTGCAATTTCGCCGAAGCGTAGCCCGCAATGAAGGGATAGCAGTGACAGGTCGTGAAGGTTCTGACTCTTTGCCGCCAGTGCCGCAAGCAGGGTTTCCGCCTCGGTGATGCTCAGGTATCGCAGCTTCATATTGTCCAGCTTAGGCCACCTTACGGCGTTTGTTGGTGACTCGCCGGCGAATATTCCAAGCTTACGCGCCGTGTTGAAAGCTTGTCGCGTCAATTGCAAGACATATTGGATGGTCCGGTCAGACTTCTTTCCGTCGGCCATGTCCTTTTTGATCCGTTCAAGATGAAATGCGCTTATCTTGCCGAAGGGAAGGGCTCCTATTGTGTCGGCCAGGTGGATACGGTAAAGCATCTCTTCGATTTTATAGGTTCTTTCTTTCTTGTCGAGTTTGCTTTGCGGAAGGTAGGTTTTCGTCATGAAATCGCCAAAGGTGATGCTTTCCTTTTCCGTGCGTTCCTTCTGCTCCTGCTCTGCTGCCTTCCATTTATCCTCAATATCCCGGCGCGCCGATAGACGAACCGCCCCTTGCTTCAGCCCCCTGGCAGCTTCCTTCAATTCGCCCAATAGAATTGCAGCTTTTTCTGCTGTCCAATGCTTCTTATCTTTGGGATCAAGTTCACTTGTCCAGCCGATACCCTCTTCAACCCGTTTGCCGTCTCTCTGGTATCTGATGGCAAAATACTTGTCTTTCCCGACGCCATGCTTGCGGGTTGGGTGCTCATAATACCGGACGCCCGTGAAGTTTGTACCTTTCCAGATTACCGCCATTTGAAAGCCCCCTTTCTGCTCCGGTTATCTTCCTCTCCCCACGCTCTCCCCACTTTTCCCATGAAACGGGATGTTTTTTTATGATGCCTTGTGAAGTAAGATAAGGCCAAAAGGTTTATTTGTCAAGGGTTTTTTTATGGTTTGTGATAGGTCGTGAAAGCTGCAAGATATGACTCTTAATCAGTAGGTTGTCGGTTCGATCCCGACAGGGCTCACCAATTAAATCAAGGGGTTACAGTGTGAAAGCTGCGCCCCCTTTTCTTCGAGCGGTCATTTTATCCGTCACCGCATGGGCCTGGGGAAGTGCGCCTTCAGCCACATCTCGACATCCCGCAGCACGCGGCCATGTTCCGGTTCGTTGAAGACCTCGTGGTAAAAGCCCTCGTAGAGGATGATCTTCCGGTCGACGGAGGCCACCCCGTCATGGAGCATCTGCGCGCCGGACGGATGGACCAGACGGTCTGCACCTCCCTGGAGGATCAAGAGCGGAAGGCTGATCCGGGACGCCTCGGCGCCGACCTGTTTCATTGCCTTGATCATTTCCGCACCCAGACGCGCCGTCACCTTCCCCCGGTAGACAAGGGGATCGGTCTCATACGCCTTAACCACCGCCGGATCCCGGCTCACGCCTTCCGCCTCCACTTGGATCAGTCCGAGCCTGGGCATGAGGGCGGAAAGGACCTTTGCCGCGAACATGGTGACCGGGGAGATGTCGTCCGGCGCCTTGACCGCCGGTGCGGAAAGAACCGCACCGGCCAGCTCGTTCTGGTGGGAGAGCAGATAGAGCGCGCCGATCAGGCCTCCCATGCTGTGCCCGACAAGAAAAACCGGTTTATCCTTCTGCCAGCCACGGATCATCTCCCGGAACGATGAGAGTGTATCCGTATAATCCGTGAACCGTTCCACATAGACCCGTGCGCCTTCGGACCGGCCGTGTCCGAGGTGATCGACTGCATACACGGCGTAGCCCAGCGGCAGGAAGTGGTTGACAAGATTCATGTATCGCCCGCCATGCTCCGCGAGGCCGTGAACGACGAGGAGCACGGCCTTCGGTTCGGTTTCCGGGAGCCAGTACTGGTAATAGATCCGATGATCCCGCACGCCGTTGAAAAACCCTTCCTGGTGTTTCATGATCCATCCTCCTTCCGGCCCTCCGGCCGCGTTCGGTGTCAAAACCTGCTGGACCCGTAAAAAGTCACGTTTCCCCTCCCCTGGCGGGAGGGGATTGAGGGGAGGGAGAAATAACAAGTGGAAATACGATTACTTACCACCCCCACCCTGACCCTCCCCCGTCAAGGGGGAGGGATTTTTGGACTTTTTACGGGTTCATCAACCGTAATGCGTTAAATTCAAACTCTCATCAGGTCTCGACCCAGTTCCGGGAGCGTTCCAGCGCCCGCCTCCACCCCCTGGTCAACCGGTCGACCTTCTCTGCGCCCATCCTCGGCAGAAACCTCTTTTCCACCGGCACGCGGTGGCTGATCTCGTCCACGCCCTTCCAGCAGCCGACGGCGAGGCCGGCCAGATAGACGGCGCCCAGCGCTGTCGTCTCCCGGACGGGCGGTCTGGCGACCGGAACACCCAGGATGTCCGCCTGGAACTGCATCAGGGTATCGTTTGCGGTGGCGCCGCCGTCCACGCGAAGTTCTCCGATGGCGATTCCCGCATCCGCCGTCATGCAATGGAGCAGGTCCATCGACTGGTAGGCGATGCTCTCCAGCGCGGCACGGGCGATGTGGGCCGCCTTTGTCCCGCGGGTGATGCCGATCAGTGTTCCCCTGGCGTAGGGGTCCCAGTGGGGTGCGCCCAGGCCGGAGAAGGCGGGGACGAGGTAGAGCCCTTCCGTATCCTCGACCTGCAGGGCCAGCGCCTCCACATCGGCGGAAGAGCGGATGATGCCCAGTCCGTCCCGCAGCCACTGGACGACCGCGCCCCCGATGAATACGCTCCCCTCGAGGGCGTAATCGGTCTTGTCGCCGATCTTCCAGGCGACGGTGGTGAGCAGTTGGTTCGCCGACGCAATGGGGGTTGTCCCGGTGTTCATCAGCATGAAGCATCCGGTCCCGTAGGTGTTTTTCACCATCCCCGGCCCCGTGCACATCTGACCGAAGAGGGCGGCCTGCTGATCCCCGGCCGCGCCGCCGATCGGGATCGGGACCGGGAAGGCCGGGGAGCGGGTCTCGCCATAGACTTCGCTGGAGGAATGGATTTCCGGAAGAATGGCCCGGGGAACATTCAGGATCCGAAGAAGCTCGTCATCCCAGCCGCCCGTATGGATGTTGAAGAGCATCGTCCGGGAGGCATTGGAGCAGTCGGTGAGATGCCTTCCCCCGGCGGTCAGGTTCCAGATCAGCCAGGAATCGATCGTGCCGAAGGCCAGGCGTCCCTGCTCGGCCATTTTGCGTGCATTCGGGATATGGTCGAGTATCCAGGCGATCTTGGTTCCGGAAAAATATGCGTCCGGGACGAGTCCCGTCTTGCTGCGAATCAGCGGTTCATGGCCGTCCGCCCGGAGACGGTCGCAGACCGCGGCTGTCCGCCGGTCCTGCCAGACGATCGCGTTGCAAATCGGCCGGCCCGTGGCCCGCTCCCAGACAACCGTCGTCTCCCGCTGGTTCGTGATGCCGATGGCGGCGATATCTCCGCTGCCGAGCCCCGCATTTTTCAAGGCGAGGGTTGCAACGCCGACCTGGGTTTCCCAGATTTCAACGGGGTCGTGTTCGACCCAGCCGGGCCGGGGATAGTGCTGGCGGAACTCCTGTTGCGCCGAAGCGACGATGGCGCCGCCGTCATCGAAAATGATTGCGCGGGAACTGGTCGTGCCCTGATCGAGGGCCAAGAGAAAGGCCACGGTTCACTCCTTTTCCCCCGTCAGGGATGATCGAACAGATACCCCACGGAGCGCAGGCTCCGGAAGTAGACGGGATTCTGCGGGTCCTCCTCGAAATATTTTCGGAGGCGGACGATGAAGTTGTCAACGGTCCGGGTGGACGTTACGCCGGAGTAGCCCCATCCTACCTCCAGAAGCAGCTTGCGCGAAAGCGGTTTTCCGCGGTTGGCGATGAAGACCTTCAGCAGTCTGGCCTCCTGCTCCGTCAGCCGGATTGTTCCCTGCCTGCAGGATGCGGTCAGGGTCTTCCAGTCGATCGTATTGCCCCCGAAGCTGTATTCCATCGATTCCGCGGTCTCTTCCGGCCCGCCGCCGCGCTCCCGGTTCCGGCCCCAGGAGGCCCTGGTCAGTAGACGTTGGACCCGGAGAAGAAATTCCTCCAGGTTGAAGGGTTTGGCGAGATAGTCATCGACGCCGAAGGAAAAACCCTTGACCCGATCGTCCGGCGCCCCTTTTGCGGAAAGGATCAGAATCGGGAGTCGCTCCTCCTCCAGGCGGATGTGGCGTAGAACGGACCATCCGTCCAGACCCGGCAACATAATATCGAGGACGATCAACTGCGGATTCCATTCCTTCCACATCTTGAGCCCGGCGGTTCCACTGCGGGCAATGGCCGCCTCATAACCCTGCAGCGTGAGATTCAGCTTCAGCCCCTCGGCGATATGAACGTCATCCTCGACAATCAGAATGCGTTTTTGTTCCGTCTGTTTCATAGGACCTCATTTTGGCGCAATCGCCGGCAGAGTCAGCGTAAAAACGGAGCCTTTCCCATCGCCTTCGCTGTCGGCGACAACCTTTCCATGATGCAGCCGGGCGATCTGCTGAACGAGATAGAGACCGATACCGCTTCCCCCCACGGGTACGCGTTCATCGTGCCGCCCTTGATAGAACTTGTTGAAGATCCTCTTTCTCTCCTCTTTGGGAATGCCGATCCCGTTGTCCCGGAAACGGATCCGCAGAGACTGCCGATCCTGTTCGAAGGTGATGTCGATCTTCGGTTTCCCGGAAGCATTGTACTTCATGGCGTTGGTCAGGATGTTCATGAGCAGCATCTCGAACAGCGGAACGATGAGCGGACAGATCAGCGGGCCGGTGACGGGGGGCGCCACAAGGATATCGCAGTCGTGGAAGAGGTGTCGGTTCTGAACGATGAACTGTCGGATGGTCTCCGACAGGTCAACCGGCGTCGGTTCTCCTTCATGGAGCCTGCTCTCGATTCGGGCAAGGTTCAGGATGCTGTTGATGTTGCCGGAGAGGCGCTCGGTATCCTGGAGCATGAATCCGATGTATTTAAGCTGTTCTTCCCTGGACAGTTGATATTTTGCGAATGTCTCGAGATAGATTTTCATCGATGTCACTGGGGTTTTCAGCTCATGTGTGAAGTTGTTGATGAAGGTGTGCTGGAGGCGGTAGAGCTGAAGCGTCTTGAGGTTGTAGATGAAGATGATGAGGATCCCCAGCATGATGACGATGACCAGCAGCGAAAGGATGAGGATCACCACCCAGGTCTTGGCCTCGAAAAACTGAGTTCCATCCAACTGGTAGCGCCGGATCACCGATTTCAGGTTTTCGCTGACCCCGACGTACCAGTATATGTAGAGAAAAAGGGAGATCGCCAGCGCGACTGTGGAGAGGATGAAGACAAAAACCGGATGGATGAACCATTTTGCCTGTTTCATTCGAAAACGTCCCTGATGTTAATTGTAAAAGTATGAGGCTCTTGTAAAACTCTTCCAAATATGTTCCCCCTCCCTTGACGGGAGGGGGTTAAGGGGTGGGTGAAATTGCAATATGTTGATTTCATGGAAACCTCCCCCCCACCCTAACCCTCCCCCGCCAGGGGGGAGGGAACTTATAGGTACTTTTGCAATTACCTCGAAGGTTATCATGCCTGAAAGAAATCAGCCAGTCCATATTGATGTGCCAAATCAACAAAGGGATTAAGGCTTCGGGGCCGTAACCCTCTTTTCTTTGCCTTTCGGCGATGCATACTATTTTGCAGCATCTTTTTCTTTGACATACACGCATATTTTACATAGACTTTAACCCTACAACGATACATAATGAAATAAATGGTTGACAAATGGGTCTGACTCTGTTACTTGTTTAACAAAAACAAGGACAGGAGGTAGCCCATGATACCGGAAAATCGAGTTGATAATGGTAGCTTTCCCATCCCGAAACTGTTGATCGACAAAGATGATATTCCCTTTTTTATGGAGGAGTTCAAAGGATTTCACGCCCAGTTTGCCGATTGTTTTTCCCGTGAGGAGCCGCGGGAGAAC
>JAURXV010000033.1 GCA_030654195.1 Syntrophales bacterium | reverse complement strand
GTTCTCCGCCCCGGGCGTTGCCGATTTTTCGGCGGTCCGCGCCGCCGGGGTCTGCACGACCGGCAGCGGCAATACGGGGACATCTTGCCGCAAGGTGTCCCCATGCTCTGCCGCCGCCACGGAGGTCACGTTGAAATCAATGAGGATATTCATCCCCTCCTGCCGCACGCTGTATGGCACCTTCTGCTTCAGATCAATCGTCGCGATGACCCACGATCGACCTTCGGCGGTCTTCTGGACGGGCGTCACCCGGACCACATTCACAAGCGCGGCATCGCTGAGAGGACGCCGGAGCCCTTCGGGAACGAAGAGGTTCTCCATGCGGACCAGCACCGAATTGCCGGGCTGGTTCTCGACGGTCACGCCGGACTGTTTTGATACCGCCAAGGTCACCCGTTCCTTGCCCGGGAGCCTTTCAAATGTGACGTTTTCCAGGTAGCCCGCGTTGACCGTCTGTGCAGCCGCATCCGGCGCCGCAGGGGTCGCGCCCCACGCCGGCGGGAGGACCGTCGTCATGATCGCCGCGAGAAAAACAAGCCATGCCCATCGTATTGCCCGTTTCATGGTTTCCCCTCTTATTGTTCTTTATGAAGCAATACCGGAATTTGCCTCACTTGCACCCGTTTTCTCTTTTTTTTATCCTGGGTTTCGACCCGTTCCTCGACCACCAGCCGGTCGGGGAGGATTGCCGCAACCCGGCCCTCGTTCAGACCGATGTAAGTCCCCACAAAAAGGGGATAGAATTTTTTTGTGGGTCCATGCGCGACAATCGCCGCGCGTCTGTTCTCATCACCGGCGATCCCCAGCAGGCGGAACTGCCCGAGTTCCGCCTGCTGGAGCGGCGAAATCGGACGCCCCATCGCCGCCGCCTTCTTTTTCTGTCCCTCTTCCTTTTTCTTCTTCAGGGTGAGATCCATCTCCAGGAAGGGCATGAAAGGATCCGCTTTCCCTGCCGCATTGTACTGGTAGGCTGGATCCGCCGGAGGGGCTGCGGCGGGAACCGGCGTTGCCCCGGGTCCGCCGGAGCCACCGGCCGGTGCGGCGGGCGGAAGGGTGGGGACACCTTGCCGCAAGGTGTCCCCTTCAGCAGCCTGGAGTGGGGACATCTTGCCGCAAGGTGTCCCCTTTTCACCCGTCCCGCCGACAAGCAAAAAGATCATTAGACTGCCGCCCATCACAACGGATATGAAATGCCGTCTCATCATTGTTTTCTATCCACAAACATATAGGTTTTTACGGTGCAGGAGGTCCGGACGATCCTCCCCCGACCCATCACATCCTTTGCATCCCCCATGACGATATCTTCAACATTGACGATCCGGGACAGCTTGGCAATCTTTGCATAGAAGGAGACCGTATTGTGGAAGCCACCGGCAAGCTGCACCTTGATGGGGATTTCATCGTAAAACTTCTCCGGTACGGCCGGTTTCGAAGGCGGCGCCTTGACATTAATCGGCTTCGGGGGCGCCCCCGGCATCTTCACCTCCGGGGGCTTCGTTTCCGGGGGTTTCGGCTCAAACAGGAGGAAATCCACGCCGGCTTCTTGGCCGGAGAGAACCACCGACGCCAGAAGCCCTGCGATCTCCCGCGCATTGGGAAGTTTCAGCAAGGCGAGCGTAAAGGACTGCTTCAGGGCGTTGATCTCCCGGATATACCTGTCGAGCTGCGCCACCACCTTCTCTTTTTCCACAATCTGCTGCTGCATCTCCGTCAGCTTGGCATCGAGGGCCATTTGCTTCGTAAGAATTGCCTGAAAGAAGAACATATAATAAAAATAGCCCAAGAGGAGACAGATCAGGAAAACGATCAGCGCCTTCATCTTGAGGGAAAGTTTCTTCAGGTCATCGACATTGATGTTCATAGGGTCATATCTCTTTTTTCATGACACAGGTCAGAATGAATTGCTGCAACTTCACTCCGGCCAGTTCTTTTTCTCTGGAGACCACCAACTCGACCGATTGGATAAATCCTGCCTTTTCCATGCTCTTCATAAAGCGGGCCACTGTGCCGTTGTCCCGGGCCACCCCCTCGATGCGGAGCTCCTGCCCCTTTTGCGTAATCTTTTCCAGCCAGGCCTCCTTGGAGGGAACGAGCAGATTCAGTTCATCCAGCATACGGATGGGGAAAAGCCGGTTTCTCTCCAGGGAATTGATCACCCCCAACTTCTGTTCCAGCTCCTTTTTGTCCCGCTTGAAACCTTCGATATCGCCGACCTTCTTGTTCAAGACGGCAAGCCTGGCATCCGCCTCCCGGATCTTCGTCTCCATGCCGCTGATGCTCATGCTGAAATAGAGATGTACGGCGAGGATGATCAGAAGAAAGAGCACCAGCGTGCCCGAGAGGATAATGATCTGGCGCTGCAGATTCTCCTTTTTTGCCTTTTCACGATAGGGGAGAAGATTGATTTTGATCATTGATCACCTATCTTCCGCAGGGCCAGCCCCACGCCGACAGCGGCAATGGGACCGATGCGCTCCGCCGCCCCCGGCTCCAGAACTTTTTTGTCAAACGGGATCTTCCTGAACGGATTGACCATTTCCGTTTCGACCCCCAACCGGCGCCCCAGGTCGGCAGCCATACCGGGAATCATGCCCCCACCGCCGGACAGCAGAACTTTACCGATGTTTTCTGCACCAAACGTGGAACGGAAGTAGTCGACCGACCGTTCGATCTCAGAGCAGATCGGATCGGCATAGGCAATCAGTCCCTCGCGGTACGCCGCCCTGGACTGTTCGTCGTCCCCGGTCCCTTCGATCTTCGCCTTTTCCGCCTCCTCAAAAGAGACGCCGAGATTTGCGGCAAGGGCCTCGGTGATGGAGTTGCCGCCGAGGGTAAAATCACGCGTGAAGATCGATAGCCCGCCCTTCACCGCATTGAGGTTGGTTATGCTTGCCCCGATGTTGATGAGAACGGCCACATCGTTCTCCCCGAACTCATAATTTTCCTCATACATCGTTTCAAGGGCAAAGGAATCGACATCCATGATGACCGGAATCAGACCTGCCGCGTGTATGGCCTCCGTATAGCCTTCGATAATCTCCTTCTTGGCCGCTACGATGAGGACTTCCATCTGACTGGGGTTATAGGGATTATCACCGATGATCTGAAAATCATAGTCCACCGCGGCCATGTCGTCAAAGGGCAGATACTTCCCCGCTTCATCATGGATGAGGCCACGAAGTTCCTCCTCATCCATCTGCGCGAAGGTCGCCTTCTTTACGATCACGGCATGCCCTGAGAGGGATGTGACGATCTTCTTGCTCTTGCAGCCGGACTGTTGGTAGAGTTCTTTGATGGTTGCGGTCAAGGCTTCCGGCTCCACCACGGCGCCGTCGACGATGACGCCTTTGGCCAGCGGGATCCGGGAAAAACGGGTAAGGATGGGACCTTTGGGGTTATCCTGTATCTCCGCAAGCTTGATGCAGCTGGAACCGATGTCCAGCCCGGCAAGCTGCTTCCCCCCTGAAAACAAACCCTGGATGTCGAACATGCGGTCACCGTCTTGAGATAGAAACTATGGACCCCGCCTTCCCAAGGCGGAAGCGGAAGTCCTATTGCACCGAGCGGTAAACCAGATCTCCTTTTTTAACCATGCCCAGCCCGCTTCTCGCCATCATCTCGATATAGGAGAGATCATCCCTCAGCAAGGTGATATTTTTTTTCAGGGCAATGTTTTCAAGGGTGGTCTCATGGTTGATCTTCTTGAGGGCCATCAACTTTCCCTTCATCCGGTAATTGTCGACGAGTCCTCGGTCTCCGAACGTAATCAGGGCGCCCATAAGTGAAACAAAAACAATGAGATATCTTCCTACTCTCATCCCATCACCCCGCAATCCGGTACTGAAGCCGAGAAAAATGTTACGAGAATATATACACAAAAACAGGGTTTTGCAAGGTTTTTTTTTACAAGGCCCCGTCCCGCCTCAGAAAGAGACGGATTTCGCCCCGGATTGTCATTCCCGCAAAAGTCGATATCAAGTACTTTCATTTAGTTACATACTCTGATGCCCAACTGCGTGGGAATGACGATTTTTACGAGAAAATCTTCATGGGGGATACTTGCGATACACAGATATGGGATTTTCATGCAGCGCTTTGGATAAACCCTGACGCGGATCAACTTGTATGGCCGAATCCACCGGTCCCCCTCTCCGTTGGAGGAAACTCTCCGCAGGCGGTCCAGACCACCCGGCAGACCCGGTGCACCACAATCTGGGCGATACGGTCCCCCCGCCGGACGATGAAGGGGGTCCGGCCGTGGTTGATCAAAATCACCCCGACCTCGCCGCGATAATCCGCGTCGATCGTGCCCGGCGCGTTGACCAGCGTCACGCCGTGTTTCAGGGCCAGCCCGCTCCGGGGCCGGACCTCGGCCTCGTACCCCTCGGGAAGGGCCACCGCGACGCCCGTCGGTACCAGCTTCCTTTCCCCGGGAAGGATCGCCGCATCCTCTGCAACCGCCGCAAAGAGATCCATTCCCGCCGCCTGCTCCGTCATGTAGGAGGGCAGCGGCAGATCTTCCGTTCCCGGCAGCCTTCGGATGGACAGTTGGATCTCTTCTACCATCAGTCCGGCCTCTTGCGAATGGTTAATCAACCAGATCCTCTTCGGACACAGGACCGAGCGCCGCGACCGTCAGGGTCTCGTGCCGGAACATCCGGCCGGCCAGAGAGCGGATCTCCTCACACCCGACCGCATCGATCCGCTCGATGATCTCCTCGGGCGTCATCTGCCTTCCGAAATAGATCTCGTTCTTGGCGAGCCCCGTCATTCGGTTGTCCGTGCTTTCCATGCCGAGGAGGAAGTTCCCCTTGATCAGTTCCTTGGCCGACCGCAATTCCTTCTCCGTCAGCAGTTCGGCGCCGGACTGCTCCAGCCCCTCCCGAATGAGCCCGAGAACCTCCCGGACCCGGGCGCCGTCCGTTCCCGCATAGACGCCGAACATGCCGGCATCCCGATAGGGCATCAGATAGGAGCCGACATCGTAGGCAAGGCCCCTTTTCTCCCGGATCTCCTGAAACAGCCGGGAGCTCATGCTTCCCCCCAGGACGGCGTTCAGAAGAAATGCCGCGTGACGGTCGGGGTTCACCGCGGACGGCGCCGGCGCCCCGACGATCAGATGAACCTGTTCCAACTCCTTCCGGAGAACGGCCCTCCCCGACCTGGCCTCGGGGATCTCGAGCGGCTCGCGGACGGATCTCCCGACGAGCGATCCGAAGGCGCGCCGGACCAGTTCCGTAAGTTTCCGGTGTTTGAGATTCCCGGCCGCGGTAAGAACCAGATTCCCGCCCCCATAACCGGCTTGGAAGAAACGGAACAGATCATTGCGGCGAAAGGATTCGACCCTCTCCTTCGTCCCGAGAATGGGCAAGCCGAGCGAATGTCCTTTCCAGAACATCCCTTCGAAGAAATCATGGATGTAATCGTCGGGGGTATCTTCGACCATCCGGATCTCCTGGAGGATCACCGACCGCTCCCGGTCGATATCCTCCTCGGCAAAGCGCGAACCGGTGAAAATATCGGCCAGAAGATCGATGGCCATCTTCAGGTGGTAATCCGGGATCTTGATGTAGAAGGAGGTCATCTCCTTCCCCGTGGCGGCGTTCATCACCCCGCCCACGGAATCGATCGCGGAGGCGATGTCGAAGGCGGATCGGCGTTCGGTCCCCTTGAACAGCATGTGTTCGATGAAATGGGCCATCCCGTTGGTCAGGCCGTTTTCCCGGCGGGAGCCGCCCTCCACCCAGGCCCCGATGGAGATCGACCGTACATGGTCGATCTCCTCGGAAATCACCCGGATGCCGTTGTCCAGAATGGTCTTACTGACCATTTTCTCCCAGCGCTTCCTTCCGGCTGAGACGGATCTTCCCCTGCTTGTCCACCTCTAACACCTTCACCCTCACCGCGTCCCCCTCCTTGAGGATGTCGGTGACCTTGTTCACCCTCTCCTTGGCGAGCTGCGAGATGTGCAGAAGCCCTTCCGTACCCGGCAGGATCTCGACGAAGGCGCCGAAATCGACGATCTTCTTGACCGTCCCATCATAGATCTTGCCGACCTCCGCATCCTCCGTGAGCCACTTCACCATGGCCACGGCCCTTGCCGCGGCTTCCGCGTCGCTGGAGGCGATGGTTACGGTGCCGTCATCCTCCACGTTGATCTCGACGCCCGTCTCCGCCACGATCTGGCGGATGTTCTTGCCGCCGGAACCGATCACGTCGCGCACCTTCTCCGGCCGGACCTTGACGGTGGTGATCCGCGGGGCGTAAACGGAGATATCCGGGCGCGGCGCGGCGAGGGTCTCGCGCAGTTTGCCGATAATGAAAACTCTCCCTTCCCGGGCTTGGCTCAGCGCCTTCCGGAGGATGTCCCCGGTCAGGTTGTCGATCTTGATGTCCATCTGCAGGGAGGTGACACCCTTTTCGGTTCCGCAGACCTTGAAATCCATATCGCCGGCATGGTCCTCGTCGCCGAGGATGTCGGAGAGGATCACCACCTGGTCGCCCTCCTTCAGAAGCCCCATGGCAATCCCGGCGACCGTGTCCCGAATCGGCACACCGGCGTCCATCAGGGAGAGGCAACCGCCGCAGACCGTGGCCATCGAAGAGGAACCGTTGGACGACAGAATGTCGGATACGACCCGGATCGTATAGGGGAACTCCTCCTTGGACGGCAGAACCGGCATCAGCGCCCGGCGCGACAGGCCGCCGTGGCCGATCTCCCGCCTGCCCGGGCTCCGGAGCGGTTTGGCCTCGCCCACGCTGAAGGGCGGAAAATTGTAGTGGAGCAGGAAGGAGCGTCGCTCCTCGCCGGCGATGTAATCCATCCGCTGTTCGTCATGGGAGGTTCCCAGGGTCACGGTCACCAGCGCCTGCGTCTCCCCCCGGTTGAACAGGGCCGAACCGTGGGCGCGGGGCAGGAGCCCGACCTCAGAGCTGATCGGACGGATTTCCGTGGTGGAGCGGCCGTCGATTCTCCGCTTCTCCTTGATGATCATCTCCCGGAGGATGCGCCTTTCGAGCGATTCGATGATCTCCAGAATCTTGCCCTTCAGCGACGGATTTTCGGCTGTCAGCGCCTGGACGGTGCTTTTCCGGACCTCGGCCAGCTTTGCATAGCGCTCCATCTTGCGCGCCATGCCGTAGCCCTCTTTCAGCCCCGGCAGGGCCGCTTCGGTCACCTTCGCGACAAGGGTCTCGTCGACGGCCGGAATCACGACTTCCCGTTTGGCCTTGCCTGTCTCCTGACGCATCCGGTCCTGAAGATCGATCACCGGACGCATCTGTTCGAGGCCGAAGTTGATGGCATCGACGATGACATCCTCCGCGACCTCCTCCGCCCCGCCTTCCATCATGACGAGGTTGACGTCATAGTCCCTTCCCTCCGTGCCGGGAACGATCTTCCGTCCCACCAGGAAGAGGTTGAGATCGCTTTTCCCCTGGAGCGCCTGCGAGGGGTTGCAGACGAAGGCGCCTTCCACGCGGCCGACCCGGACACCGGCGATCGGCCCCTTGAACGGAATGTTCGAGATCTCGATCGCTGCAGACGCGGCAAGCATCGCTGCCACATCGGAGTCGTTCTCGTTGTCCACGGAAAGGACCGACGCCATGATCTGGGTTTCGTGGAAATAGTTCTTGGGAAACAGTGGCCGGATGGAGCGGTCAATGATCCGCGAAGTCAGGATCTCCTTCTCGTTTAGACGTCCTTCCCGTTTGAAGAACCCCCCGGGAATCTTCCCGGCCGCAAAGGTCATTTCCTGATAATCGACGGTCAACGGGAGAAAATCGACCCCCTCCCGGATCGTCTTCAACGAAACGGCGGTCACCAGAACCACCGTATCCCCGTATGTCGTCAGGACGGCGCCGTCCGCCTGCCCTGCGACATAGTCCGTTTTGAGGGAGATGCTCCTCCCCGCAAAATCTGTACTGAACAGTTTACTCATATTTTCCTCTCAATGGTTGATTTGCAGTACGG
>JAURXV010000029.1 GCA_030654195.1 Syntrophales bacterium | reverse complement strand
GGCCAGGGGGTGATCACGGCGGCGATCATTCTGGCCGAGGCTGCCGTGTTGCATGAAAATCTTGTGGCCGTTCAGTCCCAGTCGTACGGTCCGGAGGCGCGAGGCGGCGCCACCCGCTCCGACGTCATCATTGCCGAGTCGCAGATCCACTTTCCGAAGGTTCTCCAGCCCAATGTGCTCGTGTGTCTGACGCAACAGGCGTATGCAAATTATTTTTCCATCCTCCGTCCGGGCGGTCTTTTTATAACCGACAGCCGTTACGTCAAGCTGGGCAAGAAGGTGGATGCACGGCAGGTGGAGCTGCCGATGTACGAGACCGTGATGGAGAAGATCGGCCGGCCGATCGTTTTCAACATCTGCATGCTCGGCGCCGTCATCGGACTGACAAAGCTGGTTAAGCCCGAGTCCATCATCAAGGTGCTCGAAACGCAGATCCCCAAAAGCTTTCTCGACATGAACCGGCAGGCCCTCGATCTCGGGCTGAAACTGACCGAAGGACTCGGCAACTGAATCTGCTTCGCAAACAAATATTGATCCACAAGGGGTTCATATTGGGGACAGATTTGAAATCTGTCCCCAATATGAACCGGTCCTTCCCATCGCAATAGCCCGGGACGAACCCTTGGCTTTCGTTATTCCTGCATTCGCAGTATGAGAAGAGAGAGCTGACCCCCTGGAGGTAACCAATGAAGATCCATGAGTATCAGGCAAAGCAGATTCTCGGGGAATATGGGATCCCGGCGCCCCGCGGGAAGGCAGCCTCGACGCCGGACGAGGCGCGCGAGGCTGCCGAAGCTCTCCATGGAAAAACCGTCGTCAAGGCGCAGATCCACGCGGGCGGACGGGGAAAGGGCGGCGGTATCAAGCCGGCCGCGTCGCCGGATGAGGCCTGTGCGGCCGCCCGGTCGATCCTCGGGATGCAGCTCGTGACCCACCAGACGGGCCCGGAGGGGAAAAAGGTTCGCAAGGTTCTGGTGGAAGAGGCATCCGCCGTCCGGAAGGAACTCTATCTGAGCCTGGTCGTCGACCGTTCACGGGGAAAGGAGTGCGTGGTGTTCATGGCCTCGGAGGCGGGCGGCATGGACATCGAGCAGGTGGCAGCGACGGCCCCGGATAAGATCGTCAAATGCGCGGTCCATCCCGCCGTGGGGTTCAGTCCGTTTCAGGCGCGCAAGCTCTCCGCCACCCTCGGGCTGAATGCGGAGCAGCAAAAACCGTTCGCGGAGATCGTCCGGAACCTGTACCGGCTGTTCCTGGAGAAGGACTGCTCGCTTCTGGAGATCAACCCGCTGGCGATCACGGAAGAGGGCCGGCTGCTGGCCCTCGACACGAAGATCAATTTCGACGATGACGGGCTGTACCGCCATCCCGAGATCCGGGAACTGCGGGACCCGGACGAGGAGGAACCGCTGGAGGTCGCCGCCAGGAATGCCGCCGTGAACTACATCAAGCTGGACGGAAACGTCGGCTGCATGGTCAACGGCGCGGGGCTGGCGATGACGACGATGGACATGATCAAGATGGCGGGAGGAGAGCCCGCGAATTTCCTCGACGTGGGGGGCGGCGCATCGGCGGAGCAGATCGAGAAGGCGTTCCGCATCCTGACCTCCGACCCGAACGTGAAGTGCATCCTCGTCAACATCTTCGGCGGGATCCTCCGGTGCGACCGCGTCTCCGCCGGTCTGATCCAGGCGGCAAAGAACATCGAGATGAGGCTGCCGATGGTGGTCCGGCTCCAGGGAACCAATGTGGAGGAGGGGCGGCGGATGCTGCAGGAATCGGGGCTCCGGTTCACAGTGGCCGACGGTCTCTATGAGGCGGCCGAAAAGGCCGTAGCCCTGGTAGGATAGGATAAGAGCGCTTTGAAAAAGTAGCTCCCTTTGCGATCAAGACATTTTTCCGGGAGCTGTGTTTTCCGTTTTATATGGATTGCAAGGAGAAATTCTGATGGCCATAATGCTGGATGAACAATCGCGCGTCGTCGTTCAGGGGATCACGGGCTCGGAGGGGAGCTTTCATACCCGCGAGTCGGTGAGGCTGGGCACGAGGGTCGTGGCTGGTGTCACGCCCGGCAAGGGGGGGACGGCGCTGGACGGCATTCCCGTCTATGACCGCGTTGGCGACGCCGTCGAAAGGCAGCAGGCCAATGTGTCGGGAATTTACACGCCGGCGGCGTTCACGCCGGATGCGATCTTCGAGGCGATCGAGGCGGGGATCGGTCTGATCGTCTGCATGACGGAGGGAATTCCGGTCGCGGAGATGATCCGGGTAAAACAGGCTCTGAAAGGTTCGGGCGCGCGGATGATCGGGCCCAACTGTCCGGGGATCACGACCCCCGGTGTGGGAAAGGTCGGCTTCATGCCCAACTTCATCCACAAACAGGGAAACGTCGGCGTCGTCTCGCGCAGCGGGACCCTCACCTACGAGATGATCTGGCAGTTGACCGGCCTGGGGATCGGGCAGAGCACCTCCGTCGGGATCGGCGGGGACCCGATCGTGGGGTCCAGCTTCATCGATATCCTGGAGCGGTTCCAGACGGATCCGCAGACGGAAGCGATCGTGATGATCGGCGAGATCGGAGGAACGGCGGAGGAAGAGGCGGCCGAGTTCATCCGGGGGCGGGTGACCAAACCGGTGGTCTCGTTCATCGCCGGGCGGACGGCCCCCCCGGGCCGGCGGATGGGCCACGCCGGCGCGATCATCTCGGGCGGAAAAGGGACCGCTGAGGAGAAGTTCAAGGCCCTCGAGCGGGCGGGCGTCCTGGTGGAAAAAAATCCCGCCGAGATCGGTCGACGCGTACAGGAGATCTTGAAGGCAAAAAAATAGGCAAGTGCCTGCCGTACTGGGAACTGATGTTTGAGGAGGCGTTTTCGATTTCGGCATAAGGTGCGCCGCCCGCGGCCCAAGGCGGAGTTACCCACAGCCTCCCTATACTCCCATCGCGAAAAAGGAAGTTCTTATCAATTCAATTAACGTATCATACACTTGCAAGCGGTAAGCCTATGAAAATTTCTTTTTCTGCAATTGCCATGCTTCTCATGCTGTACGGCTGTGGCGGCAGTATCACATCAACCTCATATCGGGAAAACCGGATTGCCTGCACCAACAGCCAAGGCATCATCGAAACGAGCACAGATGCCAACGGCAACGAAATTGAAATCTGCAAATACCAAGAGGCGGCCATTTCCGACGACGGGACGCATACACTGACCATCGAATGCCCACTGAAAGATTTCTTCAACGGGCAGTGCAATGACGACTACGGCGAGGACGTCAATTACACGTCCGATCCTCCGGTGGGGACGTGTCCAACCTGTCCGAAGACCGTCCGGGAAATGCTTGACGACCAGATGACCGATATCCTGCTGAAGCTGGACAATACCGGCTACACCCACAATTCCCACCGCGCGCCGAACGAAAGCAGCACCTTCGACCTGCATCCGGATTACACGGCACTGAAAAACCAGACAGAGACCAACCCGATCAGCAAATACGACCTGTTCCTCGACTGCTCTGGCCTGGTAGGTTATTACGTGCTGCAGGGCATTGCCGAATCACTGTTTGAAAAAATTCCGAAGAACTATTCCTGCACACGGCCACTGGCTGCCGATTTTGTCGATCTGGCAGAGAGTTCTGCCGCGTTTGCCGGCACGGAAGCAACGTCCACCGCCACCGCCTGCTGGAGCCGGGTCGAACACATCAAGTACGCGAAGCCAGGCGACGTGATCGCCTACCGGCATGACGGACTGAATTTCGAGAACAAACTCTGCCCTGATGGCCGCACGGTCAATCAGGAAAAGGACCTCAAGAGTACAGGCCACGTGATGTTCGTTCACGACTGGCCCTACCGCAGCACCGAGAAAAAGGACGACAACATCACCTACAAGACGATCACCTTACCCAACGGTCAGACATTGCAGGTCGTCGACCAGGACAACCGCCAGTATCAGTGGATCGTGCAGGTCGCCGATTCGACCAACGCGACACACACCGCCGACAGTCGCAAGAAAGGCGCGGGCAATTCGGTGTACGGTTCAAACACCTATCATGCGTGGATGGCCGGCGCCGAAGGCTATGTGCAGCTTTGCGCCGACGGCAGCTATCATCGCGATTGCAGCGCGCACAGCACGAGCCGTGATCCGAATGTCAGCAACATTATGATCGATGCCCCGACAGACAGCAACCATCCGTACGGCTATCACCCGACGGGCGTCGGCGCGGGCAAACTCTACGTAAACGATTCGATGGACGGATACCGCGTGCGCAAGAGCCACAGCACTACCAAGGCGACTGTTGTCCTACTGCGACCGGTGCCGTGCGATTAATCCTTTGTGCGGTTTTTGCCCTCGGCGCCGAGGGTGTACAGGTCGGCACACGGTTTTTGGCTTCCGACGAGAGCCCTACCGGCGAGCAGTGGAAAAAAGCCATTGTTGAATGTACCGACGACGGTACCGAACGCCATCGCCTTCAAAGTTGTAATTTTGGTTATCAGGGTATATTACTGAATACCGGATGAAATGTGGCATTGGGGGGGGATGACCAGCGGTGAGGACTGCTTCCTGAAGTCAGTAAATTAGAGATGATGAAAATTATACAAGCTTTCTCTTGGCAATCAACATCTCTGTCGCGACTTGGTTACTCCTGGAGTGAACACATCCAATCATGAAGGCTGCCAAATGAATAACTGTACAGGAGGACGATTCTTAGCCATTTTTCTTGTATAACAATTTTTCACGAACCGTCTGGTATATTGTTCTCCTTCTTTTTTCTTCACAAATAATCTGATCGGTGGTATTGAAAGACAACCTGAGTCAACGGAGGGCTGTATTATGATCGGTTTTGATCGAATTACCTTTGATTCACAGATCATGGGAGGGCGCGCCTGCGTCCGGGGCATGCGTGTAACCGTGTCATTGATCCTGAACCTGGTAGCCAATGGAATGAGCAAAGAGGAAATCCTTGACGCCTATCCCTATATCGAACACGACGACATCCGGCAAGCGCTTCATTACGCTGCATGGTTGGCTGAAGAGGCGCTATATCCAATGGAGATAATAACGGCATGAAATTTCTTGCCGACATGGGCATCTCTCCAAAAACGGTCTCCTTCCTCAATTCTTTGGCGCATGACGCCGTCCATCTTAAGGATCAAGGTCTTCAAAGGGCATTCGATTCGTTCATCCTGGAAAAGGCTCTGAATGAAGGTCGCGTCCTGCTGACTCATGATCTTGATTTTGCGGAACTGCTCGCGGCCAGTGGTGGCAAAGTGCCCAGTGTAATCATATTTCGCCTTCGGAACATGCATCCGGATCGCGTCAATATATGCCTGAATATGATCATAAAACAGCACATCGAAGCCCTTGAAAAGGGTGTCATCATCAGTGTTGATGAAGGGCTCATCCGGGTACGGGATTTGCCGATATAATCAATATCGGGCTAATCAGAAACAACCACTGATTATCGTGATTTCTCTTAATGAGTGGCTGTCCCCCAATTCTCACAATTCTCATATGGTCCCCAGATTTCCCAGGATACGATGACACAAATTATTACTCATGAAATTGTTGTTGCCTATGCACAATGTCCTTTGAAGGCATTTCTCCTGCTTCGATCAGAAGACCGATGCACACCTCATGAATACGTGCGATTGCTTGAAGAACATGCACGCCGTAACTGGATCAAATATCTGGATATCATCAAGCAGGAACATCCTACTGTGCACTTTGGTAACGATGTTGACCTTACGATCGGCGAAGACGTGCTTATTGATGTCCCTCTCAAGTTTCGCGATTTGAAGGCCGATAGTTGCGTCCTCTATAAAACAAATCAAGTATCCTCTTTCGGCAATTTCAGTTACACGCCGATGATCATCGTGGGCACACATCAGATCACAAAAGAACAAAAGCTCGCCCTGTTGTTTGTCGGGTACGTGCTCGGGAAAATGCAAAAACAGTTGCCACTTTCAGGAACAATCGTAGGCACCGACGGTCAAACTCACAAAGTAGGTCTGGAATCTGCTGCCCGAACATTAAAACCTATAGTTGATACGTTGAGGGGATGGGCTGTGGGGCCTCCCTCTACGCCTCCACAAATTATTTTGAACAAACATTGCTCGTTGTGCCAATTTCAGATGGGTTGTTTAGAGCAAGCTGAAAAGGATGACAATCTGAGTTTATTGGATCGCATCACAACAAAGAAGATTAGACAGTATCAAAAAAAAGGCATTTTTACAGTCACGCAACTTTCCTGTCTTTTCAAACCGAGGCGACGCCGAAAAATAAGATCAAAGGCACCGGTATCTTTCAAGGTTGAACTACAGGCGTTAGCGCTTCGGACAGGGAAAATATATATTCAAGAACTTCCAGAACTTCCCCGGCAAGAGGTAGAATTATTCCTCGATATTGAAGGACTCCCGGACCAAGATTTACATTATCTGATCGGCCTCATAATCAACGCGCCGGGGAATCACTCCTATTATTCTTTTTGGGCAAATACCCCAGAAGACGAACGGCAAATGTGGAACGAAGCACTTGAAAAAATGAATGAATATCCTGAAGCACCCATCTATCACTACGGGAGTTACGAACCGCGAACGATTGATAGGTTTGCGCAAAAGTACATGACAGATTGTGAGGTTCTAAAGAAGCGATTTGTCAATTTGAATGCCAGCATCTATGGGAAAGTGTATTTCCCCACTCGGTCAAATGCATTGAAAGTTTTGGGGAAATACATCGGCGCTTCCTGGTCTGCTCCTCACGCTTCTGGGCTCCAGAGTATGGTATGGCGACACCACTGGGAGGAGACCGGGGAGAGCCAGCACCAGGAGATGTTGGTCACTTACAATCGAGAAGACTGCGAGGCGTTATGGTTATTAGCAGAGGAATTGTCAAAGATCATCAAGAGTGCTGATGCACACGTGAATATTGATTTTGCTGATCGACCAAAACAGCACTCTACGGAACTTGGCAGTGAAATTCACGATAAATTTCAAAGTATTCTCAGATATGCTCACGCCGACTACGATAAGAACCGAGTCAGTATACGGCCACAACAAAGCTTTCAAGGTACTGAAGGGAAGAAGCGCGGTGGGGTAAAAGGCCATAAAGGATCCACAAGAATTGCTCCGTCAAAAGCCGAAACTGTCATAAGAGTAATGCCGAAGAGAACCTGTCCAAAGCATAAGGGTGAGTCGCTTGAGAAAACGGGTAAGATAGCCGAGAAATTCATAATCAACCTGCGCTTCACGAAAACTGGATGTAGAAAGACTGTGGCGAAATATGTTGGCACACAAGGTTACTGTCGGAAGTGCTTGAGGCATTACCTCCCGCCTAAGATTAAGGACCTTGGATGTCAACATTTTGGGCATGCCTTTCAGGCTTGGGTAATCTATCAAAGAATTGTTCTCCGCCTTCCGTACCGCATCAGCCTGCAAGAAATTGATGACCTCTTTAATGAGAGAATGAGTGAGGGCACTCTTATCAACTTCATTAGTTACTTTGCTGAGTACTATAGTGCGACCGAGAAATTGTCGATGCGACGCATCCTGGAGAGTCCTTTTGTCCACGTTGACGAGACGCTCATAAACATTCAAGGGGTTGATCATTATGTATGGGTCTTCACCAACGGAACGTATGTCGTTTTCAGAATGACAGAGACACGAGAATCTACAATTGTCCATGAGTTGTTTTCTGACTATAAGGGCGTGCTGATTTCCGATTTCTATGGGGGCTACGATGCCGTCACTTGCAGCCAACAAAAGTGTTTGGTACACCTCATCAGAGATCTCAACAATGACCTTTGGGATAATCCATACAACCGTGCATATGAAGCATTTGTCAATGAGGTGAAGCATCTGCTGGTGCCCATCTTTGAGGCGGAGGAGCAATACGGGTTAAAGAGAAGGCATCTCAGGAAATTCGGCAAGTCTGTCGACCGCTTCTATCGGGTGAATATTGACAAAGCACCCAGCAATTGTGAGTTGATCGCCAAATATCAAAAACGTTTTCAACGCTATAGAAACAGCCTTTTCAATTTTATCGAGTTAGACGGCATCCCTTGGCACAACAACACAGCAGAAAATGCTATCAGGCATCTTGCTGTGCAAAGGAAAATCTCCGGAACTTTTTTCAAAAGGGTCGCCCCCCTATATCTGCTGTTGCTTGGGATTGCGCAAACCTGTAGATTCCAAGACAAATCGCTCTTCAAGTTCTTTTTATCTGAAGAGATAGATATAGACAAATTCAAAGCAGCAAAGCGTATCAAAAGATCATTTGTTGGCCCATCAAAAGATATTGGAGGACATTACCCAAGGATCAACGAATCATCACCGAACAACGGGTGACACCAGACGGCGATAAGACCGCTGCCGGTGATCCCATAGCCGTTAGGCAGCAAACAGGAGACAATGTACTCTATCCTCGATATCGACCTCGATTACTTCAACCAGATGCCCGAGCCCCCTTTGCGTCTGGAACAACTGCTTGACTGGGCTGGCTGTCCCGTGTCGGTGGTTGTGGAACATCACAATGAGGCGTTTGCCCGTTGGAGAACGAGATGGCAGACACACGGCATTGCGCCATCGCACATCCTCCATGTTGACGCGCATCACGACATGATGGACCAGCGACCGCAAACCAACATTGCCAACTTCATGTTCCATGCGATGCGCATTTGGCCGCGTTGTCGGGTGCATTGGCTGGTACAGCATCCCATCGATTCCCCCGCAATGTGGCTGGAGGACGAAATGTGGGATGCGTTTCGTCGCAGGTTCAGTAGCGGGCCACACCGCCCCACCCGATGGCCACAGCCGAATCTGGTTTCCGTGTGCACAAGCCCCGGCTTTGTGTCACAGAAGCTGAGGGAGCAACTCTTAGAAGTCGTGTCACAATTTGCTGCGACAGGGCAGAAAGGAAGATGCCGAACCAAAGAGTTCATCCGACACGGTAAACCGTGTTCCTGACTCCAATCGTCGTGGATCGATCATTTCAATCGCAAATCTTCAAATTATTTTACTCGCCGTACCTGAGGACTTGTAGGTGGATGAAATAACTGACACACGTCTTTTTGGTTAAACACTACGGGTTGAACTCTGCTACAAAATCGAACCGACCTCCCTCACTGACTTCAATAAAAATTGATGAGTAACTTATTGAAATTACGCAGAAGCGTCGGAAGAAGATCCAAAACGCCCTTCAGGAGGAGGTGTTCAGGATCACCAGGGCATCCACGGCGACAGGACTGCTTCCTTTCACAATCAATGGGTTTACGTCTATCGCCTGAATTTCTTCATGCGCCGTGCCGATCTTGCCCATTGCCATGAGGCATTGCACCAGGGAATCCAAATCCACCGCCTCCATCCCCCGGACGGCGCCGAGAATCTTGTTCCCGCGGATCTCCATCAGCATCTCCATGGCATCCGATTCATCCAGCGGCGCCGGTCGAAATGTGACATCGCCCAGGACCTCCGTAAATATTCCTCCCAGACCGAACATGACACAGGGACCGAACTGGGGATCACGGACCATCCCCACGACCAGTTCCCGTCCGCCCTTCACCATCTCCTGAACGAGATAGTCCGCATCCTTCACGGGGGACGATCCGTTGATCCGTCGAAAAGCGAGCTCCAGATCCGCCTCATCGCGCAGGTCCAACGCAACCAGCCCGCTTTCGGTCTTGTGGCTCACCTCCGGAGAACACAATTTCAACACCACCGGATATCCGATGCCTTCTGCGGCCTTTTTCACCTCTTCAAGATTCTGCGCAAGAATCCCTTTCACCGTCGGGATGCCGAAAGCCGCCAGAAGCCGGGCGCTTTCAAATTCCGAAAGGGTCTTGCGGTTTTGCTCCCTGGCCGCGTTCAAGATCATTTCTGTTTCAGTCATAGCGAATCGGTCTCCTTCAACCACGATCCATATATTTCCGGCACTGCGCCAATACGGAAAGGACCTCGAACGGCTCCTCGATCATCGGGAAAGTCGGTACGCCCCTCGGTTCCAGAAACGCCTTGGCGGCCTCCATATGCTTTTTTTCCGCACTGAAGGTGGCGTAGATCGGTTTTTCCGGATACCTCCGGGCGAGGTCCACGATGAACTGGAGGTCGGGAACCCCGGTCTCATCCGTGATCATCAGAATCGGAACAACGGCGTCGATATGGGAATCCTTCAAAACCGCTTCCATCCCCTCCCGGTACGCGAATTCGATCCCATGTACAATGGCCGACGGCCATATGTCCACGGGATTGCGCATGCGGATGTACGGCGGACTGATCTCCTGAAGGCGCCTGCGGCCGGATTCCTCCAGCGCCGGCACTTTTAGGTTCCAGTACTTCTGGCACATGTCGGTCATCGCCACAAGCATGGCCCCCGAAGGCGCCAGAAAACTCACGCGGTTTCCCTTTGGGAGCGGCATGGCGGACAAGGCCTTCGCCGCAAGGATCAGATGGGAGTACTTATAAATCCTGGCAATGCCGGCCTGTTTCAACGCCCCGTCGATGATGCGATCATCGGAGGCCAGCGCGGCGGTATGCGCCCCCGCGGCGTGCGAACCGCCCTCGGTGCTCCCGCCTTTCAGCATGATGATCGGCTTGCGCCGGGTGGTCTCCCGCGCGGTCTCGAGAAAACGCCTCGGACTTTTCAGACTCTCCAGATAGACAAAAATGGCCTCGGTCTCCGGGTCCGTTGCATAATATTCGAGGACATCGCTCTCATCCACATCGACCTTGTTGCCGATACCGACGACGCGCGCCACGCCGTAGTGCTCCCCTGTGGCGATATAGCGCATGGTGTGCGTGGCGAAGTTGCCCGTCTGGGCGATATAGGAGATATGGCCCCGGGGAATCCGCCCCAGCGGGAAAAAACTCGATGTAAAATTGAACGGGGTGGAGGTCACCCCGGAGGTGTTCGGCCCGATGACCCGGACGCCCGTCTCCTTCACAACCGCTTCGAGTTCCGCCTGCAGGAGCCGCCCCTCCTCGTCCACTTCGGAAAATCCGCCGGCAGCCAGCACAATCGCGTTGATTCCCCTAACTGCACATTCTCTGATCGCCTGGGGATTCTGTATTGCGGGAAGAATGATCACGGCAAGATCGATCCCCTCGGGAAGATCGCCGATGGAACAGTGGACCTTCTTCCCCATGATTTCGCCGCCCTTGGGATTGACGAGGTAAAGTTCCCCCGAATAACCGTTGGCCGCGATATTCAGAAGGATATCATTGCCCGGTTTGTGGCGACCCGAGGTCGCTCCGATCACCGTAACGCTGCGAGGTTCAAAAAATGAATCCAGTTTTCGGATCATAGGGTCTCCTCTTCCCGTCATTTACAGTAAGCCGTCCCCGCCGAAGACTATCCGAGCTTGATCTGGCAATCCGGGGCCTTTGCAAGCACCCAAGGTTTTCCTGTCTTCAGGAGCGCGCTGTTGAGCGGATGCGGGATCGTCTCGCGGACCACCTCCGCCACCTCCAGAAGGGCATCGAGATTTACCCCGCACGCGATCCCCATCTCGTCGAGCATGTTGACCAGATCCTCCGTGGCGACGTTCCCCGCCGCGTTCGGGGCGTACGGGCATCCCCCCAGACCACCGATCGCGGCATCGAATTCGGTGAGACCCGCCTGCATTGCAGCCAGGATATTGGCCAGGCCCAGATCCCGATGGTTGTGGATGTGGGCAAGCCACTGAATCTCCGGATATTTGTCCAGCAGATGCGCCATGGTGTGGTACACCAGTTTCGGATTGGCATAGCCGACCGTATCGGCAATCCCGACGCTGCGAATACCCATGGCCAGGTAGCGGTCCGCCACCCGCTCGATCTGCCGGAAGGAAATCTTCCCTTCGAAGGGACAGCCAAAACCACACGCCATACCGCCGCTCACCGCGATCCCCTTGTCCTGGATCATCGAGACCAGGGTCTCAAACTCCTTGAGGGTCTCGTCGATGGAGCGATTGGCGTTGGAGCGGTTGTGGGATTCGCTTACCGACATCATCAGGTCGATCTTGTCGGGCTTGAGCGGCAGCGCCCGCTGGACCCCCTTGAGGTTCGGAACCAGGAGCCGGTATGAAACGTCCGGACGCCGGTCGATCTTCGTCATCACTTCCTCGGCATCGGCCAGTTGCGGAACCGCCTTGGGGTGAACAACGGAGGATACCTGGATATTCTTCAACCCGGCCCTGATCAGGCCATTGACGATTTCAATCTTCTTCTCAGTGGGGATGAACTGTTTCTCGCTCTGAAAGCCGTCCCGCGGCCCCACATCGACGATCGTTACTTTCTTTGGGAGGTTCATGGGGGAAAATCCTTTCCTTGTAGTCTTCGTTAAAGTAGTCTTCGTTAAAATGGGGTAGCATGCGATAAAAATCGGTGTCAAGAAATTATATTGTTGTCGAAAAAGAATTCCGCCGAGATCGACCGACGGGTGCGGAGGTATTCAAAGCGGAAACCATTTCCGCTTGACAAGGCAGGGATTCCTTGTTAGGAGAAACTCGCTACGAGCCGTTGACGATCCCGTTGAACATCGGGAAGGGGATTCCGGCTGTTGCCCGGATCCTTTATCATTCATAATTCTTGAAACCAGACAGGGGGGCGTATGTTCATCTGGCTTTTCCACCGCATCAGCGGCGTGACCCTGATCATTCTTTTTAGCATCAAAATCCTCACCAGCTATTTCCTGTTTACGAAAGACAAGAAGCCCGACTGGGCGCTGAGCCTGCACAGGCACCCCGTTCTGGATATCCTCATCCTGATCCTTTTCACCTTTCACAGCATGTATGGTCTCAGAACGGTTGCGATCGACCTGGGTTACCGCAAGGAAAAGGAGCTGTTCTGGATAGCGAATGTCGCCGCGGCCGTCATTTCCGTGGTGTTGGTTATTCTCTATTTCCGGTTTTCATAGGACGCGGGCATGCTTGATCACGATATTCTGATTGTCGGCGGCGGTTTGACGGGACTCAGGGCGGCCGTCGGCCTGTGCGACCGGTTCAACGTAGGGCTGATTTCCAAGGTCTATCCCGTCCGGTCCCATTCCATCGCCGCGCAGGGGGGCATCAACGCGGCCCTGACCAACAATCCCGACAGCCGGGACGATTCCTGGGAGAAACACACCTTCGATACGATCAAGGGGAGCGATTACCTGGCCGATCAGGATGCCGCGGAGATCATGTGCAGGGAGGCGATCGGGATCGTCTATGAGATGGAGCATTGGGGATGCCCCTTCAGCCGGTTTCCCGACGGCACCATCGCCCAGCGCCCCTTCGGCGGCGCCGGCTATCCCCGAACCTGCTATTCCTCCGATATAACCGGGCATGTGCTGCTCAACACCCTCTATGAAAGGGCCGTCGCAAAGGGGGTCAAGATCTATCCGGAATGGTTTGTGACCGCGCTGTGCATCGAAGACGGACGGTGCCACGGCGTCGTCGCGCTGGATATGCGTACCGGCGAGCTGATCCCCGTCCGCGCCGGCGTAACATTCTTTGGCACCGGCGGATACGGGCGGGTCTTCCAGCACTCCACCAATGCCCTGATCAACACGGGAAGCGGCATCGGGATGGCCTACCAGGCGGGACTCCCTCTGGAAGACATGGAATTCGTACAGTTTCACCCGACCTCGCTGATCGGCACCAATATCCTGATGACGGAAGGCTGCCGGGGCGAAGGGGCTTATCTGCTCAACAATCAGGGCGAACGCTTCATGCAGCGCTATGTGCCCTCGGCCATGGAGTTGGCGCCACGGGATATCGTTTCCCGGTGCATCCAGACGGAGATCAACGAGGGGCGCGGTTTTGACCACCCGCTCGGCAAGTACATCCAACTCGATCTCCGCCACCTGGGGAGCAAGAAGATCATCGAGAGGCTTCCCGGTATCCGGAATATCTGCATCGACTTCATCGGCATCGATCCGATTATCGAACCGATCCCCATCATGCCTTGTCAGCACTACTCCATGGGCGGTATCGACGTCGACAAACGTTGCGCCTCAGAGATCCTGGGCTTCTACGCCGGAGGCGAATGTTCCTGCGTCTCCGTCCACGGCGCCAACCGCCTGGGCGGCAACTCCCTGCTGGATACGATTGTCTTCGGAAAACTGGGAGCGCAGGCGATCTGCGAGGATCTGGAGGACGGCGTCCCGAGGCCGGACGAAAAACCCATTCTGCGCCTGAAGGACAACGTCGAGGAGAAGCTCCGGCGGCTGGCGACGCCAGGCAGGGAGAAACCCTACCGGCTCCATGCCGAACTGGGCGCCGTCATGAACGAGAAGGTGGGCATCTTCCGGACCCGGGAGGAGTTGGAGCAGGCCCTGAACAAACTGATCGAGCTTAAGAGACGCTACAGGGAAGTCGGGGTTTCGTCGCCGGTGCGGTATATGAATTACGAGCTCACAGCCGCGCTGGAGCTGGATGCGATGCTGGACGTTTCCCATACAATCATCCTGGGGGCCCTCCTTCGGGAGGAGAGCCGCGGCGCCCACTTCCGGACGGATTTCAAAACCCGGAACGACGGCGACTGGCTGAAACATACCATCGCCAGGATGGGGGATGACGGGTCGCCCGTTATCTCCTTCAAGGATGTCGTGATTACAAGGTATCAACCGACGGAGAGAAAATATTGATCAAAGCCAGTGCATATACCTTCAAGATTCTCCGGTATGACGCAATGAAGCCGGAAAGCAGCCCTTGCTTCTCCAGCTATAAGATCCGTGTCATTCCCGGATTGACGGTGCTTTCGATGCTGATCCGGATCCGCGACGAGATCGACGGGACGCTTTCCTTCCGCTGCTCCTGTCGGTCCGCCGTCTGCGGGTCCTGCGCCATGGTGATCAACGGCAAGATCGATCTCGCCTGCCGGACGCAGGTCGCCGCCTTCGACACCGATACGATCATCCTGGAACCTCTGCCCAATTTCGAGGTGATCCGGGACCTGGTCGTCGACCTGACGCCATTCTGGAGGATGTACGACAAGATTCAGCCCTACCTGATCCGGCACAGTCCCGTTCCTGAAAAGGAACTTCCGCAGAGCGAAGAGGAGCGCCGGCGGATCGACCAGTACGTCAACTGCATCCTCTGCGCCTGCTGTTACGGCGCCTGCCCGGTGCTCGCGAGGGAACCGGATTATATTGGACCCGCAGCGGCGGCCAAACTGGAGCGGTTCGTTCTCGATTCACGGGATGAGCGACCCGCCGGAGCGCTGGACATTGTCAATGATGAGAAGGGGGTCTGGGCCTGCGACACGCTGTTCCGCTGCATCGATGCCTGTCCGAAAGACGTCAGACCCACCGATGCCATTGTCGGTCTGCGCAAAGCGATGGTGAAAAACCGTTTTCAGAAGATGTTGGGGAAGGCGAAAGATGAAGCTTAAATATTCCCTCATCACGAGGAGGACTTTTCTTAACACGCTTTTTGGCGGCTGGCTCGTCGCCTTCTTCTCCGGGACTTTTTTCGCCCTGATGAAATTCGCCTTCCCCACCTTGGGCAAGGAGCCCGACTTCGTTGTGCTGGACCGGAAGGATTTTACCGATCTGGCGAACAATTCGATCAAGCGCTTCCCCTGGGGCGGCACGGTGGGACTCTATTTCAAAAAGGCCGACGGCAGCATCCTGGCCCTGAAGGGCGTCTGCAGCCACATGGAATGCAATGTGGACTACAAGCCGGCGGAGAGGCGTTTTTACTGCGCCTGCCATAAGGGATGGTTCGACGAGAACGGCAAGAATATCGAGGGGCCGCCCCCAAAACCACTCGAGATCTTCGTGATTACGGAAGAGGGCGAAAAGCTGATCATCGCCAAGAAGGGGGTCAAGGTTGAACTGCCCAAGGCTTAAAGAGTGGCTGGAAGAGCGCTACGACTGGGAAGGGATGAAGAGGCTGGCGAAGGGCAAGCTGATCCCGGAACATCGCTACGACCTCTGGTACTACACCGGCGGGGTCACGCTCTTTCTATTCATCCTCCAGTTTCTGACGGGGATGCTGATGGCCTTCTACTATGTCCCCCATATCGATTTTGCCCACAAGAGCATTATCGAGATCGTCACCAAACTCAACATGGGCTGGTTCTTCCGGTCTCTCCATCACTGGGGGTCGCAGCTTAGCATCGTCTTTCTGTTCATCCACCTTTTCGGCACGCTGCTGCTGAAGTCCTACCGCAAGCCCAGGGAATTTGTCTGGATCACCGGATTCATCCTCTTGGGGATCTCGATCTTCTTCGGACTGAGCGGCTATCTGCTCCTCTGGGATGAGCGCGCCTTTGCCGCCGTCCGGGTGGCGACGGGAGGGGCCGGCGCCTTTCCCTTCATCGGGGGGTTCATCAAGGCCTTTCTGCGGGGAAGCATGGATGTGACCGGCGACACCCTCATCCGTTTCTACGCCTTTCATGTGGCCATTCTGCCGATCATCACCCTGGGGCTGATCGGGGTGCACATTCTGCTGGTGCAGTTGCACGGGATGAGCGTGCCCCTCTCTCTGCAAGCGGAAAAACGACGGGAGGTCCCCTTCTTCCCGAATGTCTTCTACAAGGATCTGGCGATCTGGCTGGTGGTTACGGGCGTCCTTGTGACCTTGACGGTGTTCCTGCCGCCGGAGATCGGCGTGAAGGCCGATCCCCTGGCTCCGCCGCCGGAAAACGTCAAGCCTGAATGGTATTTTCTCTTCCTCCTCCAGACCTTGAAGCTCTTTCCCGGCTCCATCCTGGGTCTGAACGGGGAGACCATCGCCATCCTGCTGGTCTCCGGCGCGATCCTCTTTTTCTTTCTGATCCCCTTTTTCGACCGGAAATCGGCGCGGGGCGAGAAGAGTCCGCTCTTCACGTGGATCGGTGTAATCTATCTTCTCTATTTTCTCACGATGACGGCAGTGGGTTATCTGAGTTAAGGAGCGTCTATGCGAATAATGGCCATCATGGGGAAGTTTCGGATCAGGTTTTCTTCCGTTTGGTCCGCGCGGCTGATGGCGGCGGCGATTCTGCTGCTGCCGGTAACCGCGTTCGCCGCCCCGGCGGCGGAGAAGATCGCCGTCTTTCCCACGGCGCCCTTCTACATCTATATCGTGTATGAAAGCCTGGCCGTTTTCTGGGTCGCGATTCTCAGCCTGCTCGTCATCATCCGCATGAAGATCCGGGAAATTGAGCGGGTTCAGGAGATGGGCGCGGACAAGGAAGATCCAGACGCCCCAATGCTGGAGTAGGTCCTGCGTACATTAGAAAACAGATGATTACCCATGCAATACGTCCTGTCCGGCCGCTCATACTCGCCCGGATTGCTGAAGACGCCGCCTGACCCCACACTATAAGGAGATCATGAAATACCAAACCCTGTTGGTCGAAATCAAACACAGCATCGGTATCGTCTGGATGAACCGCCCGGAGTTGCACAATGTGTTCGACGAGACGATGATCTCGGAGCTGATCGCGGCGATGCGCACCCTGAACGACGATCCGGCGGTCCGCGCCGTGATCCTCGCCGGCGCGGGCAGCAACTTCTGCGCCGGCGCCGACCTGAAGTGGATGCAGCGCATGGCCGACTGCCCCTTCGAGCAGAACCACGCCGACGCGATGAACTTCGCGACCCTGCTTTCCACCATCGACACCTTGAAAAAGCCAACGATTGCCCGCGTGCACGGCTCGGTTTTTGCCGGCGGCGTCGGTCTTGTCGCGGCCTGCGACATCGCGGTGGCGGCCTACGAGGCGGAGTTCTGCCTGCCCGAAGTCCGGCTCGGCCTGATCCCGTCGACGATCGGACCTTATGTGATACGGGCGATGGGCGAGCGAGCGGCGCGCCGCTATTTCCTTTCTGCGGAGCTCTTCACCGCCGCCGAGGCCTATCGCATCGGCCTGGTGAGCGACATCGCGCCGCTGAGTGAACTCGACGCCAGGATCAACGAACTGCTCGGACAACTGATCCAGGGCGGCCCGGTCGCGCAGGCGCTTTCCAAGGAGTGGATCCGTACTGTGGCGGGCGTCCCCATTCATTCCGACCTGATCAAAGAGAGCGCAACACGCCTCGCCGCCGCGCGCGCCTCCGAGGAGGGCCGGGAGGGCATCCGTTCCGGCCTTGAGAAGCGCATGCCGGCATGGCTTGGTAAAAAAAAGAAACCGACAACCAAAAAGGCAGCCGCGCCCAAAGCCGGGCGCAAGAAGTAAGGAAGATCCGGGCGCCCCGCTGTTACAGTGGACCCCACCAGCCCTGCCCCTCGCAGATTTTCGATGGCGCCTTCGGTTCCGGCGGCGTGGATGGTCTGTCGGCACAGTCTATTGCTGTTTCAATGTGAGGAAGAGGATATGTTGACGGACAGAATTTCGACTTTTGTCAGCGGGGTGCGGACAGCGGATATTCCACAGGATGCGCTGGACAAGGCTCGCCTGGGAATAACCGATTTTATTGGGGTTGCCATGGCAGGGTCGAGAGAAGAGTTGGGCAGGCTCATCCGGGAGTACGGCAACCGAATGGGCGGTGTGGCCGAGGCAAGTATCATCGCGGGCGATCGGAAAACGTCGCCCGAGATGGCCGCTCTGGTCAATGGGACGATGGGACACGCGCTTGATTACGATGACATGTCGGTGTCCCCGATCTCGCACCCGTCGGTATTCCTTGCCCCGGCCATTCTGGCGGTCGGCGAGAGCATCGGTGCGTCGGGTCTGGAAGCCCTTGCCGCATATGTCGTGGGGTATGAAGTTGCCGGCTGTGTGGCCGAGCCGATGTTTCAGAGCCACTATGTACAGGGATGGCACAGCACATCCACATTCGGGAGCCTGGGGGCGGCGGCGGCAGTGGCGTGGTTGTTGAAGCTGAACGCCCAGCAGGTAAGGATGGCGATCGGGATTGCGGCGTCGCTGGCGTGCGGGTTGAGGCAGAACTTCGGCACCATGACCAAGCCGTTGCACGCGGGCAAAGCGGGTGCGAACGGGATTCAGGCCGCCTTTCTGGCCCGGGCGGGTTTTACGGCCGATGCGGCCATTATCGAGGCCCCTCTGGGGTTTGCCAGGGTCATGGGACACGACGACGAGGTTGACTGGGCCAAGGTGGGGACAAACCTGGGCAAGACGTTTGTGATTACCGGCCCGGTTGGTCTCGCCATCAAGCCGTATCCATCGTGCGGCTTTACCCACACGGCCATAGACTGCGCGCTGAATCTCAAGCAACAAGGGGTCAGGACCGAAGAGATTGTTGAGATTGAGTTGGGCACGAGCCCCTTTGACAAGCAACTGCTCATTCATCATCGGCCCAAGACCGGATTGGAAGGCAAATTCAGTCTGGAGTACTGTGTGGCCCGCGCGCTAACTTCAGGAGGCGTCCGTTTGAACTCCTTTTCCGAAGAGGCCATGCTGGAGCCGGAGGTGCAGCGTTTGATCGAGGGCATGAAATGGGTAGAGAAGTACCCGATGCCGGTCATGGGGACCCCGGAGGGGTTCGGCGCCAAGAGTGTGACCGTTACACTCCGCAATGGTAAAACATATGACGCCGAAGCCCGTATCGCCAGAGGGATGCCGACGAATCCGCTCGGCGCCCATGAATTCAATGCAAAGTATCGGGATTGCGCCTCCACGGTATTGTCGTCGGAGGTCGTTGAGGCGTCGTTATCGCTGCTGACCGGAATGCAGCGGGTAAAAACGGTGACGGAGGTCATGGCGCGGATCTCCGGTCATTAACGGCCATGGGAGGTATGCGGCGAGGCGCGCGGTGATAGCGATATAGCCGCCTTCGAGGACTATGGGGAAATTTCCTTGACAAACCAGGCAGCCCATCGTAGCCTGCCCCATGCGGGAAAGTTGTCTCTTATCAAGAACGTTCCATTGAAATGCATTCAAAGGAGGGAAACAATGTTGAAGACAAGACCGGGTCACAAGTTCGCGGTATCCGTGGCGGTCCTCGCTGCCTTCTTCGCCTTCTCGGCGATCAACACGGCCTGCGCAGCGGAGCGCAAGTCGATCCGCTGGGCCACGTCCAGCACGGGTTCTTATGGCTACAAGGTCGCGGCACAGATGATCAGCGTGTTGGAGAACGCGCTCGGCGGCGAATATACCGTCACCGTCAATCCCTATCCATCGACCACCGCCGCCATGAAGGCGACAATGGATGGCAATGCGGAGATCGGCTACACGGCCGACGTCGGGATGACCGAGGTTTACACCGGCACGGGCAGCTTCAAGGACTACAAGGCCGCCAAATCGAACATGGTGCACACCTGGTATGCATACCCGATGGAGTCGTTCATGGCCGTGTATGCCCCGAAAGCAGGCCAATTCAAGTCCTGGGGTGACTTCAGCGGCAAGCCGGTATTCTTCACCCCCGCCGGCTTCATGAACTGGCTCAATTTCCAGCGGATCTTTAAGGCGCTCGGCTACCAGTTCAAACACGTCCAGATCGGCGAGGCGGCCCAGGGCGACGCGCTTCAGGCCGGCACCGTCGTCGGCGCCGTCTGCTATACGACCGCCGGCCGGTCGCTTGCGTCCTACTGGCGCGAGACAGAGCTGCGCCTGGATATCAAGTTGATCAACCCGAGTCCGGATGAGGTCAAGAAGCTGACGGCGGCGGGCCTCGCCCCCGTGGAGGTCGATGCAGCGAAGGTCTTCAGCAAGGACGTCGGTGTGAAGACGATCCTGGGCGTGCCGATCCTGTTCGCCTACAACGTGCTCGCGGATATGCCCGGGGAGATCGTCTACAAGATGCTGAACAAGTTCAACGCCGAGCGGGAAAGCCTCGCCAAGGCCGATCCGGGTTTCGGACCCATGGCGCGCGACTTCATCGGCATGCAGGTGAACGGCATCAACGCCAATCCGACCATTCCGGTGCATGCGGGGCTGGCCAAGTTCCTCAAAGAGCACAAGGCCTGGAACGATAAGTGGACGATCGCCGGCAAGTAATCGCTCAAACGGATTGCCGGGGGTGGGGAACCTGCGCCGCGACAGCGCCGGCTCCCGCCCCCGCGCGCTTACCAATCTCGCATACAATACCATAGGCCGCGTGCGGCCGCGATCGGGCGTGCGCGACAACGACGGACGGAGGAGTTCGGCCGTTTACCGTTTGACTCTTTGCTGAGTATCGTCATTTATACTGTCGACGCTGCGGCCCGGAAGGCGGGGGACGCTTCGGGCCGAAAGGGGGGAAAGCCATGCAGAGTGACCGGATCGTGCGCACCACCAATCTCAACAACCTGATCTTCCTCTTATCGATCGTTATGTTCGTCTGGCTGTGCTGGTACTTCTACACCGGCTTAGGCGGCCCGACTGAACTCGTGGCGTCCCTTGTGCCGATCGCGCTGATGTTGCAGATCCTGCACATGCACAAAAACGGTTATATCTACAAGCGGCTGCCGCCGATCGTGAATCATATCCTTGTCGTGATCTACATGGGCTTTTGTATTTACGCCTTCTACCATTTTTTCGTGGAATACGAACAGATCTCGATCTATCGTCAGGGCTCCTACACCAGGGAGGACTTCATCATGGGTTTGGTGGTTTTCCTCTTGGTGATGGAGCTCTCAAGGGTCGCCCATGCGGAGCTGTTCTGGGTGAATGTGGTTCTGGTGGTCTACACGCTGTGGGGCTATCTGAGCCCCATCGACTTCTTCTGGCATCCGGGGACCTCCTTCTACCGGGTAATCACCTCGAGTACCGTCGAACTCTCGACCGGCATTTACGGGATGTACGCACAGATCGCACTGACGACGATCGGGGCATTTCTGCTGCTGGCGGCGGCGGCGCGCGGCTTCGACGCGCAGGGGGCGATGGTCAGTTTCATGCGGCGGATCGCAGGAAAATCGCGGCAGACGATCCCGCAGACGGCCGTGCTCGCCTCGTCCGCGGTTGGCATGATCAGCGGCAGCGGCGCGGCCAACGCCACGGTGGTCGGCGCTTTCACGATCCCACTGATGAAACGCTACGGCGTGCCGGGGGAGTTCGCCGCGGCGGTGGAGACGGCGGCCTCGATGGGCGGGCTCATCATGCCGCCGGTGATGGCGGTCGCCGGTTTCGTAATGGCGGAATTCCTCGGCGTCTCCTACTGGAGCGTGATGCTCCGCGGCTTTGCCCTCGCCTTCATCTACTACTCCACGCTTTCCCTGTCGATTTATCTGCTGAGCGTGAGGCTGATGCCCGCCACGCCGATCGAGGCGGTAACCCTGCCGATCTACGACCAGCTCAAGACGGCGATCTTCTTCCTCGGGATCATATATCTGACCATCCTGTTGGGGGTGTTAAGGTATGGCGAGCATCTTGCGGGGCTATATAACGGGGCCTTCTTGTTCTCGCTTCTGATCCTTCTATTTCTCTATTTCAAGTACCTGCGGAAGGATCCGGCGGCGGACAAGGATTCACTCTTCGCGAATGTCCGCATCATGATCGAGACGCACGCCGAGATGACCTCCTATCTGACGCTGCTGCTGGCGACGCTCGGCATCATGGACGGCCTGTTCACCGTGACCGGCTTCATCAACCGCATGGGGGGCATCCTCCTGCACATCGGCGAGTGGCACATCATCGCGCTGATCCTGATGTCCTGGATATTCGGCTGGCTTGTCGGCGCCGGCCTGCCGCCGACGGCGACCTATATCGTTCTCGCGGTCATCATCGTCGACCCCATGCGCAAGATCGGCATCGATCCCTGGATCGCGCATTTCTTCTGCTTTCTGCTGGCGGTCTGGGGCGAATTGTCGCCGCCGACCTCGCTCGCGGCGGCGGTCTCGGCACGGATCGCGGAGGCGTTGTTTATGCGGACCATGTGGGAGGCGCTGAAACTGTGCGCGCCCATCACATTCATGACCTTCGCGATCTTCACCCGCTCCAGCCTCGTGGTGAATCCGGGATGGATGCAGATCTCCGATATGCTGCTTGTGGCGATTTCCTGCTGCGGCGTAACCTGCGCCATCTTCGGGCGGTTCACCCGCAACCGGGGCTCGGACGTGATGTGGCGCGCGGCGCTGGCCCTTGCCTCCCTCGTGGTGATGTTCCACCCGGACGGCGCCGTGTCGCTGGCGATGGCCGTGATCGTGCTTCCGGCGACGGTCTTCGGCGTCATACGCCACCAGAAGATCGCTCCGCCGAAGAGCGAGCCGCAGTCGCAGCCCGCAAGTTAAGCGGGCCCCCAAGGCGCTAACTTGACGCACTCGCTAAAAATGAAAATTCCCCTCCCCCGGCGGGAGGGGATTAAGGGGAGGGGAAAATCACTCACGGATATACAACCCCTTTTCACCCCCACCCTAACCCTCCCCCGTCAAGGGGGAGGGAATATTATTTACCCCATCAAGGAGAAGGAGATTTTGGACTTTTTTTACGGGTTCGTCAAACTTGCAACTGGGGTGGGAATCGGAGACAAGAGGTAATACGCGATGATTTTTCATGATGTGGTCATCGTCGGCGGGGGACTGACGGGGTTGATGGCAGCCGTGGAGGCGCCGCCCGGCACGGACGTGGCCGTCATCAGCAAGATTTACCCCACCCGCTCGCACAGCGGGGCGGCCCAAGGCGGCTTCAACGCCGCCCTGGGGGACGATGATTCCGTCGAAGACCATCTGTTCGACACGGTGAAGGGCGGCGACTATCTTGGGGATCAGGACGCCATTGAAGTGCTCTGTTCGGAGGGTCCGGAGGTCATCCGGCAGTTGGAACGGATGGGGGTGCCCTGGTCCCGAACCCCGGACGGCCGCCCGGCCCAACGTTCCCTGGGGGGCGCCGGCTTTCCCCGGGCCTGTTACGCCGCCGACATTTCCGGCCACGTGGTGCTCCACACGCTGTATGAACGCGCCCTGGCAGCCGGGGTCCGTATTTACCCCGAGTGGCACCTGGTGGAACTGCTGGTGGAAGATGGCGCACTGGCGGGGCTGCTGGTTTATGACCTGGCAACGGGGCGATTGGAAGTCGTCCGCTGCCGGGTGGCGCTCTTGGCCACCGGCGGGTATGGACGGATTTTTCGCAAGACCACCAACGGCCACGCCAACACCGGGGACGGCACGGCCATTGCCTACCGGGCAGGCGCGGTTCTTGCCGACATGGAGTTCGTCCAATTCCACCCCACGACGCTGTGCGGCACCAACATCCTGATTTCCGAAGCGGCCCGGGGCGAGGGCGGTTACCTGTTCAACGCCGTCGGAGAGCGTTTCATGGCCCGATATGCCCCGCAGAAGATGGAGCTGGCCCCGCGCGACGTCGTATCCCGTTCGATTTTCCAGGAAATCAAAGAGGGGCGAGGGCTGGGCAACGGATACGTGCATCTGGATCTGACCCACCTGGGCGTGGACAAAATAACCCGACGGCTGCCCCAGGTCAACGACCTGGCCCGCATCTACGCCGCGGTGGACCCGACCCAAGCGCCCATCCCCATCGAGCCCGCCCAGCACTACAGCATGGGCGGCATCCGGGTCAATCTAAGCTGCGAAACCAATATCCCCGGGCTGCTGGCCGCCGGCGAAACGGCAAACGTCAGCGTACACGGGGCCAACCGCCTGGGCGGCAACTCGCTCTTGGAAACGGTGGTTTTCGGCCGCCGGGCAGGCAGGCATATGCTTAAGGCGGCTGACCATTCATCGCCGCCGCGATCCTCGCTGGAGCTGGCTTTGGCGCGCTGGCAGGCGATTTTTTCCGCCGGCAAACCACAAGAGCCGGGCGACGACTCGGCGTCCGCGATCCGGGACGCCATGAGCCGCACCATGACGGATAAAGTGGGCGTTTTCCGCACCGGGGAGGAGCTGCGGGAGGCCGTGGAGGAAATCGCTGCGCTACGCCGCCGCTACGGGGCGCTGCGGGTGCCCGCCGGGGAACATCCCTTTAACTACCAACTGATTGAACACTTAGAACTGGGCTGCCTGCTGGAACTCAGCGAGGTGACCGCCGGGGCGGCTTACAGGCGCACCGAAAGTCGCGGCGCCCATTACCGGATGGACCACCCCCTGCGGGATGACGCCAACTGGCTGCACCACACGCTGGTTCGCCGGGGCGGCGCCGGGCCGGTTTACGAGGCCGGTCCGGTCTCCATCACCCGGTTCCAGCCCGAGACACGAGGATATTAAAATGCGGCTCACGTTAAACATCAATCGATTTGACCCGCAAACCGACAACAAACCGTACGGCCGGGAATACACCGTGGATTGGGAACAGCACGAAACCGTGCTGGATCTGTTGCTGAAAACGAGACGGGAGGACCCCTCCCTGGCGTTCCGGCGCTCCTGCCGCAGCAGCATCTGCGGCTCCTGCGCGATGCTCATCGCGGATCGTTCCCAGCTGGCCTGCCACACACTGGTCCGGGAGGTGGCCGGCGACGGGGGCAGCCTGTGCATCAAGCCGCTGCCCGGTTTCCGGCAGCTCAAGGACCTGGTGGTGGAGATGGATCCTTTCTTTGATGCGCTGAAACGGGTGCTGCCCTGGGTCATCACCGTACCGCAACATAACGGGCTGGTTTCACAAGAGGATTCGGAGCGGATTGAACCTCCTGCCACCTGCATCCTGTGCGGCGTGTGCGACGCCGAGGTACGACAGAGCGGCAGCGTTACCCCTGCTGCCCTGGTGAAAAACGTGCGGCTGGCGGTGGATCCCCGCGACGCCCTGGGGATTAATCGAATGAAAATCACCGGCCTTACGGAGGAGGGGCTGCAGACGTTCCGGGAACTGCTGGCCTCGGTCTGCCCCAAGGGAATCAAACTGCCCCCCGTGGCCCTGGAATAAGCGGAGGGTGTTGAAACAACAAGAGAACTCGGGGACAGATTTCAAATCTGTCCCCGCAGACAAAGGTCTCGAGACAACGATGAGGAGCGATAACGATGGACAAGAAACGTTACGAAGAAGGGTTGGCTGTCAGAAAGGCCGTTTTGGGGGCCGAACACGTCGAAAAGTCGCTGCGCGCGGCCGATGAGTTCACCCGCCCGATGCAAGAACTGGTGACCGAATACTGCTGGGGCGAGATCTGGACCAGGCCGGGTCTGGACCGCAAAACGCGAAGCTTCCTCAACCTCGCCATGCTCACGGCCCTGAACCGTCCGCACGAAATCAAGCTGCATGTGCGCGGGGCGCTGAACAACGGTCTGACCAGGGACGAGTTGATGGAGGTCTTCCTGCAGAGCGCCATCTATTGCGGGGTTCCCGCCGCAATCGACGCGATGCGCGCCGCGAAAGAAGTCTTTGTCGAGATGGACGGCGGCCAATGACAACCGGCGACCACCTGTTTTACTCGCGGCCTGCGAGACCCTGAAGGTGGGTTCCGACTTCGGCATCGCGTCGGACAAGATCGTTGTTGATTTTCTACTGGACGGCGGCTGGATGGGGAGCAGCAATTCTAAATTGCGCTCTCCCCTGTTCGTATATGTCGCCGCCGTAAATATCGTTGACAACCGTTACCGGAAAATCCTGCACAACGATTCGCCGAAGGGCCTCCGCCCCCAAATCGTCATAGGCGACCACCTCAACCTTTTGGATGCAACGGGAGATGAGGGCGCCCGCGCCGCCGATCGCGCCAAGATAGACGGCCTTATATCGATTCATCGCTTCCTTCACTTCCCGGGAGCGCATCCCCTTGCCGATCATCCCTTTCAGCCCCTCGGCCATGAGCCTGGGGGAGTAGAAGTCCATCCGGTAACTGGACGTTGGGCCGGCGGATCCGATGATTTTCCCCGGTCGTGCAGGAGTCGGCCCCATGAAATAGATGGTCTGCCCCTTCAAATCAACGGGAAGCATCTCCCCTGCTTCCAGGGTTTCGATCATCCGTTTGTGGGCCGCATCCCGTCCGACGTACATCACCCCCGTCAGCAGAAGCTCGTCGCCCGCATGCAGCGTTTCGACGACATCATCGGACAAGGGGAGTTTTACGCTTCTTGGAATCATTGAGACGGTTTTCATAGGGGTATGGTTTCCTGCTATCTTTCTTCCTTCAGAGCGTTGCTTCCCGGTGACGGACACTGTGACATTGAAGATTGACCGCCACCGGAAGAGCGGCGATATGCGTGGGAAAGACCTCGACATGGACGGCCAGGGCGGTGATCCTCCCCCCGTAGCCCATCGCCCCGATCCCCAGATCATTGACGCGCTTCAATATCTCGCTTTCAAGTTCAGCAACCTCGGAATCCGCATGGGGCTCTCCCACTTGGCGAAGCAGGGACTGTTTGGCCAGCAACATGCATTTTTCCGCAGTACCCCCGATGCCGACCCCGACGATGATCGGAGGGCAGGGGTTGGCGCCGGCTTCATCGACGCACTTCACAACAAAATCAATAACCCCCTGCCGCCCTCCGGCAGGGGTCAACATGGCGAGGCGGCTCATGTTCTCACTGCCAAACCCTTTAGAGAGCGCCGTAATTTTGAGCTTTTCGCCCGGTACAATGGTGGTATGGATCACCGCCGGCGTATTGTCCCGTGTGTTCGTTCTTGCCGAAAACGGCTTGTCTACGACCGATTTGCGCAAGTATCCCCGGGCATACGCACGACGCGTGCCCTCATGAACGGCCTCGTAAAGATCGCCCCCGATCATATGCACATCCTGCCCCAGTTCCAGAAAGACGACGGCCATACCCGTGTCCTGGCATAAAGGGATTTCATCCCGGGTCGCGGCTTCCGCGTTTTCCAGCAATTTGGCAAGCACGTTGCGGGCCGCCGGGGACTCTTCTCTTTCATATGCCTGCCGGAGGGCCGCGATCACGTCATCCGAGAGGTGGTAACAGCCATCCTGAAGAAGGGTGGAGATGGTTTCCGTCACCATTTTCGAATCGATTTCTCGCATGATGCCGCCTTTCCCCGTTCACCTCTTCCCGGACAATTGCCCCGCCACCAACGCGGCGGCCTTCGCGACGGTCTCCGGATCGCACGCTTGAGGACCGACGTATGGGCCAGATCGAAGGAGTATCTCCCCTCCCGCAGGAGCCGCCCCGCCTGATGCGCCTCGCGGACCCCCCGTTCGGTAAGATCCACATCGGTCCAGCCGGTGAAACGGTTCTCGAGATTCCAGGTACTCTCCCCATGACGCAGCATCACCAGACGGATCATCTCTCTTTTCCCCCTTTGAAAAATGAGTGCATTTTGAAGAAATCCGACGCTGCCCCGACCGAGGCGGTATGATTATGGCACACCCCGTCGCTTCCGACAAGGGGCTTTTCAATTGGCAGGGATATACCGGGAAAATCGATGAAGATCACTGAAGCTCTCATCGGCAACCTGCGGAGGAGCCCCGATCCTTAAGCGGAATAACCTTTTTCGCTTTCGCCTGCTTACCCAAGGTGTAGCTGTTCGCAGGGGGATTGAACGACTGGGGAGATTCGCGATAGAAACGCAGGGACAAGGCCGGTGCGGGAGCATCGCCCCTCACAGCGAGGCGAGGGCGACGATAAAAACCTTCCCTGGAACCTGCACCCAAAACCGAACAAGTGTCCGGATCAGATATGCATCATGATGCCGTCTCTTTCAGGGTCTTACCGACCTGGGGAATCGACTTGGCCTGGCGGCGGGCTGATGTCAAAATCGTCCCCTCCGAGAAGACAAACACAATGCCGACAAGGCAGATAATGACACCGACAAACGCAAAGAGAGCTGTGACGAATACCGGTAGATTCAGCATCTTAATAACCCCTAATGCCGCTACTGTAGCAACTATGACAACGGCCGCACCCAGCTTTTCCACCATATTTTACCTCCCTGCATACGTGATTCAGAAAATCGGGATAACCTGTTCCGACGACCGGCGCGGATCCTCGGAAAAGATATATAAGTGAGTGATCGCTATCAATATAGTTAATGTTCACTTGCATAATAGTTAATGCAGACTCATAATGTCAAGATAATTATTTAGGGTCTTCTGGGTTTGCTGTGCATAAATTCAAAGTCGGGCTCCTCCCTTTCTCTGGGAATCAAACGCCGGGAGAAAGTGGAGATGCTGAATTATCAGTTTCAGTAAGGAAAAGAGGAAAATGGAAGGATTGGATCAAATGCAGTCATAGTCAACTCCCTTTTGGAAAAGCAGTCTGGCGAGTCGGGGGTAAAGACGAATATCCGTTCCATGAACCCACCGAAGTCCACCGCTGAAAAAGGAAGTGTGTAAAATGAAAAGAGTCCTGCTTTTCAGTTTGCCGATTTTGATCATCATCTCCGTCGTCTTCGCTGGCTTCGGTTTTTTCCAGGCGCGCTCCATTCAGGAGAGGCTCATCGACGAGGTCAAAAGCAAGGCAAAGGCCGTCGCCGAGAGCATGGAACTCTCCGCGGGGCAGATCCTTGCGACAAGAGACCTCAGGAAGGCCCAGCGGTTGATCGAGAAATTCGAGACACGGGAACGGCTGCAGGGATGCGTCCTGTATGACCGAGAAGGAAAGCTCTTTGTCATCACGAAGCGATTCTCGGAATGGAAGGATCAACCGAAACCCTATATTGAGGAGGTCATCTCGCAGAAGAAACCCTACGGCGAGCTGGCGAAATTCGGGGATTTTTCCGTCTACAGTTATGTCCATCCGGTCCTCGACGACGACGGCCAAATCCTCGGCCTCGTGGAGGTCATCTACGATACCTCCTACGTATCCACGCGATTGATCGGGCTCTGGAAACGGATCAGCATCACCCTGATCGTCCTGGTTATCTCCATCCTGCTCATCTCGCTGCTGACGCTTCGCCAGCTTTTCGTGGTGCCCGTCCAACGTCTGACGGAATGGTTCGCGCACTTTCAGCGGGGGAGCACCGACGCAAAGCCCCCCATCCGTGATACCGGGGAGTTGGGCAAGCTCGCCGAGGAGGTGGAACAGGTGGCCCTGAGCCTGCGGGTCGCCCGCCAGTCCATGATCGAAGAGGCCCAGGGGCGAGTGGAAAAGGAGGATCTCTGGACGGAGAAACGTCTCCGGGACCTGGTCGTGGCGAAGCTCGGCGAGAATTCGCTTTTTATCGTGTCCAATCGGGAA
>JAURXV010000020.1 GCA_030654195.1 Syntrophales bacterium | reverse complement strand
GTTCCTTCTCCCCCTTCCCCATGGCGACCAGATACCCCACCTGCCAGTTGATGCTGTTTACGGTAAGCCCGATCAGTTCCGACACCCGGATTCCTGTCGCATACACGAGTTCGAGCATGGCGGAATCCCTGATGTTCGCCGGCGTCTCCGCACCGGGTTGCGCCAGCAGCAGGACCATCTCTTCACGACTTAGAACGTCGGGAAGTCTGGTCCACACCTTGGCCAGTACGATATGGGCCATGGGGGTATGGTCCACCTTCTTCTCCCGGAGCAGGTATCGATAAAACCCCCGTATGGCTGCCAACGCACGGTTCACCGAATTGGCCGCCAGACCTTCGCCGTGCAGAAACGCCAGGTAGGCGATCACATCCTCCGTCTCGATCCCGCCGATCTCAACGACCCCGCGTTCTTCGATAAACCCCGCATACCGGTTCAGATCCCGGCTGTACCCGTCGATCGTATTGCGGGAGGCCCCTTTTTCGACCGCCATGAAATTCAGATACTCGTCGATCAGATGATGCATGTTTTTTTTTAACGTAAATGGACGGGAGAAGCAAAGACTTTTTGAAATGCCCGTTTATTGAGGGGAATCGCGGTCCGATGCGGGATCTTCATCTGAAAATTCCACATTTATTGCGACAAAACGACCGTAAACCCTGTCTTCGTGTAAAATATAATATCTGTTGACATGGAAAGCCGTTCTTTGTATCTTGCCGCGCACAAGGGACTTATGGATCTTGGCTGTATATCATATCAGGGAGCATATATGAGCATGGATTTATTGGCCCATCTTCAAGAATTGGATAACTTGATCACCCGGGAGAAGCCCAAAGGCGGGGCCCTCATCCCGGTGCTGCACCAAGCCCAGGAACTCTACGGTTATCTTCCCAAAGAACTGCAGGATTACATTGCCGATGGACTGGGTATCCCCCAGAGCAATGTCTACGGGGTGGTCACATTTTACGCCTTCTTCACCACAAAACCCCGCGGACGCCATCGTGTCGGCCTCTGTTTGGGTACGGCCTGCTACGTGCGGGGCAATACCAAGAACCTGGAGCGCCTGAGCAGGGAACTGGGAGTCAACGCCGGCGAGAGCACGCCCGATTTGCGCTACAGCCTGGAAGTCTGCCGCTGTATTGGCCTTTGCAGCAAGGCCCCCGCCATTATGATCGACAAATCCGTCCATTCCAAGGTTCAGCCGGACCAGGTGGCGGAAATTCTTTCCCGGTACGAGTAAAACGGAGAAAAACATGACTCTAAAAGAACTCGAACGCATCCGTGCCAAGGCACAGAAAGAATTGGCCGTGCGCGGCGTGGAGATCTCGCCCGATAGCGAACTGAAGCCTCCCCGCCCTGGCGAGGTCAGGGTGGTCTTAAGAAACTGCGGCCAGATCGACCCGGAACGCATTGAAGATTACATCGCGAAGGACGGTTATTTTGCCCTCTACAAGGTCCTGAACATGACCCCGGAGCAGGTCATTGAGGAGGCCAAACGTTCCGGCCTGCGGGGTCGTGGCGGCGCAGGCTTCCCCCCCGGTCAGAAGTGGTTCTTTGCCCGTCAGGCGGTTGCCTCCCGCCCTGCCCCTGCCGACGGCACACCCCCCGCCTACCTGATATGCAACGGAGATGAGGGCGATCCCGGGGCTTTCATGGACCGCGCCGTCCTGGAAGGGGATCCGAACTCCGTCCTCGAAGGCATGGCCATTGCCGCCTACGCCATGGGCGCCACGCAGGGCTATATTTATGTGCGCGCCGAATACCCCGTGGCTGTAGAGCACCTTCAAACAGCCATTCCGCAGGCCCGCCGACTGGGTCTGCTGGGCAAGAACATCTTCGGCAAGGGCTTTGACTTTGACGTCGACATCCGCATCGGTGCCGGAGCCTTTGTCTGCGGCGAAGAAACCGCCCTGATCGACAGCATTGAAGGTCGGCGCGGCGAGCCGCGTCCCCGACCGCCCTTCCCTGCGGTATCGGGTCTGTGGGGAAAACCAACATCCGTAAACAATGTGGAAACCCTCGCCAATATCCCCCAAATATTTCTGAACGGCGCCGACTGGTTCGCCGGCATGGGCACGGAGAAGAGCAAGGGAACCAAGACTTTCGCCATTGCCGGCAAGGTCAAGAATGCCGGACTCATCGAGGTGCCGATGGGGATCACCATGCGCGAGATCATCTATGACATCGGTGAAGGCATCCTCAACAAAAAGAAGTTCAAGGCCGCACAGACCGGCGGGCCGTTGGGGGGATGCCTGCCGGCGAAATACCTGGATACGCCCATTGACTTTGAAAGCCTGGCAGCGGCCGGCTCCCTGATGGGTTCCGGCGGGCTGATCGTCCTGGATGAAAACGACTGCATGGTGGACGTGGCCCGCTTCTTCATGGACTTTACACAAGACGAATCCTGCGGCAAATGCCCCCCCTGCTGTCTGGGAACGAAGCGGCTTCTGGAAATTCTTACGCGAATGACCCAGGCCGAAGGCACCGCAGAGGACTTGCAAACCATTGAATACTTGACGGAAAACATATCCACAACGTCCCTGTGCGCATTGGGACAGGGAAGTGTGAATCCCGTTGTTACCACGATGCGCCATTTCAGGGATGAATACGAGTCCCACGTGTACAAAAAGTTCTGCCCCTCCGGCGTCTGCAAAGGGATGTTCCACTACGAAATCCTCGCCGACGTTTGCAATGGCTGTGGTGTATGCCGCAAGAAGTGCCCGGATAAGGTCATCAAGGGCGATAAGAAAGTGGTACACGAGATTGACCTGCCTAACTGCATCGTCTGCGGCGATTGCTACAAGGCCTGCAAGTTCGACGCCATCGCCATCCGCCCCGGCCCCACACCGAAGTCACGGTTGCCGGAGCGCAGATAGAGAAATCGATTACGGAGATCATTTATGACCACGTTAACCATCAATGGAAAGACGATTGAGGCCCCCGGCGGCACCATTCTTGAAGTTTCCCAGGCGAATGGCATCCGCATTCCGACCCTCTGCAACCATCCGGCGCTGGCCCCGAAAGGGGCGTGTCGCCTCTGCCTGGTAGAGGTCAAAGGCTCGCGGGTTTTACAGCCCGCCTGCACCTTTCCGATCTCCGAAGGGATGGAGGTGCAGACCGAATCCCCCAAGGTCCGTGCGGCCCGCAAATTCGTGCTGGAGTTGCTCCTCTCCGACCATCCAAAGGACTGCATGACCTGTGAGATGTGCGGCAACTGCGAGTTGCAGGATTTGATCTACGAGTACGGCGTCAAAGAGACCCCTTTTGTGGGCGACCATCACGAATATCCCCTTGACGACCGCGACCCCTTTATCCTCCGGGACATGGAGAAGTGCATCCACTGTCGCCGCTGCATCCGCGCCTGCGATGAGATCCAGGCGGTTAACGCGATCACGATGATCAACCGCGGCTTTCGCTCCAAGGTGGCCACCTCTTTTGACACCCGTCTCCAGGACAGCAACTGCGTCTTTTGCGGACAGTGCATCTCCGTTTGTCCTACGGGTGCACTGACGGAGAAGGACAGCCATGGCCAGGGACGCGTCTGGCAAACAACGAAAGTCACGACCACGTGTCCCTATTGCGGCGTGGGCTGCAACTTTGACCTGAATATACGCGACGGCAAGGTGGTCAAGGTCACGTCCAACTGGAACAATCCAGTCAACAAAGGCGCCCTGTGCGTCAAAGGAAGATTTGGATGGCAATTCCTGCACAGTCCCGACAGGCTGACCATACCATTGATGAAGTCTTCTCTCTGGAAAGAACATAAAGGCACGGAAGGCGCCCCATCCAGGTACGAAGGGTTTGTAGAGGCTGACTGGGAAACGGCGCTGGATGCGGTTGCCAAAGGACTCCTCACCGCCAAGTCGGAGGACGGCCCGGACGCCGTGGGCATTCTGGCCTCGGCCAAGTGTACCAACGAGGAGAACTACCTCATCCAGAAACTGGCCCGCAGGGAGATCGGCACGAACAACATCGATCACTGCGCACGTCTCTGACACGCCCCATCTGTGTCCGGTCTGGGCACATCGTTCGGCAGCGGGGCCATGACCAACAGCATTGAGGATCTGGCCAAAGCAAAGGCATTCTTGATCATCGGTTCCAATACCACGGAGCAGCATCCCATCATCGGAGCAGGCGTCAAGCGCGCGGTGCGCAGGGGGGCCAAGTTGATTGTGGCCGACCCCCGGCGCATTGAGTTGGCGAGAATGTCCTCCCTTCATCTCATGCAACGGCCCGGTTCGGATATCGCCCTGCTCAACGGCCTCTGCCACGTGATTATCAGAGAAGGGCTGTACGATAAGGCGTTCGTGGCCGATCGCACCGAAGGTTTTGAGGAGATGAAGGCCGTGGTGGACAAGTATACTCCGGCCTATGTTGCGGAAATCACCGGCATCCCGGCGGAGGATATTCAAGCGGCAGCACGGTGCTATGCCACGTCCAAGCCGGCGGCAATTCTATACTCCATGGGCATCACCCAGCACGCCTGCGGCCATGCCACGGTGATGGCCATCGCCAATCTGGCCATGCTCTGCGGCAACCTGGGTGTGGAGGGAGGCGGTGTGAATCCCCTTCGCGGCCAGAATAATGTCCAGGGCGCCTGCGACATGGGCGGTCTGCCCGACGTCTTCCCCGGCTACCAGAAGGTTGCCGATCCAATATTGCGGGCCAAGATGGAAACGGCTTGGGGAACGCCACTCTCCGACAAACCGGGGCTGACCGTCGTGGAAATGATGAACGCGGCCCACACGGGCAAACTCAAGGCCATGTACATCATGGGCGAGAACCCTCTGGTGACCGATCCGGACCTTAACCACGTGGAGGAGGCCCTGAAGAGACTCGATTTCCTGGTGATACAGGACATATTCTTTACAGAAACCGCCGCATTGGCGGATGTGATCCTGCCCGCTGCGGCCTTCGCGGAGAAGGATGGAACCTTCAGCAACACGGAGCGTCGCGTCCAACTGGTGCGCAAGGCGGTGGAGCCGCCGGGAGAAGCAAAACCGGATTGGCAAATCATCTCTGCCATCGCCGGGAGGCTGGCCGGGGACAAAGGGTCGTGGGAATACGACTCGTCTGCCGCCATCATGGCCGAGGCGGCGGCCATCACACCCCAGTATGCCGGCATCAGTCACAAAAGGCTTGAAAATGGCGGCATCCAGTGGCCCTGCCCATCAGCGGACCATCCCGGAACGAAGATTCTGCATCTGGGAAAATTCAGTCGCGGGTTGGGCAAGTTTATGGCGGTGGAAAGCATCCCGCCCGCCGAACTGCCCGACGCCGAGTATCCCCTGACCCTGACCACGGGACGTCGTCTGCAACACTACCATTCAGGCTCCATGACCCATCGTGTGGCGGGGCTAAACACCCTGCTGCCCGAGGAACGTATGGAAATCCATCCCGCCGACGCCGAGCCCCTGGGCCTGGCCGACGGAGACATGGCGTTGATCGCGTCACGGCGAGGGCAGGTAACGGCGCGGGTGCAACGGACGGATCGCATCAAGCCCGGCGTGGTCTTCATGACCTTCCACTTCCCGGAGACAGCGGTGAACCTGCTGACAATCGCCATGCTGGACCCGGTGGCCAAGATCCCTGAATACAAGGCAACCGCCGTAAGGGTGACACGGGTGAGGTCATGAGCAACCAACGGTAACCGGCAGGGCGATGGACTGCACGGTCATCTTGCCACCGCCGCCTTCGACGGAAAAGGACTCTCCGGAAGGAGCAGCTTCCGGCCGACATAAAGGGGATCGGGGCGTTTCAGGCGATTCAGATCCATGAGAATGCGGATCGTCGTGCCGTTCCTGGCGGCGATAGCGCTAAGCGTGTCTCCCCTTTTCACGCGATATGACACTGTCGCTCCGGATTTCGAGCTGGGACCGCGCTTCCTGTCGGCGGCGGGTTTTGCCTTTCCCTTCACCACCCCAACAGACGGTTCCCGAGGCTTGCCATCCTCTTCACGGACGGAAACGGATACGGCCGTCGCCGGAAGGGCCGGCAGAAACTCCACGACAGAACGGGCGACCCCCTCCGCAATTCGCTTCTGAAAGCGGTCGCTCCGCAACAACTTTTCCTCTTTTGCATTGGAGATATAGGCGGTTTCGATCAGTATCGACGGAACCTCCGGGAGCTTGAGCACGCGGAAAGGCGCCTCCTGAACGGTCGCGAATTTCAGATGGTTCGCCGCGCCCAGTTCTCTCAGCAGAAGAGTGCCGAAGGTTCTGGACTGGTTTATGGTATGGGTCTGGAACATATCCAGGATAATCGGATCGGAGGCATCGTTTCCTTCCCCGTTGGCGACCCCGCCGATAACGTCGGCCAAGTTTTCATTGTTGGCGAGAATCTTCGCCGCCTCGCTGCTCGCCGCCCCGGTGGAGAGGCAGTAAACCGAACTGCCGCTGGCTTCCCGATTTCTGGCCGCATCCGCGTGGATGCTCACGAAGAGATCCGCACCGTATTCTCTCACAATCATGAGCCTTTTCTTGAAGGATACATAATAATCGCCATTCCGGGTCAGAAAGGCACGGTAACCTTCTCTTTTCTGATTTAGAATATCCCGCAGTTTTATTGCAATCGCCAGCGCAACATTCTTTTCCAGGGTTCCCTTTTTCCCGACCGCCCCCGGTGCTTCGCCCCCATGACCCGGATCGATCACGACGATCCGCGACTTGCGCGTGACCTTAATCCGTTCCCGTGCATCACTCTCCTGTTTCGCGGCATCCGGCAAACTGATGTCAATAACGATCCGGTACGGCTTATCCTGAAATTTTTTTAATTTGAAAACGTTGGTCTGGAGGGGGCCGGGGAAGGAGATCTCTACGCGTACCCCGGAACGAGGACGGTCGGAAAGGACAATCCCCTCCACCCCCGGCTTATTCAGGACGGTTAAACGGGGAAGATTTGGAGGTAGGGAGGTGGCGTCCAGATCGACGGTAATTTGCCGCTCCCCTTTTTCGACGGTAAAGGAGGCATCCTCGGTCGTATCGATCACGACCCGGGTGTGGTCCGGGGCCACCCAATGGCGAATGTTCAGGATCTCGTTCAAGGCCAGGGCTGAGGAGGGTCCACCGGATCCGAAGGTCCAGATGACCAGAATCACGAAGAATTTTCCTGCACGGGACATGTCTGTATCCTGATGATTTTTGGGTAATGTATCAGCTCCGGCGGACAAATTCAACCCCGATCGCGAAAAGAGATTGACAAGGTGGGGCGTTGATGGCATGGATACCGCCGCCTAAAGACCCGTATCGCAGTGCCGTGGAAAAAGGTTGAATATTCTCCCGGCCTGTAGTATGGACCAGCGGTATGACCGACCGCTCCGGCGGACGTATTTTAGGGGCGATTAGCTCAGTTGGATAGAGCGCTGGTCTCCGGAACCAGAGGTCGTGGGTTCAAGTCCCACATCGCCCACCAATGGCGAAGGGGTCTCCATTTAATAGAGACTTGTTATCGAAGACAAATTCATTTCAGCAGAGGGACTCTCCTTGCCCGGACATTCTGTGCGGGCTATAGAGCCGAAAGGAGGAAAGAACATTGAGGAGATACGAAACCATATTGATCGCCCATGTCGATCTGCCCGAGGATGAGCTGACCACCCTTATCGACCGTTACTGTGCTGTCGTAACGGGTCAGAAGGGCATCCTGGTCAAGGTCGAACGGTGGGGAAAGAGGCGGCTGGCCTACCTGATCAAAAAACAGCAGAGGGGATTTTACATCCTGATTGATTATGCCGGTGAGAGCGCCGTGGTCAATGAACTGGAAAGAAATCTCAAGATTGATGACAAGATTCTGAAGTTCATGACCGTACTCAAGGAT
>JAURXV010000007.1 GCA_030654195.1 Syntrophales bacterium | reverse complement strand
GCCCATGAAAGTTTTTGATATCACTGATCTCATTGAGCTTGTCTCATGGATACAGATGAAGAACCATCGGGCTTATCTCTCTCATCGGAAACGGAAACTGGCTGCATTGGAGCCTGAACTTTATGTATCGTTGTAGGGATAGGAAAGTGAGATGAATCAGGTGAGCGCTCCCGAGGAAATGAAGCTGGCAGCCTTGGCTGATCTCCTCAGTGAAATCACCGGGCGGGATGTTCTCGGCCATGCACGCCATTACGACCGTAACGCAGAGGCGCGCATCGCAGGTGCTGCGGTGATCTTTGGCCGTATCGGGGTTCAGCGCCGCCGACTATTTCCGTTGCTGTTCGCTATGCTTTGATGCGGCCGGGCTGGGCGATGATGACCGGGGACTGTCTCCGCGAGATCGTTATCAAAAACACGCCGACGGCCGGCACGGGGGACTCCTGAATCTTCCCGAAGAATCAGATGTCGCCTTTTTAAAGTGGCTTTCCTCCTCCGAGTGGTATGGAACGCACCCCTGGGAGATTCGTCGCGGTGGAAACAGCACGCATATCTCCCTGGGCGCGTTTGCGGAAGGCGGCGGCATTCGTCTGGCGCTGACGGGATCGGCCACAACCCGCGCTGCGGAAACGATGAAGATGGCGCTGGCCCTGTGGCGAGCCGGCATTCAGTTTATCCTCCATGACGCGGATTTGCATCTGCGCCGCGTAAAGGGCGAAGACTGGATTGGAATCTATCCGGAAAGCTATGGATTGAGCGGCAGGTACTTTTTCCCCTCTGGTATTGACATTACTGACTTTTATCCATGGGGTGAGTACGCCGACTTTCCTAAGCTCCAGCTCCATACAATAATGGAGCCGCTGCCGTTGGACATTCTGAAACAGGGAGCCAGCTTAAAACTGCCTTCGTAGTGTTTAAAGGCACAGGGTGTTGAGATGATTATTACGAGGACGCCTTTCAGATTTACTTTGGGTGGCGGCGGGACGGACCTGCCGTCTTATTATTCAAAATACGGCGGTTTTATCTTTGCCGCCGCCATAAACAAATACATGTTCATCAATCTTAATCGGCCGGTTGTCGATGACTTGGTGTGTGTGAAATACACAAAGTCGGATACGTTGGCGGCCGGTCTGGATGGCGCCACAACAGCATTCTACGAGAACACAAAAAACAAATGGATAATGGCGGCATATCGGCGGCAATACCCGCCGGCCTGACACTGTTCTTTCTGTCGGCGGAATCCGATGGAATCACGGGTAAATTCATTGCCGCTCAATGGGATCCATGGCGAGAAAAAACTTTCCAGGACCGGTTGCGTGCGGACAAAGATTTCGCCACTATCCGGCGGATCGATGACAAGACATTCTTCAAGAAATAAGGAAACGGAGCCCCGCGTCCTCCGCAACACGCTAACTTTAAAGCCCCCCCTCTCTTGCGTGTTTTTTCTTGACGGATGTCCGAATGTAATGTATCCTTACTGTAAGGAGGTAAGGAATGCTTGCGAAGCTCACCACAAAAAATCAGCTTACACTTCCACGGGACATTGTTAAAGAGTTCAAGGGAATCGAATACTTTGATGTCGCAGTGGCAGATGGCCATATCCTCCTGGCGCCTGTCCGGATGCAGGCCTTGGACGTCAACTTGGCGGGGATCCGGAAGAAGATGGAGAAACTCGGGATAACGCCGGACGATGTGACCGATGCGATCCGTTGGGCGAGAAAGAAAGAGACGTGATCCGGGTCATTCTTGATACGAATGTCCTGGTTTCCGCGCTGCTTTTTTCAGGAGAGTTGGGACGGATCGTCGAAGGTTGGAAATCCGGCGCATTCGTTCCGGTTTTTTCGCGCGAAACCTTCGACGAGTTCAGAAGGGTCCTTTCCTATCCGAAATTTTCTCTGACGGTTCAGGAAATAGCTGCCCTCATCGAAGACGAGGTGTTACCTTTTTGCGAAGTTGTCGAGATCGGGGAAGAGATCCTCAACGTCTGCCGGGATCCGGCGGATGATCCATTCCTGTCCTGCACCATGGCCGCAAGCGCCGATTGCATCATAAGCGGAGACAAAGATCTCCTCGCTCTCGGAAGCTTCCGCAATATCTCCATCGTAACTGCCGCCGCCTTCCTCCGAAAAAATAGAAAATAGGGACAGAAACCTCGACTTATCACCCCTCTTTTCCGAGGAAATACTCGTGGCAATAAATAGGGACAGCGCCCCTATTTATTTGGGTGGCGTACCGGAGGAGGAGATCCTCATCTTTGATGGGCCGGATATTTCCTGGGAGATGGAGTGGAAGGAATTTACGGCGGCAATTCGGGAAGGACGTGAACCCCTGGGCAGCGGCCGCGACGGCCTGGAGGCCAATCGGATGATTGCGGCGGTGTATCTATCGGCCAAGGAAAACCGGCCGGTGAAACTTACCGAGATAACCGGCGACAGAGTAACGGAATGATGAATAAAGCACGCATGGGGCTGATTGGATGCTGCTGAAAGAAAGAGAAGCATCTTGAAAGCGATGATCCTGGCGGCGGGGAAAGGCACGCGCCTTTTACCTTTGACGAAGAATCTGCCCAAGTGCCTCATGCCCTTGGCTGGGCGGCCGTTGATCGATTGGCAATTGTCCTGGCTGAAGAAACATGGCGTGACGGAATGCGTCATTAACCTCCATTATCTGCCGGACCAGGTACGCGCCCATTGCCGGGACGGTGCATCCTATGGCCTGCATGCGGAATATTCCTATGAGCCGGAACTGCTTGGCACAGCCGGGGCGGTTAAGAAAGTCGCCGATTTCTTTAATGCGGCGCCTTTTTTTGTGATCTACGGAGATAATTTCAGCCAGTGGGATTTGGGACGTTTAAAGGCGTGCCTCGAACAACCTGACTCAGCCGCCGCACCCTTGGCCGTTATGGCTATCCATTGGCGGGAGGATGTGACCCACAGCGGTATGGTGGAGACGGACGCGGAGGATCGGATCTTGCGCTATGTGGAGAAACCCTCGGCCGAGGCGGTGACCAGCCATTGGGTCAATGCGGGGTTCTATTATCTGCATCCGAAGGTTCTGGATTATATCCCTGCTGGTGAATTCTGTGACTTCAGTTATCACGTCTTCCCGGCTATGCTCCAGGCGGGTGAGGCGCTGTACACTGCCAAAACGGATGAGCCGATCATCGAGATCGCGAAGCTCATCGCGCCTTATCCGCTTTCTGTGGAGGGGATCACCGTCGATCCCGCGAAAATGATCGACGAGGCGCGGGAATTCGCCCAGTGGGATGAGAATATCGTTATCAAGATCACGATCCACGGACCCAACGGCGAGCCGGGAAACCTGGAGGTGGCCCACGAGCTGGAAACCAAGCACAATATCCGCGTGAACATGACGGCCATGATGAGCGCCCAGCAATGCCTGCTGGCGGCGCTGGCCGGGGCGAGTTATCTGTCCATCTTCGGCGGGCGCGTGAACAACATGGGCTACAATTGCTGTGAAGAGCTCACGAAGATCCGCAGTCTGCTCGATCAGTTCAACATGAAATCCCAGATCATCGCCGCCTCCACACGTGAAATTCTAAATGTCATCGAGTGGTTAAACGCCGGCGCCCATATCGTCACCGTGCTGCCCAATCTCCTGGAAGGCATGCTGGTCCACCCCTACAGCAAGGAAACCATCAAGATGTTCCTCGACGATTCGGCGAAGATCTGTATGTAAAGGCCGCCGCTCAGTTCCCTCCCCTCCTTTTATGACACTCTATCTTGGTGCGATTATTATCGGTGTCCTCTTCTTCGGGGCGATTCATACCTGGGTGTATACGATCGTCTTTCTGGCGGTGATGGCGGCCAGCCTGCTCCTTTTGAAAGGAGACGTGATAAGGCAGGAAAAGAAACTGTACTTCCGGTGGGTGAAAACGGACCTGAGTCCGCTTTTTTTTGCCTTCTTTGCTTATATTATCATCCAGATGCTTCCCCTGCCGCAGGGTCTGCTTACCCTGATCTCGCCGGAGGCGAAGATCGACGGGGACATGGCGCAACCAGCAGTGCTTGCGCTCAACCCCGCCGGTTTCAAGGACCACTGGTACAACATTGTCCCCTATATCTACCCGGTCCGGATGTCGCTGATCCGCTGGTTGACCTATGGCCTCCTCTTCTTCGGCCTGACACGCTGCCTGAACTCCAGGAGGCGGATCGAGCAGGCGATTGTCACGATTCTGCTGCTCGGATGTTTCGACGCCCTCTACGGGATCATGCAGACCTATTCGGGTTACAACCATATCTGGTGGTACAAAAACACTGATTATGTAAAGTCCGTCATCGGCACCTACCTGAACCGGAGCCATTTTGCGGGGTTCATGGAGATGGGGATTGCTCTGGCCATCGCCTATGCCGCGGCATTAGGAAAGCGGGCGGAGGGACAGGCACTGCCGCCGCGCAGGCGTTCCCTCAGGAAGTGGTTTGTGGAGGTTTTTTTCGGGAACACGGAGGCCCTCAAGCGCTTCCTGATCGTCTTTGCCGGGGGCGTCATGGGGCTCGGCCTGATCCTCTCCGCTTCGCGGGGCGGGATCATTGCCGTAACCGGTGTTCTTTTCATCATGGGACTTTTCTTCGTCTTCCTGAAGAGCGAGAGGCGGAAAGGCCTCGTAATCCTGTCCATTTTCGGAATCGCCATGATCTACGGCCTCTATACCGGTCTGGACTATACCATCGGGCGCTTTGACTTTTTCGGACAGGATAAGGTGTCTCGCGACATCATGGCCGAAAAGGCCTTCACCACCTTCAAGGATTACACTGCAACAGGCGTGGGGCTGGGGAATTTCCGCCATGCCTCGGGCCGCTATCAGGATCCCGTTCATAAGGGCCTATACGTCGACTACGCCCACAACGATTACGCCCAGTTCCTGGCCGAGGCTGGGGTGGTTGGCATGCTGCTTCTCGTTGTCGGTCTTTTCTGGTACCTGGTGCGCACCTTTCTCCTCTGGCGGGAGAGAAGCAATTCCTTCTCGGTCTGCCTGGGGATAGCGCCCTTTGGAGCGATTATTGCGATGGCGATCCATTCCTGGTCGGACTATAACCTGCACCGGCCGGCGAATGTGATGCTCCTCATCGCAATTATCGCCATCGGCAATGCGGCCCTCCGATTGGAACGCCACCGACATCACGGTAAAGTGATCCATGAATGCCGCCTGATACCGTTGCGCCGGCGGGGGATGGGTCTTCTCATCGGCGCAGTCGGGCTGATCCTCTGGTCCGGCGTCTGGTCGGTCCGCCATTTCATTGCCGAGACCTACTGCAATACGGGGATCAACATCACGTTAAATCTGGAAGAAAACCCCGCCGCCGAACGGGCGCAGTCGGCGATGTTCTGGGACGGGGGAAACGCGGGATACCCTTATAAACTGGCCCAGGCGCTCATGAGGGAGCGGGATAAACGGATGGCGCCGCCTGCGCAGGACATGGAGGGGTGGAAGCGGTCACATGGGCCGATCATCGCGGAACTGGAGCGGGCGATCCGCTTGAACCCATTAAATCCGGAATACCATGTCCGCCTGGCCTGGGAATATTCCTACCTCTGGGATCGGCCGGACTATGTCGCAAAATGGCTGCCGGCGGCGGACATCTGTCTGGACCGGGCGGCCTATGTCGCCGGAGGCTGGCTGCAGAACCCGAAGTTACACTACGATATGGGGAACTACTGGACGATGCGCACAAAAACCCTCGGGCCGGACAATCCGAAAAGTAAAATTACCTGGACGAAGGCGGTGTGGCAATACCGAAAGGGGATGGAGTTAGAGAAGATCAAGGAACTTCCCAAAGACGTCCAAGTGTACATCAGATACTTCTTCGATGATCAGGCTCATCTGCAAGATCTAAAATAACGGTATCAATATCCTTGGGAATCGACATGACATAAAGAGACTGAAGGAATCATTATTGTTCTACTGATCAGGATGGACTCGAAAGGACCTGTGATCTTCAAGCAGGATAGAGTTGGGAAAGATGGCGAAGTATTCAAGATGCCGTTCATTGTTGAGCAATACAATGAAATCCATCGCGAACGATTGCGGGTGCTGCCCGGCATAACCGGCCTCTGGCAGCTCAGCGGGGATCGGAAGAAAGCCATCCATGAAAACATGGATTACGATTCAGTAACGTCCGGTTAGGATTTTGCATAAGCGGTTAAGAATTTTGGCACATCGGGTTCGTTTGGTTTTGGTGAAAAATAATTTGCATCCATGTGAAGATTTTACTTGACAAATCAGGCACTTAGTGGGGGGCGATTTTCC
>JAURXV010000006.1 GCA_030654195.1 Syntrophales bacterium | reverse complement strand
GTCGAAAGACGGATATAGTGATCCGGTGGTTCCGCATGGAAGGGCCATCGCTCAAAGGATAAAAGGTACGCCGGGGATAACAGGCTGATCCCTCCCAAGAGCTCATATCGACGGGGGGGTTTGGCACCTCGATGTCGGCTCATCGCATCCTGGGGCTGGATAAGGTCCCAAGGGTTTGGCTGTTCGCCAATTAAAGCGGTACGTGAGCTGGGTTCAGAACGTCGTGAGACAGTTCGGTCCCTATCTGTTGTGGGCGCAGGATATTTGAGAGGAGCTGTCCCTAGTACGAGAGGACCGGGATGGACGAACCTCTGGTGTACCAGTTGTCGTGCCAACGGCATCGCTGGGTAGCTAAGTTCGGAAGGGATAACCGCTGAAAGCATCTAAGCGGGAAGCCCACCTCAAGATAAGATATCCCTCCTGATGGAGACATCAGGACTGAAGACCCCTCGTAGACCACGAGGTTGATAGGTCAGGTGTGCAAGCACAGTAATGTGTTGAGCTTACTGATACTAATCGGTCGTGAGGCTTGACCATAATATTTATGGCTTAATCATGGTGCACTCAGCTTGTGCCTTCACAATATGCAATTGCCGCCATTATCGAGATATTTCGGTGGCTATAGCGGAGAGGACCCACCCGTTCCCATTCCGAACACGGAAGTTAAGCTCTCCAGCGCCGATGGTACTGCATGGGAGACTGTGTGGGAGAGTAGGTGCCGCCGGAATTTAAATTGAAAGCCCCTTCCTTGATGGAAGGGGCTTTTTTTATTTTACATTCAACTTGGGCTTGTGCTATGAACTTTCGCAGTTTTAATAAAATCGATATCAGGAGATGAACGGTCATGTCAGGGCATTCCAAATGGAGTACGATCAAGCGAAAGAAGGGCGCCATTGATTCGAAACGCGGCAAGATCTTCACGAAATTGATCAAGGAAATCACGCTTGCGGCCAGACTGGGTGGCGGTGATCTCGAGGGAAACTCCCGCCTGCGGCAGGCCATCATGGCGGCCAAGGAAGAGAACATGCCCAAGGACAACATCGACCGGGCGATCAAGAAGGGTACCGGGGACCAGGCCGGTGCGGCGGCCTATGAAGAGGTGACATACGAGGGGTACGGTCCTGCGGGCGTTGCGGTGATTGTCGATGTGATGACCGACAACAAGAACCGGACGGTTGCGGAGATCCGGCACATCCTATCCAAGCACGGCGGAAATTTGGGTGAAAATGGCTGCGTCGCCTGGATGTTTGACAAGAAAGGAAGCATCGTCTTTGACAAGAAGGCGGTCGGCGAAGATGCGCTGATGGAGGTTGCGCTCGATGCCGGAGCGGAAGATGTCCGGGATCAGCAGAGCGAATGGGAGGTGATCACGGATCCAATGACCTTCGAGGCGGTTAAAAAGGCAATCGATATCAAAGGCTGGAAATATTTAGAGGCGCGCGTCGGCAAGATCCCCCGGAACACGGTCAAGCTGGAAGCGGGGAAGGCGGAACAGATGCTCAAACTCATGGAAAAATTAGAGGACAACGACGACGTCCAGAACGTATATGCCAATTTCGATATTCCGGATGACATCATGGAAAAGCTGAGTCAGTAGATGGAAAATGACCGGACGCGGGCAGGAGGCGGAACAGGAAAGGGTGATCCCGGTATCGTGAAGGGGGCGGGAACGTTCAGGGTCCTCGGCATCGATCCGGGAAGCCATGTCACGGGTTATGGTGTTGTTGAGGAGGCCGGATCCGGTCTTTGCTGCGTCCAGTATGGCGAGATCAAGCCCGTAAAGGGCGTCGCTCTCTCATCCTGTCTGCAGACCATCTGCGGCGGAATTCAGGAGGTGATCCGCCGGACGGAGCCGGAGGCGCTGGCCATCGAGAATATCTTCTACGGGAAGAATATCCGGAGTCTGATCAAGCAAGGCCACGTCCGGGGGGTGGCGATCCTGGCCGGGGCGGAGAATGGCGTGCCGGTTTACGAATACAGCCCGCTGGAGATCAAAAAGGCCGTCGTCGGTTACGGCCGTGCGGAAAAGGGGCAGGTCCAGATGATGGTCCGGGCGATCCTGAAGCTTTCGGAACTGCCGCCACCCGATGCGGCCGACGCGCTGGCCGTCGCCATCTGTCATATCCATTTTCGAAAGGCGGATCCCATATAAAATGATTGCACGACTCAGCGGCATTCTGATTCAGAAATCGGTCACCCAGTGCGTGGTGGATGTTCACGGGACGGGCTACCGTGTCGTCGTACCGCTGAGCACCTTCTATGAGCTGCCTGAGGTCGAGCGATCCGTTGTGCTTCAGATCCATACCCACGTCCGGGAGGATGCGATCAGCCTCTACGGATTCTATACCGAGGAGGAAAGGAATGTCTTTCAACTGATGATCTCCGTCAGCGGCATCGGGCCCAAGCTGGCCGTCAATGTCCTTTCCGGTATCTCCGCGGGGGAGTGGGTTAGGGCGGTCGCGGCGGAGGATCTGAAGCGTCTGACCGGGATCCCCGGTGTGGGCCGGAAGACCGCGGAGCGGATGATCCTTGAACTGAAAGACAAGGCGGTGAAGCTCGGAAGTGAGACCGTCCCGGTCGGGATCACGGCGGTCCGGACGGGTGAACAGGTGAAGGATGATGCCCTCTCCGCGCTCGTAAATCTCGGCTATAAGGGGTCGTCGGCCAGGGATGCCGTTGAACAAATCATGAAGGAAGCGCCGGAACCCCTCTCCCTCGACCGTATTTTGAAGAAGGCGCTCCGCATTCTGGCCGGGTAAGGTCCGATTCCCTCCGTCCGGCATGTAACTGGCAAACGAGGATTGAGATAAGACGTGAAAAAATCCGATTCCATGAGCATCTCATCCAAGAATCCACTGACCGTCCCGCAGGGACTCGACGAGGACGAAGGATACGATGTTTCCCTGCGCCCGAAAAGTCTTTCCGAGTATATCGGCCAGGAGAAGATCAAGAAGAACCTCTCCGTCTTCATCGAGGCCGCAAAACAGCGGCAGGAGGCCCTGGATCATGTTCTCCTCTATGGTCCTCCCGGTCTCGGGAAGACCACCTTGGCTTATATCATGGCCCGGGAGATGGGTGTGGACGTCAAGGCGACCTCCGGTCCGGTGATCGAAAGGCCGGGGGATCTGGCCGCCATCCTGACCAATCTGCACGAGAAGGATGTGCTGTTCATCGACGAGATCCACCGCCTCTCCCATGTCGTTGAGGAGATTCTTTACCCGGCGATGGAGGATTTTCATATCGACATCCTCATCGGCCAGGGGCCGTCGGCGCGGTCGATGAAGCTGGAGATCCCGAAATTCACGCTGATCGGGGCGACGACCCGGGCGGGGCTTTTGACCTCGCCGCTGCGCGACCGATTCGGCATGAGCTTCCGTTTCGAATTTTATACGCCGGGGGAACTGGCCGTTATCATCCGCCGGTCGGCCAGGATCCTCTCCGTGGACATCGTCGAAGACGGCGCGGCCGAGCTGGCCTGTCGTTCCCGGGGGACGCCCCGGATCGCCAACCGCCTGCTCCGCCGGGTCCGGGATTTCGCCCAGGTCAGGGCCGGGGGACGGATCACCCGGCAGGTGGCGGTGGACGCCCTCGCGATGTTCGAGGTGGATGAAAAGGGATTCGATCACATGGACCGGACCATCCTGCTGACGGTGATCGACAAGTTTGATGGCGGTCCAGTCGGGATCGACAACCTTTCCTCGGCCATCGGCGAAGAGAGGGCGACGATCGAAGACGTTTATGAACCCTACCTGATCCAGGAGGGCTACCTCCAGCGGACGGCGCGTGGACGGATTGCGACCCGGCGGGCCTACGAACATTTCAGCCGGCAATGGGTTGCAGGCCTTCAGAAGGAGCTCTTCTGAATCCGGCCGTCAACGTGAAAGCCTACGATCCGGAATCCGGCTTGTGAATCGGCGGTGAAAATTCTACTGCATATCTGCTGTGCCCCGTGCACGATCTATCCGCTCCGGATCCTCCGGGAGGAGGGGAACGAGGTGTGCGGTCTCTTCTACAACCCAAACATCCATCCCTATCTGGAGTATAGAAGGCGTCTCGATACGCTGACCTCCTACGCCGGCCAGGAAGGGCTCACGATTATTGGGGAGGAGACCTATCCCCTCGATTCATTTTTACGGCAGGTTGCCTTCCGGGAGGAAGAGCGGTGCCGGTACTGCTATCAGCTTCGTCTTTCTTATGCGGCGCGGATCGCGAAAAGGGGTCGGTTCGATGCCTTTACGACCACGCTCCTCTATAGCCGTTATCAGAAGCACGATCTCATCCGGGAGATAGCCGCAGGCGTGGCCGGGGCGCACGGGATTCCCTTCATATACCGGGATTTCCGCGATGGCTGGTCCGAGGGGGTCCGGGTTTCGAAGGAGATCGGGATGTACCGACAGCCTTACTGTGGCTGCATCTACAGTGAAAGGGAGCGGTACGGCCGCAACCCCGGAAAGGAAGCAGGCGGCAAGCCTCTCCGTCCGCATGACCGCAATCTCGGCCGATAACGTCCATCCGGGAGGGACCCGGCGCCGGGTGTGTCGCTTCCAACACAGTTCGGAGAGCATCCTCCCTTTAATCGACCATCTAACAGGAGATGCTTTAAGTCGAATCACCCTGTTTCTGAAAGGTTAGCTCTTTTTATCTTATTGGGGAAATTTCACGGAAGACGGTACGGATATTGCTAATATAAAACCGGTCGGTCCGATGAAAGGCCGGTTAAAAAGGAAGTGGTTTGAAAATGGGCGCATATGTTTTTACAAAGAACCGTTAAACACGAAATTGCTTGCAGAAGCATAGGGTTACATTCCGGGAGAAAGGTCGGCATGGTCATCCGGCCGGCCGGTGTCAATGAAGGTATCGTCTTTGTCCGCGGGGATCTGCCGGGGAACAATCGGATAAAGGCGGATGTTCATAACGTTCGAGACACGACGCTGGCGACGACCCTCGGCCTCAATGGCGTGACGGTCTCTACGGTTGAGCATCTGATGTCCGCCTTCAGCGGCATGGGTGTGGACAACGCGGTGGTCGAGGTGGACGCCCCGGAAGTGCCGATCATGGACGGCAGCGCCCGCCCCTTTGTCAATCTTCTTAAAGATGTTGGGACGCGGGTCCAGAGTAAGGGGAAGAAGCTCCTGGTGATCAAAGAGAAGATTGCCGTCTCTGAAAGGGGGGGTACGGCGATGTTGCTGCCCTCTCCGGAATTCCGGATCACCTACAAGATCGAATTCAACCACCCCGCGATCGGCGTCCAGTCCTACCAGATGAAATTCTCGGATATTTCCTATGAAGAGGAGATCTGCGAGGCAAGAACCTTTGGTTTTCTTCGGGATGTCGAATATCTTCAGGCGAAGGGGTTGGCCCTCGGGGGCTCCCTGAGGAACGCCGTCGTTTTGGATGAGCATCGGATCATCAACAAGGACGGTCTCCGGTTTCCGGACGAATTCGTGAAACACAAGATCCTCGACGCGATCGGCGACCTCTCTCTGCTGGGCATTCCGATCATCGGCCATTTTGTCGCCTGCAAATCGGGTCACCGTCTGAACAACCTCCTGCTGAAAGAGCTGTTGATGCGCAAAGAATGCTGGACGCTGGTGAGTCGCTTCAGCAAAGAGGGAATGTTGAATGAACTTCATTCTCTGCGCGTACCTTCGTTCCAGATCCTCGATTCCGTCCCGGCCTCCTCCCCGGTCATGTGAGTGAAGTTCTCTCCCCTGTCTTTCGTTGCAGCAAATAGCTCTTGCTTTTTGATCCCTACTCTCTTACTATACCCACCCAGCACGCAACATAACAAAAAAATTGATTATTTTGCGGTGTAACCCGGACGGCTTCCGACAGCGGGTCGGTGGATGACGGAGCGGCATAAGGGATCGCCATGTTGAAAAGGATAGTCTATCGGTCCATTTTGATCATTTTTTTGGCTCTTCTTGTTTTTCCTCACACGGTTTCAGCGGATAACGCGATGATCCGCGACCTTCTTCCGACGAACAACGCGAGCCATCTCCTCATTTATGCAAGCGTGACGAACTGCTTCACGAAGGAGATCGAAGCCGCGATCCTGGCGGGCGTGCCGACCACCTTTACCTTTATCCTGGAGCTTTATCAGGAGCGTTCGGGATGGTGGGACAAAAAAATGATCCGGACGACGCTCCGGCACACGATCAAGTACGACAACGTCAAGAAACTCTTCCATGTCTCCGCCGATGGGGAAAAAGAGGCGACCGCCTTTCCGGATTTTGAAAGCGCCAAAAGATCAATGGCCGATCTGAACGGCGTTCCCCTCGTTCCGTTGAAGGCGTTGAAGAAAAACGCAAATTACTATGTCCGGAGCAAGGTGAAACTGGACAAGGTTCGTCTGCCGCTTCATCTGGAGTATCTCTTTTTCTTCGTATCCCTCTGGGATTTTGAAACCGACTGGCACCGGGAGGGGTTTTCTTACTGATGAAAAAGGTCCGCAGACCGGTCAAATTGGATGTGCAGGAGACGAAAAGGCGCAAGCGCGAGCGGATCATCATTCTCGTGACGGTGTTCCTCATAGCCCTGATGACCTATCTCGAAAGCAGCATCTTCCGTGGTGAAGTGACCCTCCTCCCCGTCTCCGGCAACGCCCTGATTTTTGGCCTGATCAACGTCAACATCATCCTGATTATCCTGCTCATCTTTCTGATCGTCCGGAATCTCGTAAAACTGATCTATGAACGGCGGCACGGGATTGTCGGTTCGAAACTCCGGACCCGTCTGGTCGCCGCCTTTGTCAGCCTGTCGCTCATCCCGACTGTTCTGTTGTTCCTTGTTTCGATTAATTTCCTCTCCTACAGCATTGACAACTGGTTCAGCATCCGCATCGGAGACGCCCTGAACCAGACACTGGAAGTCGCGCAGATTTATTATCAGCAATCGGCCGATCAGGCGAAGTACTACGCACGTCAGCTCAGCGCCGATATCTCGAAAAATGGCCTCTATGAGGGAGAAAAAATTCTTTACTTGAAGGCCTTGGTCGAGAGGCGGCACAGGACCAACAAGCTGAATATGATCGAGGTCCATATCGAAAACCAGAAGGAGAATGTGGTCGTCCGGGATCGGGAATATGCGCAAATTGTCCCGAAGCCCCTCTCCCCCAAGGGGATGGAGGATGTGTTTGCCGGCCGGGAGTTGACCACCACCGAACAGGTTGGAAGCGGCGATCTGATCCGCGGGGTCGCCCCTGTTTTTTCCGCTGCCAGCCCGAAGGAGGTCATCGGATTCGTCACGGCCAGCTATTACTTTCCGGCCGGTCTGGTGGACAAGATCAACGTGATTTCAAAAACCTCTGAGGAGTACCGGCAGCTATCGCTCTTGAAGACGCCGATTAAATTCGGATATATCATTACACTTTTCATTGTAATGCTGCTGATCATCTTTTCCGCAACCTGGTTCGGCCTCTACCTTGCCAAAGGGATCACCGTGCCGATTCAGGACTTGGCCGAGGCAACCCGGAGGATCGCCCAGGGAGATCTGAACCACCAGATCGATATCAGCGCGGACGACGAGATCGGCGTCCTCGTCACCTCATTCAACCAGATGACGAAGGACCTCAAACGGAGCAAGCAGGGGCTGGAACAGGCGAACCTGGACCTGGAACAACGGAGGAACTATACGGAGACCATCCTCCGCAACGTCTCCGCCGGCGTAATTTCCATCGACGGAAACGGCGTAATCACCACGATCAACCGGGCCGCGGAGAAGATGTTAGGCATCAGCACGCAGAAGGTTCTGAACCGGCGTTACGAGGAGGTTCTCATCCCCGACCACCGCATTCTGGCCGGGGAGGTTCTGCGGGAGATGCGGGAGCGCGGCGAGGGATTTATCGAAAAGCAGATCGATGTCACCTTGCGGGATCGGGCGATGACGATCCTCATGACCATCACCGCAATCCACGATGACGAGGGGAAGGAGATGGGGATGGCGGTGGTCTTCGAGGATCTGACCCAGCTGCAGAGGGCGGAGCGGGCGGCGGTCTGGCGCGAGGTGGCCAGAAGGATGGCCCATGAGATCAAGAATCCCCTCACCCCGGTGCAGCTTTCCGCCCAGAGGCTGCAGAAAAAATACGGCGACCGTCTGGGGGAGGATGGGGGAGTCTTTCAGGAATGTACCAAAACGATAATCGACCAGGTCGATGTCCTGAAGAATCTCGTAAACGAGTTTTCCCGCTATGCACGGCTTCCGGTAACGAGCCTGGCCCGCAATGACCTCAATGAGGTGATCCGCGATCCCGTGACTCTTTTTCAGGACGCCCACAAGGAGATAGCCTTCGATTTTCAGCGGGGCGCGGACATCCCGCCGCT
>JAURXV010000005.1 GCA_030654195.1 Syntrophales bacterium | reverse complement strand
CGCCATCCGGATCCCCTCCTCGACGGCCCTTTCCGGCGAATCGAACCGGCCGCCGTCCGAAAATGAATCCGGCGTGACATTGATGATCCCCATGATCAGCGTCCGTTCTCCAAGGACCATCTTCCTCCGGGAGGTCCGGAGTGGAAAAAGATCCGCAATGGCTTCCCGAAGCTCTTTCTCCGGGGCTAGATGCAGGGGTTGAATTCCCAAGTCATTCATCGTGAAACCTTTGCGCTGCTTGGAAATCGTATCCCGAAAGCGCGCATTGGAGATTTTTTGGGGCACCCTGCCCCCGCAGCGTAGCGTCCGCAAAGACAACTGTTTGAGCGCGCAAGCGCGAGTTTCGTCTTTGCAGCGAAGCGAGGAGGCGCAGGGTCAAAAAATGTCCAGCGCGCGGAGGGAGTACGATTTCTATAGGTCTCATAATGAGGCCGGGGGCGCGTCCGGCAGCGGAGTCGTATCGACCTGCGCCCTCTCGATCCCGATCATCGCATCCAGTTCAGCTCCGTTCAGAACCTCCTTCTCCAGGAGCTCCTCGGCGATCCGGTTCAGCAGATCGAGGTGATCCGACAGGATCTGCTTGGCGCTATCGTAACTCTTCATCACAATCCCGGCGACCTCCTTGTCGATCTTCCGGGCCGTATCCTCGCTGTAATCCTTGTGCGTCGCGAACTCCCGTCCCAGGAAGATCTGTTCCTCCTTCTTCCCGTAGCTCAGAGGCCCCATTTCATCGCTCATGCCCCATTCGCAAACCATTTTGCGGGCAAGGTTCGTCGCCCGTTCGATATCGTTTCCGGCGCCGGTGGTGAAATCCTTCAGAATCAGTTCCTCTGCTGCGCGCCCGCCCAGCAGGATCACGATACTGTTCAAGAGATATTCGCGCGGATAGGTGTGCTTTTCATCGACCGGCAACTGTTGCGTGAGTCCAAGGGCGCGTCCCCTTGGGATGATGGTCACCTTGTGAATCGGATCGGTCCCGGGCAGCATTCGGGCGACGAGCGCGTGACCCGTTTCATGGTAGGCCGTGTTTCTCTTTTCCGCATCGCTGATCACCATGCTTTTCCGCTCGACGCCCATCATGACCTTGTCCTTGGCATACTCGAAATCGCTCATGTTCACCTTCTCCTTGTCGAACCGGGCGGCATAGAGAGCCGATTCGTTGACAAGGTTTTCGATGTCGGCGCCCGAAAAACCAGGCGTGCCGCGGGCGATCACGGCGAAATCGACGTCTTCGGCAAGGGGGGTCTTCCGGGCGTGGACCTCCAGGATCTTCTCACGACCCTTCACATCGGGCAGCGGCACGACGACCTGACGGTCGAAACGGCCGGGCCGCAGCAGGGCCGGATCGAGGACGTCGGGCCGGTTCGTGGCCGATACCAGGATGACCCCTTCGTTCGATTCAAAACCATCCATCTCGACAAGGAGCTGATTCAGGGTCTGCTCCCTCTCGTCGTGTCCGCCTCCCAGACCTGCGCCGCGGTGGCGTCCGACGGCGTCGATTTCATCGATGAAGATGATGCAGGGGGCGTTCTTCTTGCCCTGGGTGAAGAGATCCCGCACACGCGACGCCCCGACGCCGACGAACATCTCGACGAAATCGGACCCGCTGATGCTCAGAAAGGGGACATCCGCCTCACCGGCGATCGCCCGGGCCAGCAGGGTTTTTCCGGTGCCCGGTTGTCCGACGAGCAGCAAACCCCTGGGAATTCTCCCTCCCAACTTTGTATATTTCTTCGGATCCCGCAGGAAATCGATCACCTCCTGGAGTTCGGCCTTGGCCTCTTCAATCCCGGCCACATCGGCAAAGGTGACCTTTTTCGATTTGTCCGTAACCAGACGGGCGCGGCTCTTTCCAAAAGCCATCGCTTTTCCGCCGCCGCCCTGCATCTGCCGCATGAAAAAGATCCAGACTCCGATCAAAAGCAGCATCGGAAGCCAGGAGACCAGCAGGGTCATATACCATGGCGAATCATCCGCCGGCTTCGCGGAGATCCGGACCCCCCTCTCCTTCAGCAGCGTGATCGCTCCCGCATCCCTGGGGGCATAGGTCTTGAAAGCCGTCCCGTTGGTTAGTCTGCCGGAGATGTTGTCTCCCTGGATGGTCACCTCGGCAACCTGGGTCTTGTCGACATAACTCAAAAATTCGCTGTAGATGATCTCCGTCTGGGCGGTCTTCGGCTGATTGAAAAGATGGTAGACCATCACAAAGATAAGGCTTATCACCAGCCACAGCGCAATATTCTTCTGCAAGGGGTTCAATCTGTTTTCTCCTTATAGTTAAAGAGATGGCGATGGGGCGTCCTTCAAAGACAACCGACATCCGATCTCATGAATAACTGTTCCTTATAATATCAGGTCATTTATTTCAAACCATTTCTGCTTTCAATACCCTTTTCGTCTGCCCTGTCACCCGGACCCGCTCGCTGATCCTTTCACCGGCGATCCAGATCACGGATTGGGAATCGACCAGCAGCGGGATTTGCTTCCGGAGCGGCCTGGGGATCTTGCGGTCGATGAAGTACTCCTTCAACCTCTTTTTTCCGCCGATCCCGAAAAGGTCGATTCGATCCCCCGGCGCCGCATTTCTTAAAATCAGCGGAGGGTTCATGCGCTCATAATCCATGAAAGCCTTCCGCGGCTCTTCTTTCATTTCCCGAAGGGTTGGCTTCCCGATCAGTTCGAGATGGATCGTTTTGTCGATTTCCTTCAGATGGATCGTCGCGGGAATCTCCACCCCATATTCAAACAGAGGCTGCGACGTTTTTCTCGCCCGACCTCTTGCTCTCCGCTCTCCCTCTTTTCTGATTCGGAGGAGGCCCCCCTCCCGTTCGACACGGATCCCGAAAGGGAGATCGAGCGAACGGCATCGGCCGTCAAGCTTGCGGGAGAGCGCCAGGACCGCCTCGATATGGCGATAACCGATGCCGTTTTTTGAAGGAACCGCGGCCTCTAACAGCAATTTGATGATGCGTCCCTGGAGGGCCTCATGCAGCCCGCGAAGGGCTGCGACCGGAACGATCGCCTCCACCGCGTTTGGAGCAATCTCCCACCCGTCGATGATCCGCCGGACGACGCCCTGCAGGTAATCGTCCTCCCCGCGGATGATTCCGGCGGTATGGCACAGACCCGCGACTAACCGCGGATTGTAGTTCGCCGTCAATTCCGGAATGAGCCCGGCCCGGATCCGGTTGCGGAGGAAAACGGGGCTCAGATTGGAACTGTCCGTCATGTACGGGACCCCTTCCCGCCGGAGAAATTCAAGGATCTCGGCCCGCCCGACATCCAGCAGCGGACGGATGAGGCGGCCGGCCCGGATCGGAAGGATCCCCTTGAGACCTTCCGGACCGCTTCCCCGGAGCAGATGCATCAGGACGGTTTCCGCCTGGTCGTCCCGGTGATGTCCGGTAGCGATCTTGCCGGCCCCGCATCGTTCGGCCGCCTCGTCCAGAAAAAGATATCGCTCTTCCCGGCCGATCTCCTCCAGTGAACGCCCATTCCCTCTTCGCAGCGAACCGATATCGACCGTTTTACAGATACAGGCGATTCCCATTTCGGTGCTGAGACGGCGGACAAACGCCTCTTCACGCTGCGATTCGGCCCCCCTCAGGCCGTGATTCAGATGCGCCACCGTCAACCACAGCCGATATTCGTCCGCAAGCCGCGTGAGGATCTGAAGGAGGGAGACGGAGTCGGCTCCCCCGGAAACCGCTACCAGCAGATGATCGCCCTGAACCAGCATGGAATGGTTTTCGATCGTTTTCCTGACTTGATTCAACATGTCCGAAAAATGGCCTCGACAAAGTAATGGTTTCTGCGGCCATCTCCTTTTCGAAAGAGGTGTCACCCCTTTCAAACAAGACTCTGAAGCGGTGCAGACGGGCTCAGCCTCAGGACCCAGGCTGTTCCAGTGCCCCCGCAATGTGACGGACCGTCTGGCGGTAGACGCCGGCATAGATCTCCGGCGAAAGGAAATAGCCGGGTCGCCTGGTATAAATATCATCCACCAGTTGCTTCACCGTCTCTTCGATGGAACCCGTGCGGCGGTAGACCGCCTCGATCAGGGCCCGATTTTCTCTGGCGGTATCGATGCTGTGCATCAGATAGGTTTCCGCCTCCGGCCCCGTCACATACCCGTAATGGTCGGCGCCGAGGATATCGACCGCGAGCGGCTTCAGTTTCTCCAGGCTCTTCTGATACCGGGTATAGTTGGAATTACCCGCGGGGAGGATCATATCTTCATAGGGAATGCCGCCCCCGTCCGAGGGGAAAAGCGCGCGGATCTCGGGACAATATGCGGAGAGCGAACAGGAGGAGTGGCCGGGGGTCTCAAGGATTTGGATCGTCAGGCCGCCCAGATCGATCTCACTCCCTTCGGAGACCACCCCGCCGGCGACGTCGTCCCGCCAATCCAGATCGTGTCCCTCCAGCCACCCGGTGACGCCCATCCTTTCCGCAACCAGACGGCTGAAGGCGTTGATCGTCTCGATCCCCTTCGGCATCCGCAGGATATCCCATGCCCGGGCCAACGCGAAAATATCGAGGGTGGGATAACGGCGCCGGAAGAAAGGCACCAGCCCGACGTGATCAAAATGGGCATGAAGGATCAGAAGTTTCCGGATCTTCCCTTCATCGATGCCGAAGTCGCGGATCTGTTTGAGGACGACCGGCGCCAGATAGCTCATCCCGCCGCTGAGGATCAGCGAACAGCTCTCGCCCTCCAGCAGGTAAATTCCCGACTCCTCCCGTCCCAGATACCAGAGCCGGTCCCGGATCTGTCCCGCTTTGCGGTTCCTCATCGAACACCCTCCAGTTACTTTCCGTAGACCAGGATATTGGCTCCCGCCTTCAGGCGTTTCACCATCCCGTCGAAAGCCCCCTGCTGTTTCTGGCGTTCGAGAAAGGCGGTGATCCGCTTCTTTGTTTCACCATCGAGCTTTAAGACCTGGGCGGTCTGATGTTCGAGGACCTGGATGATGTGAAACCCGAAATCCGTTTCCACAACGGGACCGATCGCATTTTTCTGCTGCGAGAATGCCGCATCCTCGAACGGCTTAACCATCTGGCCGCGGGCAAAGGTTCCGAGATCCCCACCGTTCTGTTTGCTCGGACAATCGGAATTCTTTGCGGCCAGATCGGCAAAATCGGTGCCCGTTAGAAGCTTTTTCTGCAGCTCTTCCGCCTTCGCCTTCTTGTCCGCCTTCGTCTTGTCGGTATCTTCCGGAACCTTGGCCACCAGCAAATGTCGGGCATGAACGGATTCCGGTTTCATAAACTTTTCCTTGTTCTTCTCATAAAAATCGGAGATCTCCTTGTCCGTGACCTTGACCTTTCCCCCAAGCTCCTGCATGACCAGTTTGTCCATTTTTATGTTCATTCCGATCTCTTCGCGTATCTTCGCGATGTTGATCCCGTTTCTCTTCATGAGATCGTCCATCGTCTTCCCGGCGGGCAACTGGGCCTTCATTCCGTCCAGCACCTCCGCAATCTCCTTTTCGCCGGCGGCAACCTTTTTGGCGGCGACCTCCTTGTTCAGCAGGGTGCGCACCACAAACTCATCGATCAGCCCCTTGCGAATTTCGGCCTTGGCCTGTTCCAGGCGTTCGGCGGGAATCTGATCCTTGAGCAGCGTCAGCTTCTGCTGCATCTCCGAATTGAGCTGTGCCTTCATCATCTTGACCCCGTCCACTTCCACGGCAATCCCCGCGTCGTCCGCCTTTTTTCCGGGAACCTCAGGCTGCACGGCGGGCAAAGCGGCAACCGGGGCCGCCGTTTCAGCCGGACCCGGCGCCATCACGGGCTTGGCCGTCTGCGCCTTTTCCTCCTTTGTGCCGCAGCCGACAGTCATGCCCAGAATCAGTGAACAGGCCGTCACGATCATCATATACCGTCCTATTTTTTGAATCACGATCCATCCTCCCATCGATAATTTTTATCTGTATGATCCCATTGCTGATTCTCCTTGTCGGTGTCAAAGGCAGGGCGAACCGGGCAAACGGACGGCGGAGTATATGCAAAAGCGTTGAGTACGTCAAGAAGGATGGTCGATCCATTTTAAGCGCTCCCTGGGTAACATTTTATTTGAGGCAATTCGCTGGAATAATATGCCTTGACTTTGTTGAGAATGGGAGTACGCTTCAGTCAACATAATGATTGACTTAGAAAAATTGAATACTTGTCCTTCCCATATAGGGAAGTGAAAAAAATCTCCCAGCCCTGTCTCTTATGATGTGACAGGGCTTTTGTTTTTTTTTAACGTCAAGAAATGAAGGGCGTTGAATTCCCGTGAAGCCAGTGAAGGAGGGTAAAATGAATATCCATTTGGTTGAACCGTTGAATCATTTTGTGAAGCTGAAAGACAATGTGTGGGAAAGCGGTTCGTGGGGACTGGATGATGGTCAAGCGAAGAAATTGGTCGGTGGCAATATCTATTTTCATAAAAAGCGGCAGGAACCCTCTTTTTATGGAGGGACGATACTCGGATACAGGGTCCATCATGATGGCGAGTATCAGGGAAAGATTGTCTTCAAGCTCCAACATAACCAGTCATGCAGAAATATCAGAACGGATAAATCCGGATGGAGCAAGGATATGAAGATTATCGAGCATGACCTGCAATAACCTTGAGAAACGGAGATGGTCGTGAAAGGTGACTCAGCATCGATTCCCGTTGAGTCACCTTTTTTGTTGTGTGTCAAGGGGATTTGACCAGGAAACTCCGGAGTGATTTAAGATTCGGGAAAAAGGGATCGCAGTTCTTCCAGAATCCGGAATTGAATGTCGGGCTCCGGTATTCCGGCAGGAATCCCCGCGAGCGAGGGAATGGCTTGCCCCATTTGGTCGAGAAGGCCCTTCAGACCCTCAAACATG
>JAURXV010000004.1 GCA_030654195.1 Syntrophales bacterium | reverse complement strand
CGCGTCCCCCTTAACAACGCTCAATATCAACCCCAAAAGCAACCCCGTATAGAGAATACAAAGATCAGTCTTTGCTCTCTGCACTCCTCTGCCTTGTCTCTATAATACCCCCCCCACTCGAGACTGAATCGTTACCATCAGGGATATTTTGCATCAGGGATATTTTGCATCGAAAAGCAGGGGCTGGCGATGCGGTTGGGAAAGGGAGGTGGAGCAGCGGCCGCTCTTTTGAGAAATCAGCTCACCTTTTGGTCGAGTCACCCGTCAAGAAGGCATTTTTGAGCACAATTCAGACAGACCTCTCCTGCACGCCTTTTTTGATGAGGCGCTATGATTGGATGTATTCATCCCAGGAGTAATCGGGGTCGCTGTAGAAGTCATCAGCGTGTGTTTGGAGATGGAGATCGACAGCGGAGTATTTCGCCCCTCCCAGAGCCGATTCATTTTCTGATGAAAGCAAAAGTTCCATTCCGCCCTATAATCTTCCTGGAGATGTCCCGGCTTGTTCGTCTCCCCCACCTGCTTATTCGCGTGTTTCTCGGCGGCTGGGATCAACTTGTTCCGTTCGGTAACGTAGCCTGACACTGGATCACCCCCGTGGAGTTGAGGTCGGGTAGAAATACAATACACGCATATTTAGGGCAACGCTTGCCATTGTTATTCGCCGTTTCCAGCTTCGTGGCAAAGAAACGCCAGACCATGCATCACAATTCCGCAAGCCCCTTCAAAACGGCTCATCAATATCAGGATTACCGGAAATACAACATCAATGATTACGAGTTAAAGTCAAGCATTTTCATCGAGGTGGACGATTTGTGTAGTACAGGAAGGTGTCCACACCCCCACTGATCCGAAATATTCCTCTCCCCAAACTGCACGTTAGAACCAGTTATCACCAAAATCTCAGAAAAGTCCAATGGATTGTTTTCCCTAATTTGAGGACTCCAACCAGGATCTCGGGTATGGGGGATGGACACCCTGGGGAGACCGGCGTGGCGTGAGGGTAGGAACCTTAAACCTTCGCCGGGGAAAACCTGATCATCGCAGCGGATGGAGTATACGGAGGAGCATCAATACATTCTGAAGCTTTTCAACAGATATGGTGCCGACAATCTATTGATGCGGTGCTGCAGCTCATTTGAATCTGATATCTCTTGCTCGAATCGAAGGATTGAGGAAAATATTCAGAAAGAAGGTGAACTCTACATTGCCTATCCCTCGCAATTATCCCAAGAGGTTAATTGAAAGGGGGAGCGGGTGATGTTCCCGTTTTCGGCCTGCAGAGCCTATCCCCTTGGGTGATCTTCCTACAGAAACACCTTGTAACTGATGTTCAGGGTTTTCCCTAAACGCTTTGCCATCTCCTTGCCGATGGGACGCTTGCCGTTCTCCATTTCGGAAATATGGCGCTGCGGGATGCCGGTCAGTTCGGCAAGTTTCATCTGCGTCAATCCTTCCCGGTATCTTGCCCCGGCCAAAGCCTTGCCGATAAGCTGTGCTTCCGAAAATTCGGGGTAGGCCTCCCGCCACGGGACAGAATCCGACGTGTCCACGAATCCCAGGGGCTTCAGGCTTTCAATGGCCCGCGCTATGTTCACAATCGGCCCGATGAATCGCAGTTCAACTGTTTCAGTAGGGTGCTTTTTCGTGTGTGCCTGCATAAATCACCTCGATGATTTTTATTTCTTTATCCGTTACTTCCCATATCGCCACGTACGTGGGGTGGCCTTTCTTCAAATGGCAATGATAACGAGCGCCGGACAGTACGCTGAAGTTCGGCCAGTCTCCCCGTATCGGCCCGTTTGCTTCCATGTCTTTTTTCAAGGCAATCAGGAGATTCTGGACATTTTCGGGCAGCTTTCTGATTCGTTTGTGCAGCCCCGTCTTTTCTTCAACCGTCCATTTCATGGTTTCATCCTATACCAAAAGAAAGTATAATGCAAGGCGTTTCTATTTCGTGAAGTTCACAACCTGCCCATCATAGCCCGCCCCGTTTGCCACGAATGGTAACACCACCGCGCCGGCCTTTAGCCCGTCCAGACAATAGGCAAGAAAAAACCCGCTATTTCTAACGGGTTTTGTTCTTCTCCGGACTGTGCCGGACTATCAACTGGTGGCGGTGCAGGGAATCGAACCCCGGACACTACGGATATGAGCCGTATGCTCTAACCGGCTGAGCTACACCGCCTGATCATCCAGGGCGCCTTTCGATAAGGGCGAACATGAATTTCCGTTCGCGGGAACCCGTTTTTTATCAAGGCGCGAACCCCTATAACAGTTTTCGTGAATTGTCAATCCCTTCTATTCGCTTTTCAGGGAGTAGGTGACGATCACACTGCGGTTCTTGATGGAACCGCCCACGGAGAGAACCAGCGCGAGAACGACCTCGTTTTCCCCGTCATTGTCGATATCCTTGAACTGGTAATCCGCAACGTAGCCGCTGATCTTCTTTGTCCGCCAGTTCTCCACCATCCCCGTGCCTTCCCATTCCAGATTGTAAACCTCTGCGGCGGTGAAGAGTTTAAGACTCTGGAACATGCGGGAGGCGGAAGAGAGGTTTTTCACAACAATGATCTCCCGCTTGCCGTCCCTGTTCGTATCATACGTCACGATCCTAAGGTTGATGTAGTGGATCAGATCGGCATCTTCGGACTTGTTTTCACTGAAGCCGCCGCGGTTCATCGGTTCGATATAGGTATTGCTCCCGCCGAACTGCTCATCGCTTTTCCAGAGGAATTCATTGCTGCCGCCGAAGATGGCGACCTTGGAAAGGGGTTTGTCCGTCTGTTCAAAGACGCAGAGATAATCGTCGCTGTTGAGGGCAATGATCTTTTCGGCGCCGCTTGAACCCAATTTGTCCAGGGTGAGACCGTAAACGGAGAGGCCCTGCGGAATCTTCATCTTCGGACCTTCCGCATACGCGCCGTTCTTCCAGACAATTTCATGAATCGGGGTATCGAAGGGCATGCCGATGCCCCGTCTCTGACCGAGCAGAAGGGGTATCCCCGAGCCGTTGTCGATGGCCCGCATGAACCAGGGGAGATCGGAGGCGATCGTCTGGAATTTTCCGTTCCGGAACTCCAGTATAAAGGAATCGACCTGCTGGCCGGTATAGCTGGAGACGATGATCTCCTTGATGCCGTTCCCGTTGATATCGGCGACATCAAGGCTTACATAATAGTCATAGGATTTTCCGGGAATCTGCTGAATCAGTTTGAATTCATTTCCTTTTTTCTGGTAGATGAACACATTGTGCGGATCGATCATGACGGTCTCGTTGAGGCCGTCCCCGTTGACATCCCCAATGTCCATTCCCCGGAACTCATTGGAAAATTGCTGGCTCTTCCAGAAGGTCTTCCGGTTCAGCGGCTGAGCGGCGTTGATGAAGTCCGGATTGACGGATGAGGTGAAGGTGCCTTTGCGGCCGCCCCCCATCCCGGAAATGATCTCCGCTTCCCGTGCCGCCTGGGGGGAAGGCGGGCGGGAAACGATCACTTCCTTTGCGGTCGGCAGCGCCGCAATGGTCTGGGGCGGAGCGCCGAGGATGTGGGTGGTGATCCGTTGGGCAAAATCGTTGATTTTCGGGATCACATCATCCATGGTAGGACATTGTGCGGTGATATTCAAGGCCGACTTGTTGGCGGCGATATCGAGCATCTTGCCGTCAATGCTCAGGTTGCTGCCGATCTTCGTGATGCTGCCCCAGACTACGAAATCCGCGTTCACTTTTTTCCCCACGGCATGGACATCGGTCGGCGTAAATTCCTTCCCCGCGGTTTCTTTCAGCACATCGAAGAGCGAATCTCTGCCGATGACCTCTAATTTCTCGCTGACGGAGATCCGTGACGCAAGCATATCTCCAATGCCCTGCCGCACGTAATCGATATTTTCCGCACTGTGGACGGAAAAGGGCAGAACGGCAACGGTGTATTTATCCTTGGCCCAGAGGGGCTGAAGCGAAACGAGCAGAAACAAGATGCCGACGACCCATCTGCATGATTTTTTCATTTTCTATACCCATCTCCCGGTCAGAACTCCATCAACAACCATTAACCGTATTTATCTAACATGTCGCAGCGCAGAATTCAACCTGGATATTTGAAAGCGCGCAAATCCCTTGACTCCGATGCCGACTCATAATAAATTACCCACGATTCAGGATGTTTTTTTAATTGCTTTTTGGCGCGTCGATCCGAAATGGGTGTCCGGCTCGCCGGTTAACGTAGATCGAAACAGGAGGAGAAGGTTGATACAGCGATATTCGCGAGCGAAGATGGAAGCGATCTGGAGTCCGGAGAACCGGTACCGGCGTTGGCTGGATATCGAGATCCTGGCCTGTGAGGCCATGGCGAAGCGGGGGGAAATCCCTGAGGCCTCGATGAGGAATATCCGCGAACGGGCCGGATTCGACGTGGACCGAATCGATGAGATCGAGAAGACGACGAAGCACGATATGATCGCCTTTCTCACCTCCGTCACGGAGAAGGTCGGGGAGGACGGCCGTTTCATTCACCTGGGGTTGACCTCCTCCGATGTCCTGGATACCTCCCTGGGGCTTCTCCTCCGGGAGGCGGCCGATATCCTGATCGAGGACATGGATCTTCTGTTGGCCGCAATCAGGAAAAAGGCATTCACCCACAAGAATACGCTCATGATCGGAAGGTCGCACGGAATCCATGCGGAACCGATCACGTTTGGACTAAAGATGGCCCTCTGGTATGGTGAAATGGAACGGAACCGGGAGAGAATGGTCCGGGCAAGGGAGACGATCAGCACGGGAAAACTCTCCGGCGCCGTGGGGACCTTCTCCTTCATTGATCCCGCAATCGAGGAATACGTCTGTGCAAAGTTAGGGCTGAAGCCCGCGCCCGCATCCTCCCAGATCGTCCAGCGGGACCGCCACGCCGAATACTTTGCGACGCTGGCGATCATCGCTTCCTCGATCGACAAGTTTTCCCAGGAGATCCGGCTGCTTCAGAGGACCGAAGTCCGCGAGGCGGAGGAGTATTTCTCACCGGGGCAGAAGGGATCCTCCGCGATGCCGCACAAGCGGAATCCCGTCCTTTCGGAGAACCTCTCCGGTCTATCCCGTCTGATGCGTTCCTATGCCGTCGCCGCCCTCGAAGATGTCGCCCTCTGGCACGAACGGGACATCAGCCACTCCTCCGTTGAGAGGGTCATCGGGCCCGATGCGACGATTCTCCTCGATTTCATGCTCGGCCGCTTCACCGGTCTGATCGATCAGCTCGTTGTCTATCCCGAGAGGATGCTTGCCAATATCCAGATGACGAAGGGCGTCGTCTTTTCGCAGATGGTACTGCTGAAACTGATCGAAAAAGGGATCTCCAGGGAAGGGGCGTACGCGATCGTCCAGAAAAACTCGATGAGATCCTGGCAGGAGGGACTTGAATTCAGGGATCTGCTGCAGCAGGACGACGAGGTGATGTCGCGACTGAACATGGATGATCTTGAGGGGGTATTTCAGGTCGGAAATTTCGTCAAACAGATCGACTTTATCTTCAACCGGGTCTTTGGAGAGAAACGATGAAACGATGGGTGAATCCCGTTATCGGTGCGCTTTGTCTGATCGGTGTCGCTGCATGCAGCCATCTCGATGGTTATCTGGATATCGTAAAAGATAAGGGGATGTCGGAGGAGTATCTTCAGGCCCTCGGGCGGTGGACACGTGAAAAGATCATCTATTCTCAGTTCGACACGCAGGCCCATATCAGTGCAACCCTGCGAAGCCCGGAATTCAACCGGGCCTATCTTAAGGAATACGCAAGGATATACCAGCTCAGCACAGATGAGCTGAAAAATCACGAAGCGATGCGGGCCGCATCCGAATTCACCGAATTCATCTTTTATGCCCACATTCCGGAAAGGACGGAGAATGACTTTGATCGACGCGGGTCGATCTGGTCGATCTTTCTTGTGAACAGCAAGGGGGAGAAGATCACGCCCGTCGAGGTGAGACGGGTCGATCCGGTCACGCCGGTTGTGACGGGTTTTTTTACTTACATCAAACCTTATTACGGCATTTGCTATTGGCTTCGCTTCCCGCCGTTGGAGAAAATCGGCGGGGTCGACGGTCCCCTGAAACTGGTTTTCGCCAGCGTGATCGGAAAGGTCGAACTGGAATTCGCGGGACGCTGATTAACCAATTAATGATTGGTGAACCGTGAGATAAGGCGAATCGGGAATGCCAATGGCTGATATTCTTCATATTCCCGGCAATTCCGCCGAATCCCTCCGCGGTCTGCTGCAGGACCTTTCTCCCCCCTTTACCGTCGGGGAGAGCGTCGGGATCAAGATCCACTGGGGGGAACGGGGCAATGAGGGTTTTCTGCCCCCCCGGTACGCGCGCGAGATCGTTCGTTGGCTCACGGAATTGGGCGTCCGGCCTTTCGTTTTTGACACCACCGTCCTCTATTCGGGGGGAAGGCGCAGCGGAGAAGAGAGCCTGAAGACCGCCGCGGAGCACAGCTTCACGGAGGAATATCTGGGCTGTCCCGTCCGGATCGGCGACGGTATGGACGGGCGGGATGTCATTGAAATCCCGGGCGGCGGTCGCCATTTTTCTGCGGTCCAGGCGGCGTCGATTCTCCGGAAGGCGGACGGTTTCGTCATCTTTTCCCACTTCAAGGGGCACATGGGGTCTTCATTCGGCGGGGCCATCAAGAACATTTCCATGGGGATGGCCTCCCGCGCCCAAAAGCAGCGGATGCATGCGGACGCCCACCCCGTTTTGAGCCGGAAGCGATGCACCCGGTGCGGGCTCTGCGTTGAGGTATGCCCCGCCGGCGCCGCCGCCCTGCCGCCGGATCAGGATCCGGTTTATGACCTGAATGCATGCATCGGCTGCGCCCAGTGCATTGCCCTCTGCCCGGAGTTGGCCCTCAAGATTCTCTGGGATACGGATATCATGGTCTTCCAGGAGAAGCTGGTGGAGACGGCGGCTGCGATCTGGAGGGTCATCGGTCCGAAAACGGTCATCGTTAACGCACTGATCCGGATCGTAACCGAGTGCGACTGCCTGCCCGGGAACCATCCAGTGATTGCGGAGGATGCCGGTTTCATCGCGGGCGGCCATCCGGTTTCCGTCGATGAGGCGTCCATCCGCCGGATCGGTGCGGAACCGTTCGACCGCGCCCATGCCCACATCCCCTGGCAGCGGCAGTTCGCCTACGCCCGCGAGATCGGCTTTACGCCATAAGCGCCTGTAACACTTTTTCCTTCGTATAACCCCCTCCCTTGACGGGAGGGGGTTAGGGGGTGGGTGAAGCAACAACTTGGCGTCTCCGTGGTAACCCCCCCCACCCTAACCCTCCCCCGCCAGGTGGGAGGGGATTAAGTGGTAAAGGCCGTTACTCAAAAGGACCATCCCCCGTTTCTGAAGGTGTTCCAGGTGCTTGGTCATGAGGACCCGCTCCCCGAAGGTGAAAAACGCCTTCGGCTCCCGCGGTCTCCCGTAGATGATGCAAGCGGCCACGATCTCTTCCAGCGTTCTTGGTTTTTCCAGCAGCGTTAGCAGTTTTTTCTCCCTTTCCGCGATCACCGAACCGTAGTGCCGCCAGAGTTCCAGAGGGGGGTCATGGAAGACGCCGGTTTCATGGCCGGTCAGAACAACATGGGCCGGAATTCCCTGGAGACGTTCAATGGAGGCGCGCGTCTCATCGATGTCGGAAAAGAGATCCCCGTACCAGGGTCCGAAACGGGTAAGATCGTAGTCCCCGACGAAAAGTACGGATGCCTCCCGAAAGAAGAAGGAGAGATGGCCGGGGGTGTGACCCGGGGTCGCGATCACCTTCACGGAGAGCTCGCCAAGGCGGATGATCTCGCCGTCCACGAGGTAACGGGCCGGTTTTCGCGGCCGGAAATGGAATTGCTCCAGCAGCAGGGGGCCCCATACCCGCTTTTCCTCCTCATTGAGTCCATACCATTTCATCAGAACTTCCAGATCGGCAAGCGGTGGCGCATCCTGCAGAGAGACCCAGAGGGGAAGGTCGTCGAAGAGGTCCAGATGCATGAAATGGTCCTCGTGCCAATGGCTGAGCCAGACTATCTTGACCTCCTTTTCGGCGCGGAGACGGAGGAGCCTTTCCCGACTCGATGCAGGGTCGATCAGGACGCCCGCGCCTTCGATATAGAGGGAGTGGCAGGAGGGATAACGGCCCCGGTTTTCACCGGCGAGGAAACGGATCGGACCAAAAGTGCGATCTTCCATCGACACCTCCTGGGGAAAATGGACAGGGAAATGACGGATACATTTGCAACCCGCCGGGACTATAGAGATGAGATGCGGGATCTGTCAAGCAAAACCCGCCGGCTATTTCCTTGACCGGCCCTGAATTTTAACCTATAGTCCCGCCGAAATTCATTTCCATACCGTCATCTTTTCATGACCGAAATGGACTGTTCATTAAGGTTATTGCAGGCTTTGTTCCTCCCGTTGAACGGGAGTGCGTGTTCAGACAATACGCTTTTCCAACCGGATACTGCCGGCAACGGGCGGGCCGAAGGAGACGATGATCGATTACGAAAAAGAGCTCAATCCGGAGCAGCTCCGGGTTGTTCTGGAGGAGGAGGGGCCGCTGCTGGTGATCGCCGGAGCGGGGAGCGGAAAAACGCGGACGCTCACATACCGCGTAGCCCGTCTCGTCGAAAGCGGCGTCCCGCCGGAGCGGATCCTGCTCGCCACCTTCACGAACAAGGCGGCCCGGTCGATGCTCACGCGCGTGGAAACGCTGATCGACCGTGAGATCGGCGGCCTATGGGGCGGGACCTTCCACCACTGCGCCCATCGAACCCTTCGCTCCCATGCGCCCCGCCTCGGTTATGCAAACAATTTTTCGATTCTCGACAGCGAGGATGCGCGGCAACTGATCAACACCTGCATCACGGAGACCGGGATCGACGGGAAGGGCGACAAATTTCCGCGGGGAGACGTAGTCGGCGACATGATCAGCCTGGCCGTCAATACGGAGGTCCCTTTGCTCGACGTCGTGGCCGGGCGGTATCCTTTTTTCGCCCACCGCTCGGAGGAGATCGCCGCCGTCGCCGCACATTACCGGAAGCGGAAGATGGAGCTCAACGTCATGGATTTCGACGACCTTCTCTTCCTCTGGCGCGAGCTTTTGCTTCGCTTCGACGATGTTCGCGACTTTTATGCCGGGCGTTTCCTCCACGTCCTCGTCGACGAGTATCAGGATACGAACCGGCTCCAGGCGGAGATCATGGACCTCGTCGCCTCCCGCCACCGCAATCTGATGGTCGTCGGCGACGATTCGCAGAGCATCTACTCTTTCCGGGGCGCGAATTACGAAAACATCATGCGCTTCCCCGACCGTTATCCGGAATGCAAGATCTTCAAATTAGAGACGAACTACCGGAGCACGCCGGAGATCCTCCATCTGGCGAACCTGAGCATCACGAACAACGAGCGCCAGTTTCAAAAAACGCTGAGGGCCGTGCGGGAAAGGGGGATCCGCCCCGTCCTCGTCCCGACCCGGAACGTCCTCCAGCAGGCCGATTTTGTCGCCCAGCGAATACTGGAACTCAACCGGGGCGGCACCCCGCTTGGGGAGATCGCCGTCCTCTACCGGGCGCATTACCATTCGATGGAGGTGCAGATGGAGCTGACCCGCCGGGGAATTCCGTTCGAGATCCGCTCCGGGATCCGATTTTTTGAACAGGCGCACATCAAGGACGTGACGGCCTACCTCCGGATCCTCGTCAACCCGCGGGACGAGATTGCTTGGAAGCGGGTCCTCAGCCTCTACGAAAAAATCGGCCGGGTGACGGCGGAGAAGGTCTGGCGGTTCGTTTCCCGCATTTCCGATCCACATGCGGCCGTTTTGACGGAGGATTTCAAAGGGTGCGCACCCCGGTCGGCGACGCCCGGACTCTGTCGTTTTCAGGAAACCTTCCGCGCGCTTCGCGGCTGCGAAAGCAGCAATCCGTCCATCCTGATCGAAACGATCCTCAAAAGCGGTTATAGCGACCTTCTCCGGGAGAGGCATACCGACGCGGCATCCCGCGAGGACGATCTGATTCAGTTTGCGAATTTTTCTTCCCGTTTTCCGTCACTCGAGGATTTTTTGAGCGAGCTCGCGCTCTTGACCGGCGTAAACGAAGAGAGTCGCCCGGAGGAGATCCTGGAAGAGCGCGTGGTCCTCTCGTCCATCCACCAGGCAAAGGGGCTGGAATGGAAATCGGTCCTGATAATCTGGTGCAGTGAAGGGATGATCCCGCTTGCCCGGGCGCTGAAGGAGCCGGGCGGGGAGGAGGAGGAGCGGCGGCTGTTTTATGTCGCAACGACCCGCGCGAAGGACGAGCTCTACCTCTGCTATCCGCTGACCGATTATGCGCGGGGAATGGGAAATCTTCCCGTGAGTCCCTCCCGTTTCATCATGGAGCTCTCCTCTTATTCCGCAAGGGCGAAGGATCGCCCCTACGACCAGTGGCAGATCGATGATTTGTAGAGGAGTTCAAGTCGATAATAACTTTTACGAACATTCTCGTCTATGCCACGGATGATGAATCTCCTTTGCTGACGCATAACCTTGATGATTTCAAGAAATTCGATCAGTGGATTTAAATCCTGGGCTTGGACGAAATTCCTCTGTGATGGAAAATTCATTAATTTAGTCGTTTTTCCCCTTATTGCCTGATTGTTGGGATTACCCCAAGAAGGCGGAATCATGAAGCTGGTCCTGGCGGCCATCCACATCAAAGCATCTCCCCGGGCCGTGCCGCTGGGCCCCGCCATGCTCGCGGCCGTACTTCGGAGGGCTTTCGGAGAGGAGATCCAGACCCGCATCCTGAATCTCTTTTTGGATCAACCGGCGGTCGAGTGCGCGGACCGAATCCTCGAATCGGATCCGGACCATGTCGGGTTTTCGATGTACATCTGGAACCGCGGCCTGGCCCTGGAGATTGCCTCGGTCCTGAAACAACGGCGACCGGGCCTCGTCATCTTCGCAGGAGGGGCCGAAGCCACGGCAGATCAAGTGGGCGTCCTGGGCGATCCCGCGATGGATTTCGTCCTGGCGGGCGAAGGGGAGGATCTCATCGTCGAGACCTTGGGCCGCCTCCTCAAGGGCGCGACAACCCAAGAGATCGCCGCCTCCGCAAGACCGATGCCCGTGAAGGATCTCGCCACTCTGCCCTCCCCGTTCCTGGATGGCACGCTGAGGCTGGCCGACTACAGTGGCGCGCTCTGGGAATTGTCCCGGGGCTGCCCCTTCACCTGCGATTTCTGCTTCGAATCCCGCGGCACGGCGGGCATCAGCAGGGTTCCCATGGACCGGGTGGAAGCCGAGTTGGATCTCTTCGCCGCCAGCGGAATCCGCGAGGTCTTCGTGCTGGACCCTACCTTCAACTACCACAAGGCCAACGCGAAGCAGGTGTTGCGCCTCATCGCGGTGAAGGCCCCGGATATCCACTTCTTCTTCGAGATCCGCAACGAATTCATCGACCGGGAAATGGCCGGGCTCTTCGCGGCCATCCGGTGTTCCCTACAGATCGGCCTGCAGAGCGCCCACGACGCGGTGCTCCGGAACATCAGCCGCAGTTTCGATCCCGCAGATTTCGAGGCCAAGATTCTCCTCCTTCACAATGCGGACGTCACCTATGGTTTCGACCTCATCTACGGGTTGCCCGGCGACTCCCTGGAAGGCTTCCGCTCAAGCCTGGATTTCGCCATGAGCCTCGTTCCCAATCACATAGACGTCTTCCGCCTCTCCGTCTTTCCGGGCACCCGCCTGGCCGAAACCGCACCTGCTCTGAATTTGGAACACGAGGCGTGCAACCCCTATCAGGTGATCGCCTCGCCGACCTTCAGCCGGAAGAACATTGCGCTGGCCGCGCGGATCGCTCACGGCTGCGATGTCCTCTACAACCACGGCAAGGCCGTGCCTTGGTTCGACATCATCTTGGAAGCCCTGGAAATGTCGCCATCGGAGGTGTTTGAGCGCTTCGCTACCTGGCTCGAATCCCACCCTTCCGAGGACCTCACCCAAACCCAACGGGATTTCATTGGGTCTCTCTTCGAGGAAAGTGGCAATACCCTGATGGGAAGCATCGCCGCGGACATCATCAGCTACTTCGGCTATTCCGCGGAGCTGATGGATGCCCGACCGATGGAGTCGGACCGCCAGGATCCGCCTTCCCGCCGCGTGGCCTTCAACCACGACCCCGTAGACCTGCTGGCGCAGATGCGGGCCGGAACGATCAGCCTGGAGGAACTCGTCTTCAGCCTGCCGGGGAAGACCTGTGATGCGGTGCTTTCTGTAAACGACGGAACAATCAGTATCACAGGAACTTAAGATAGCCCGGAAAATCCGCCGCTGATGGACAAGGAATAACCTTTGCTCCCGACACTGATATTATTTCCCTTGATATCCCAACAATTTTTCTGTATCGTCTTCCGCAAGAATCATCCTGAAATCGTTAGCATTTAGCCACTGTCTCATCAGGAAGGAGGAACTTTTCATGGCGACGTATGCCCCAAATCAACTCCACTCCGTCCCGCTGGCCGAACTTCAACCCGATCCGGCGCAACCCCGGAAATACCTGGACCCCCTGGCCCTCGAAGAATTGACCGCCTCTGAGGTAAAGTTCTGGCGTGAAAATGATCGGATGCTTCGGTATAGTCTGAATGAGATCGTATAGATAAGTAACTTTAATGATTAAAGTGACCTGCCAAGTGTTGACATCTCACGCAACGGGAGACCATTCATGAAAACACTCGCTGATCTGTGCAAGCCCAGGGCTTCGGTTTTCGACAAGGCCCGCCTGGACACGGTTTACAACCTGGATGACCTGTTGTCGATTCACCCCGATGAGTTTCTATCCGAGAACTATGTCACCGAAGGCATGCGCATCCTCCTGACGGAGGCGTTCAACCGGCTGGAAGGTAAAACCACCAGCGCCTCCGGCACGTTTCTGCTCAGTCAGTCGATGGGCGGCGGGAAGACGCACAATCTCATCACCCTGGGGCTCCTGGCAAAATACCCAAAATACCGCAAGCAGGTCATGGCCGATTTCTTCAAGCCGGGTGACCTGGGCGCTGTGACGGTCGTCGCCTTCAGCGGCCGGAAGACCAGCACGCCCTTCGGCATCTGGGGGGAAATAGCCGAGCAGCTCAACCGGAAAGCCGTATTCAACGAATTCTACAGCCCCCTGAAACCGCCCGATCCCAACAAGTGGGTGGAACTCCTCCGGGGTGAACCGGTGCTCATTCTCCTGGATGAATTGCCTCCCTATTTCGAAGCCGCCCGGGCGGTGGCCGTTGGCGACACGTACCTGGATCGATTGACGGAAATTGCTCTCGCCAATCTGCTTGTGGCCGTCAACAGCAACAAACTCCCGAGGGCCTGCGTGGTCATTACCGACATAAGCGGCACCGCCTATGCCGGCGGGAGCGCATCCATCACCCAGGCCTTGCAGTCCCTGAACGATCTGGAGCAGGAGGTGAACCGAAACGTCATCCGGATCGATCCGGTGAAGATCAATACCAACGAAATCTATCACATCCTGCGAACCAGGATCTTTGAAAAGACGCCCCCCATCGCTGACATCGACGAAGTCGCCGATGCTTACGGCGTCGCTGTGGACAACGCCAAGAAGATGGGCCTTTCGGAGGTCTCCCCCGACCAGCTCAAGACGGATATCCGAAATGCCTACCCTTTCCACCCGGCGATCCGCGATCTTTACGCCCGCTTCAAGGAGAATCGCGGCTTTCAGCAGACCCGCGCCCTGATCCGGATCATGCGGCTCATCGTTTCCCATCTGTGGAGTTCGGGTGCGGCGGCGAAGCACGAATTGATCGGCCCCCACGAATTCGACCTTCAGGACGCCTGTGTTTGCTTCTTCCTCATGATAGTTGACTGTAAGGAATAGGCTGACATTTTTCTTTATATTATAGATTTCAAACGAAAAACGTGTTAGTAAGCACCTCATATTTAAGGCGGTAAAATAGCCATGACTACTTTCAGATGGTTGCACCTGACCGACCTTCATCTTGGCATGCCAGGCCAAGCATCCCTTTGGCCGAACGTGGAGGAGATATTCCTCAACGATCTGGACTTCCTCCGGAAACAAGTTGGCCCGTGGGACATGGTTTTGTTCACAGGGGATCTCACCCAACGGGGCATCAAGCTCGAGTTTGATGAAGTCGTCAAGCTGCTGCAAAAATTCTGGTCCCGCTTCAAGGAATGGGGATTCACACCAGAACTGCTGGCCATTCCAGGAAATCACGATCTCGTCCGTCCCGAAGATCAATCTGATCCGACTCTGATCACCCTTTTGCACAACTGGCATCTGCCGTCAGTTCAGATCCCTTTCTGGGATAAGGCGGATAGTCCCCAGCGAGCTTTGATTTCCACAGCGTTCCAAGATTTTACTCACTGGTGGACACACACGCCCATCCCGAAACCCACCGTACTCAACAGTGGCCTTTTGCCTGGTGATTGCTCAGCTTCATGTAAGGTGGGTGACATCACGTTGGGCATCGTGGGACTGAACAGTGCCTATCTGCAGTTGGCGGGTGGAAACTTCGAAAACAAGCTACACCTGGATGTTCACCAGTTTCATGCAGCCTGCAACGGCAATGGTGCGGACTGGGCGAAGCAACACGACCTCTGCCTGCTGCTCACCCACCATCCGGTCACGTGGCTGAGTGCTGAGGCGCAGAAGCACTTTTCGGATGAAATTCATTACCCACCTGAGCGCTTTGCCTTCCACTTGTTTGGCCACATGCATGAGGGGAATCTAAGGGCCGTGTCGTACGGGGGTGGTAGCGAACGGAGGCGACAACAAGGCGCTTCACTCTTTGGCCTCGAATTCTGGGGTGAGAAGGAAGGAAAACGCGAACACGGCTATTCCCTGTGTGAGTTGAAACTGGAGGACAAGGAATTCAAGCTGAGGATCTGGCCGCGCCGCGCCAGCGAGATTAAGGGCGGCGGGCGGACACTGGACCGAGACACATCTTTCGACCTTGACAAACAGGATGGCGGCACGAAGCCCGTCGCTGTCAAGCGCTTGAACCACAAACAAGTAGTGGTTTCAGACCAAGCGGTCAAAGAGGCGACACCTCCCAAAGCCGCACTTCCCTACGACCCGCGCAAGCCGCCGTTCTTTGTCCCCTACCGCCAAAAAGGTGATCAGGTCATAGGCCGGGAAGTGGCGTTGGACAAGGTACGGCAGCAACTCACCACCGGACGCCGTACCGCCATCGGCCAAACAGCCGTTTTTCAAGGTCTCGGTGGCCTTGGCAAGACCCAATTGGCGGTGGAATACGCCTACCACTACCGGGACGCCTACCCAAACGGCGTCATCTGGCTGACCGCCGACCAAGACCTGGACGCACAGCTCGCAGACCTTGCTGTCAGGGCAAACTGGGTGGCACCCGTATCGGAACACAGGCTCAAACTGGAGGTTGCGCTGCACAGGTTGCGCAGCTATTCCGGATGCCTGATCATTTTCGACAATCTTGAAGAACCGGCAACCATCAAGAGCTATTTGCCCGAACCCCCAGCGGAACCCCACATACTCGTAACCAGCCGGTCAGAACAGCCAGACTTCACCTACGTGCCGATTGACGTGCTTGACCCGGACCAATCGCTGCTCATGCTGACCCAGGAAGCCGGTCGCCAGCCCGACTGCGAAGCTGACTGGGCAGCCGCCCGGGAGATCGCCCGTACTCTGGGCGGATTGCCCCTGGCCTTGGAGCTGGCGGGCGCCTACCTGTCACGCCGCCCGGTAAGTTGGCAACACTATCTGAAGCTGCTGCAACATAACCTCAGGCAGGCCTTACCGACCCGATTGGCGAGCCTCACCGGGCATGAGGCCGATCTGTATTCAACGCTGCAAGTCAGCGAAAGCGTCATCGCCGAAGAGCCCCGACTGCAAAACATCCTGGATGTCCTTACCTGGAGCGGCCCGGCACCCATGGGCCGGGATCTCCTGGCCACGCTGGTCGGTACGACAGACCAGGTGGAACTCACCAATGCCCTGGGGCTGGGAACGGCATTGCGCATTCTTCAGCAAGTCCCGGGCACCGACAGTTATGCGCTGCACAGACTGGTGCGCGAGGTCCGCCGCGAGCAAAACCCCCTGGCCGGCCGGCCCACTTGGGCAGCCGACTTGTGCCGGCGCGGTGGCGACTGGTTCGCTGCCCTGCGGAAGGACTTCGTGCAACTACCACGTTTCGATGCCGAGATAGACCATCTACGGGAATGGCATGACCACTCTCTGAAGATCGCGCCGCAGCAGGCCAGCCGCCTTACCTGGCTCCAGGCCTACCCGCCGTTTCATCGAGGCCAGCCCCTTGAGATAAAGCGACTGGTCGAAATTTCGCGCCTTGAGTATGACCAGCATGGCTGCAATGATCAACCTCTTCTCGCCCATTTGAACAACGACATGGCTTATTCACTCAACTTCTTAGGCAACCCGAAACGTGCCCTGGAGTCGGCGGAGCAGGCTCTCGCCATCCGGCGCGAACTTTTCGGTGAGCGGCATCCTGATGTGGCCTCTTCCCTCGACAGCATTGCCAGCTATACCAACGCGCTAGGCAACCCGAAACGCGCCCTGGAGCTGGCGGAGCAGGCTCTCGCCATCCGGCGCGAACTTTTCGGCGAGCCGCATCCCGATACCGTCTCCACTCTCAACAACATTGCTTTCTACACCAGCGTCCTAGGCAACCCGAAACGCGCCCTGGAACTGGCGGAGCAAGCTCTCGCCATCCGGCACGACCTTTTCGGCGAGCGGCATCCTGATACAGCCTCTTCCATCAACAACATTGCCCTCTACACCAACGCCCTAGGCAACCCGAAACGCGCCTTGGAGCTGGCCGAACAGGCACTCGCCATCCAGCGCGAACTCTTCGGCGAGCGGCATCCCAATACGGCCTCCTCCCTCAACAATGTTGCCGGTTTCACCAGAGAGCTAGGCAACCCGAAACACGCCCTGGAACTGGCGGAGCAGGCGCTTGCCATCCAGCGTGAACTCTTTGGCGAGCGACATCCCAAGACGGCCACCTTTCTCAACAGCGTTGCCAGCTATACCGATAACCTGGGCAATCCGAAACGCGCCCTGGAGCTGGCGGAGCAGGCACTCGCCATCCTACGTGAACTCTTCGGCGAGCAGCATCCCGATACGGCTTCCTCCCTCAATAGCATTGCCATATATACCAATGAACTAGGTAACCCAAGACGCGCCCTGGAACTGGCAGAGCAGGCGCTCGCCATCCAGCGTGCACTCTTTGGCGAGCAGCATCCCGATACGGCATGCTTTCTCGACAGCGTTGCCAGCTATACCGATGACCTAGGCAATCCGAAACGCGCCCTGGAGCTGGCGGAGCAGGCACTCGCCATCCGACGTGAACTCTTCGGCGACCGGCATCCCTATATGGCCTCTACTCTCAACAACATTGCCCTCTACACCAGCGAGATAGGCAATCCGAAACGTGCCCTGGAGCTGGCGGAACAGGCGCTTGCCATCCAGCGTGAACTCTTCGGCGAGCAGCATCCGGATACGGTCACCACTCTTAATAACATTGCCCTCTACACTAGCGCCTTAGGCAACCCGAAACGCGCCCTGGAACTGGCGGAGCAGGGATTCGCCATCCAACGTGAACTTTTCGGCGAGCATCGTCCCTATGCGGTCACCACTCTCAATAACATTGCCAGCTATACCAACGCCCTAGGCAACCCGAAACGCGCCCTGGAGCTGGCCGAACAGGCACTCACCATCCAGCGCGAACTGTTCGGCGAGCATCATCCCAATACGGCCACCGCTCTCAGCAACGTTGCCAGCTACACCAATACCCTTGGCAACCCGAAACGCGCCTTGGAGCTGGCCGAGCAGGCCCTCGCGATCCAGCGCGAACTGTTCGGCGAGCGGCATCCCGATACGGCCACCACTCTCAACAATGTTGCCGGCTACACCAACGACCTGGGCAACCCGAAACGCGCCCTGGAGCTGGCCGAGCAGGCCCTCGCCATCCGTCGCGAATTGTTCGGCGAGCGGCATCCCAATACGGCCAACTCCCTCAACAATGTTGCCGGCTACACCAACGACCTGGGCAACCCGAAACGCGCCCTGGAGCTGGCCGAGCAGGCCCTCGTCATCCAGCGAGAGCTGTTCGGCGAGCGGCATCCCGATACAGCCATAAGTCTTCACAACATGGCTGGTTACCTTCGATCGCTCGGCAAAACGCATCAGGCTTATGCCTGCTCCCAAAAGGCTTTCGAAATCAATAAACAAATTCTTGGCTCCCAGCATCCGTCCACCTTGAGAACCGCCAAGCTGCTGTCACAGATCATGCGCCCGGGCTTCCGGGGACCGTCTGGTGAAAAAACCGTGGACAAAAGAACAAAAAGAAAACACAGGAGATAGCCTGGTTGGGCAAACAGAGTCCTTTGTCTGTAGGTTGGATCGGTGGATCGTAGCAAAACCCAGCAATTTATCCAAAAACCGCGAAGGCCGTTGTGACGCACCCCGCCATAAGCAACAATTCCTAATCACACTGGTGGTTACCTTAGCGCCACTGGCACGTGTCAAACACCGCCGCGCAGGTAAGGCCTAGCCGTTCTCTCTTTCAATACGAAATCAACGGCTACGAAAAAAACAGGCTTAACGTTTTGTAGATATAGGCAGTTTCCGCCATTTGACTTTTGGAACGGTGATAACGGATGATCCATCGCTATTCCTCACGCCGAAGTCCGTTGAAGGATTTCCTGGCCACCCGGTTGCAGGGCGCCCGCCGGTACGACCGGATTGCCGGGTTCTTCAGTTCTTCCCTGCTGGAGGTGGCGGGCGAGGCCCTGGAACGGATGACACCGGAAGGCGGCGAGACCCAGGAAGCCGTTTTATCCTCGAAGATCGAAGGTACGCAGGCAATCCTGGGTGATGTGTTGAAGTTCGAGGCCGGGGAAGCGGATAACGGCATAAAGTCTATGACTGGACCGCGGTTGCGTGAAGCCGTAATCCGAGCGCCCGCACGACTTTAAGTACCGTAGCGAACTCCGGATTGCCTTCGGGTGATAACGCCTTGTAAAGGCTCTCGCGTCCGAGACCTGTTTCGCGAGCGATTTGCGTTATTCCTTTCGCGCGTGCGATATCCCCCATAGCTGCCGCCACCAGCGCGGGGTCGCCTTCTTCGAGTGCAGCTTCCAGATAAGCGGCCATATCCTCTGCGGTTTCCAAATGTTCTGCAACATCCCAAGGGCGGGTTTTCGTCTTTGTCATGATAGTCTCCTATAATTTGGATGAATTGTATCTTTTGGGATACATAAACGCAAGGGGAATCTCCAAGCACCGAAGCGGTCATTGACAACATAGCGCGATTAACAGATAATGGCAGAAAATATAATGATTATGAAAAGGATTGCCCATGACGACACGACAGGTTGTAATCGATGTACCGGAAAAGGTCCTGCTGGCAGAGAAGACGGATGAAGTTGGATTCAGCCGTGAATTGCCGATCCTGGCCGCCGTAAAGCTTTACGAGCTTGGGCGGTTGTCTTCGGGGAGAGCCGCGGAACTGGCCGGCATGACCCGCGTAGAATTCCTCCTCAGTTTAAACCGTTACCGCGTGTTTCCTCTCGCCTCCGAACTGGAGGATCTGGAAGAAGCCCATGCCGGATAAGGCCATCAGCAATACGTCACCCCTGCTCTATCTGCACCGCTGCGGCGGTTTGGCGTGGCTCCCCCGCTTGTTTACCTTGGTTTGCGTTCCCGGCGCAGTGGCTTTTGAACTGGCCGAAGGAAGAAATCGGGGATTCGATGTCCCCAATCCTGAAGACCTTTCTTGGATGAAAATCACGGATCCCCAGGCGACGCCTTCCGAGTGGTTTGCGGCGGATCTCGGCGCCGGAGAGATTGCCGCCATGTCTTTGGCTCTCGAACACCCCGATCATATTCTTCTCCTGGATGACGCCCTGGCAAGAAGAACGGCCATCGCAGCGGGACTCTCGGTTTGGGGAACTTTGCGGATCCTGCTGGAAGCCAAGTCATCCGGTTTGATCGAAAGCGTCAAGCCGGTGATTCATCGCCTGGAGAAGAGCGGTATGTGGGTTTCAGAGGACATCCGGCGGCGCGTCCTGGCGCTGGCTGGCGAATTGTAAGGAAAAACCCCTGCCCGATCCCTCCTCTGACTTCTGGAACGGTGACAACCGATGATCCATCGCTCCTCCTCACGCCGCAGTCCGTTGAAGGATTTCCTGGCCACCCAATTGCAGGACGCCTACCGTTACGACAGGATTGCCGGGTTCTTCAGCTCCTCCCTTCTGGAGCTAGCGGGCGAGGCCCTGGAGCGGATGACGCCGGAAGGCGGCGAGACCTGCGTTCGGATGGTCTGCAACTCCTGCCTTAACCCTTTGGACGTCCAGACCGCCCGGGCGGCCAAGTGGGGGATGCACCGTGAATGGTGCGCTTCGCTCCCCGCCGAGATCGGGGCGCCCTTGAAGGCCAGGCTCCAGCGGCTCTACGATTTTCTCGGCAGCGGCCTTCTCAAGGTGAAGGTCCTCCCCGACGAGGTCTTCGGCCTGATCCACGGCAAGGCCGGCGTGATCACCCGGACGGACGGATCGCGGGTCTGCTTTATCGGCAGCGCCAACGAGTCCCGGACGGCCTGGGTCAGCAACTATGAGCTGGTCTGGCTGGACGAGAGCGAGGAGGGCGTCCGGT
>JAURXV010000080.1 GCA_030654195.1 Syntrophales bacterium | reverse complement strand
ATACACTGCCCTGCGCATACACCCAATCGGCGGCAAATCGCTTCAATGAACAAATAGAAACCGGACTATCCAACTTGCCGCGACTGCACTTAACCTCGCAGGGATGCGTGCATACCCTCCCTACAGACGCAGGAAAAGGATTGTACTCCCGGATTACCTCCAGCGCCTCCTCATAACGACCCGCCTCGATAAGAGCAACATACCCCTGGGCGCTGGTCTCCGCAGGACAGGCCGCCTTGCAGGGACTCGTACCGCGCTTCGTTACCAAAAAAGAATTGGGCACCGCCTGTGGATAGGGACGATATATCGCCCTCCTCCTGTCCAAACCCTCATTAAACTCATTTTCCAACTCTACCGGACATACCTCAACACAATCAGCACAACCCGTACACTTTGCCATATCTATATACCGGGGCTGTCGCCGTATGCGTGCAGTAAAATTACCCGCCTCGCCTGATAATGAAATCAATTCGGATTTTGTGAGAATATCAATGTTTAAATGACGACCCGCCTCCACCAACTTCGGCGATATTATACACATGGCGCAATCATTCGTCGGAAACGTCTTGTCCAACTGAGCCATCCGACCGCCGATGGCCGGTGACGATTCGATGAGGTAAACGTAGTAACCTGACTCTGCCAGATCGAGAGAAGACTGGATTCCTGCGATTCCGCCACCCACAACCAGCACTGCTCCCACTTTATCTTCCATGTCTATCCCTTCATGAACATTTCGGTAAAGAGGGATGGGTTAGTGCCATGCCAACCCATCGTATTAAAGTGTTATAGTAATCCTTTGTTTGACAGAAGTTTGATCGGGTCAGTTATATGGCGGCCAAGCCATTGCTTAACGTCCTTATGCTCCATCGCCAGCCCCATAAGTTCCGTAAAATAAAAAACGGGAATCTCTCGTTTTTCGCCTTCCACCGTAAGTCCGGCTTGTCTCGTATCCAGGTTGGCATGACACATGGTGCAGCCGGTAACAATACAATCTGCACCCGCTTCGATAGCCATTCCCAGAATCTTCTGGCTCAGATTGGTAACGATGTCCGTCCTCGTCATAACGAGGCTTGCCCCGCAGCAATCAGTCTTATAAGACCAGTCTACGGCCTCGGCGCCCAGCAGTTCCATCAGACGATCCATATGATCCGGATTTTCGTATAGTTTTACGCCGGTCAACTTCGGGGGACGAACTGCCAGGCAGCCGTAATAGCAGGCAACTTTGAGACCGGACAGCGGTTTTATCTTCTTTGACTTAAGATCTTCAATCATAGGCTTGTCACAAAAAAAGTCCAGCGCATAACGGAGCGATACCTTGCCTTCGTAGGGAGAAAGGAGATATTCGGGATGCTCTTTAGCCTCCTCTGCCGCGGCTTTGAAACGGCTATAACAAGCAACACAGGGGATCACCATTTCGCGGTCGTATTTTGCGGCGATCGTTAAATTACGGACAGGGAGAGCAACAGCCAGGGCTTCGTCGGTGCAGTGGGCGGATGTAGAACCACAGCAGGTCCAATCCTCCAATTCGTGCAGGTTTACCCCCAGTAATTCAGACACTCCCCGGAACGATTCATCGTATTCGCGGGCTGTTCCATGGAGGGAACACCCGGGATAGTAGGTTACGTCTTTCATATCCCCCGCCCTTTCTCATAAGCCCTGAAAATTCCTTTAATATCCCGCCCCCCTGTAAAACTTTGCGGCAATATTTTAATCTTACCTCGCCGGAACATCTCCCAGCCAAGTGCAGCGTCCTTGAGGAAATCCCTTGTTTTTAGCTTGAAACGGAGAATCAGGGAAAGTTCGTGGATTCTGCCTGTGGCTTTGATGCTATCCAGAAAAACTGAGTGGAAAATCGGTATTTCCCCCTCACCCGCCTTCAGCCCGGACTTGAGAGAAATATGTCTTAACGTGTCCATCACCTTGGCAATGTCAATATCGTTGGGACATCTCACACTGCATGTATGGCATGAAGCGCATATCCATATGGTTTTTGAGGAAAGTACTTTTTCACGTCTTCCGTATTGAATCTGCCGGACAACCTGATTGGGCATGATATCCATCGCCGAAACAACAGGACATCCCGCGGAGCATTTCTGACACTGATAACATGCCTGTATATTGACATTGCTTGCCTTTATGACGTCTTCAAGAAAGGAATTATTTGTTTTGCTTGGCGCTTCATTAAGGTTCATTTTCTGCCTCACAAGGTAAGCTTGGTTCGTAAAAAAAGTTCACATGCCAAAAGGGACAGGCGCCTTACCTGTCTTTTTTGCAACCGCAACGACGGTTTCTCCGATTATTCCCTCGGTTATCACTGACCGATTTTCCACTATAGTTTGGGTTTCCGTATAACAGTCAAGCTCAATAGTGAATATCGTTCCTTCGCCTATCTTGCTTTTCACGTCTATCTTGCTTCCATGTTCTTCAATGATGCCATAGGCTGTACTTAACCCAAGCCCGGTGCCTTTTCCAATGTCTTTAGTCGTGAAAAATGGATCAAATATCCGCGAAAGATTCCCTTCGGGAATGCCTTCACCAGTATCAGCGAATTCAATGGTAATGCTTTTCCGTTCAGAAGAGAAGGAAGTTGAAATAGTTAACGTGCCGCCGCCGTGCATGGCTTCCGCCGCATTGACCGTAATGTTCATAAATACCTGTTTCAACTGGCTCCCGTTGCCCCGTGCAAAAGGTAACGCCGGATCGAGGTTTTTCACTATCTGAATGTTATGAAATAAAGCCTGATTCTCTAAGAAGAACAAGCCATCGGTAATGGCGCGATTGATATCTACGGGCTCCATTTTTGGTTCGCTTTGACGAGCAAACTCGAGGAGGCTTTTCACTATTTCCTTACATCGGCCCGCTTCCTGAACGATGCGGGTCAGATCCTGGCGCCTGGGATCATCTTCCGGTAGATCCTCAATTAAGAGACTGGCATAGATAAGAATGCCTCCCAGGGGGTTGTTTATTTCATGGGCGATCCCGGCGGCAAGCTTACCAAGAGAAGCAAGTTTTTCTGAATTTGCCAATTGAAGGTGGGTTTCCATTAATTTCCGCTCCATCAGGAGTCGGGGTCGTAAATCGGTAAAAATACCGACACTGGCCATTTCGTTCCCGGAACTTCCATAAATCATCGCGGCGGACAACTGGCAGGGTATCTCCTCGCCAGCCTTATTGATGAGACTAAGGTGAGAAGGTTTAAGTTTTCCCACTCCGCCGAAATCAGGGCTGCGAAGCTTCTTCATTATCTCTTTGGCTACACCTTTGGGATAGAGCTCGGTAATGTGTATCTTCCCCCTGACTTCTTCCGCCGTATTGCCCGTCAGGGATTCGGCGCCCTTATTGAATATTATGATATTGCCCTTCATATCGGAGGCGATGATACCATCCACCGAACTGGCTATCAGATTTGCGAAAAATTCATTGGCTTCCCGGAGCTCATTTTCAATCCGTTTGCGCTCGGAGATATCACGTATATAGGCGTAAACCTTTCGCTCGCCTTCCGACGTTATCGCCTTGGCGATGCATACCTCCACATCCTTTGTCACTCCGCCTGCCGTGGAAAGCTTGCCTTCTGAACAGGTCTTTTCACCATAACGTTCAGGATGGGTAAAAAGCTCTTCCACTAAAGCGTTAAAATATGAACCCAGAAGGGAAAGGGCGTTGTTTTTTTTCAGTTCTGCGTTGTTATAGTCCGTGATAACAGAAGCCATATGATTGGCAAATTCTACCTGGTACTGTTCGTCAAAGACCAGGATGCCGTCGTTTGTCAATTCGATAATGCTCTGATACATCGCCGTTTACACCTTTTCCCCTAAGTCTTACTCTACTCCATCATTTCATTTGGCATATCTTTCCTTATAAGCTTCATGAACCAGGGTTCCCTGGGTTTGATTTCGCCATTCCCTTGCAGGTTTTATCTTTAGAATGTTTTCCAACCTGTTTTGTTGCTTTAGGCGTTTATGAATCTCAAACCAGGCACAAGGGGTGTCTTTGCTCACTTCACATTTACCTTCACGAGATGTTCCTCCGCATGGTCCGTTGAAAAGACTCTTGGCACATCTTGTTACAGGGCAAATTCCTCCTGTTTCTCCAAGCACACATTCTCCACAGTTTCGGCAATTCTCCTCAAACCATCCGAGATCTCGATCCACGCCGACAAACATGGTGTTTAAAGCCGGAAAGACAGGTTTTTCAGGATTTCGATCAGCCATGAACTGGACCCCGGCGCCGCAAGCCATCGAGAGGATAGCCTCGTAGGATTTTATCTTCTCATCCAACAGGAGATAAAAATCGGCATTGCATTGCCTCTCAATCGTAAAGCCATCGATCTGAAGTGGAATATGGTCCAGTTCAAAAGCTTTTTTCAGTTCTTCATTTAAAAGATCAACTTCCCTTTGCCCCCCGGAAAAACAAATGGAAGTACACCCCCCACAACCGACATTCAAAACTTTCTTGTAATGTTTCACCGTCTCCCTGATTTCGTCAAAAGGCTTTCTTTCCGCAACGATCATTTTCTCCCTCCAGGTAAATGTTGAGAAATTATTTCCGGATATGGCATGTCCCACAATACCGGGGACCTGTTTTTTTCTTTTCCTTCTGGTAGCTTACGTGGCAACCGATACACTGGTTATGAAAGGCCCGTTGTAAATTGAGGCGCAATTTTGCATCATGGCACTTCGAACAACGGATATCCGGATTTCCCGCCCCCAGTTGACTCTCGTCAAGAACATTTTTCCCATTTTGATAGATATGATGACACGCCTTACAGTCCAATCCCGCTCCGATATGCTGGTTATGGGGAAACGTCACCACAGGCCGTTCTTTTTTCTTAGAGGCCTTCGAAGAATCCAAGATCATCTTGTCCTCCTGCGCCATGAGGACGGACCCGGTTAAGGCGATCACGGTCGCCAACGTGATCATCAGAACCCTGATGCAGTTAAATTTCATATCCTTCATCCTTCAGAAAAGCCCCTTTCTGCTGAGAGACGATCGGTTTTGTGATCAAGCCTTTCCATCCATCTGACGCAATGTTGGTCAAAAGATTTTTTAGATCTACAACCAACTTTCCGAAGAGACCTCATCGGGCTGAGGATAGACATCCTGAGATCGGCAGATGCTACGGGTAAAAGCAATCATACTGGGAACATGAATTCCGATCGGGCAATAACAACGGCCACAGAGGACACAGTTTCTCCACACGATACCCTTGATCTCTATTAAAAATCGGCGGTCCACTTCACCCCGTTTTTTATATAATTTCCCTAAAGATTGAATGATCTTGTAAGAGGGCATGTATTGGGGATCTTTGTTATGAGCCCTATACAAGAAACAGCTTTCCGCACAAAGACTGCAATGGGAGCAAAAAGACAGATATCGTTTCATTTTGCCTTTTTGATGATTCAACATCTCTTTGATCTTTTCGGTATCTATGGGCTTTATTTCCTGGTTGGACATCTTGTTCTCCATTTATTCCCTGTTTCATCAACATCCTTTGCGTTACCACGTTCGGCTTCCCCGGGTGAAACTGTATTCGCTCCCGATCAAGAAACGATACAGGAAGAAAAAAAGCATGTGACCTAATTTCGTGAAGGGAATGGTGATGAGCATGAGTTCTCCTGCGAGAATGTGAAGGATCATAACGATACGATAGTCAAACCACTGATGATAAGCCAGGAACCCTGTGAGAAAGGGGCCGACTGCTATGAGCAGGACAAAATAGTCGTAGAATGAAGTGATGGCTCGAACCCGAGCCAGAAAAAGGCGTCGCATCAGGAAAAACGCAACGCAGATCAGAACCGCTATCGTCAACCCATCGGTGAAAAATTCGGGAAGACTCCAAAGGCTTACCCCCCAGGACTGATCCAGGAGTATATTATGTCCAAGCAAGAAAATGGGCAAAAGGATCAGACAGACATGGAACACCGATGTCACAATCATCATCAGGGGATCGGTTTTCCACAAAGTCCCTTTCAGGGAAGCAAGGCCGGCAATGATGTATTGCACCACTGTTTTTTTTAATACACGTTTTTCCACTCCGGGTGGCAAAATCCATTCTTTTTTTCTCGTCAATTTGAAAAATTGGTTCCCCTGGTAGAGGAGCCCTAAAACAAATATGATAAAGGCAATGGATACCAACTGCCCCTCGATCAAATCGTACATGGACCTCTCCTTATTCTGTCTCTTTCAAGAGAGCCGGGTGGGGACAGATTTCAAATCTGTCCCCCTTCGCAAAACCAACCCCTCTTGTTGGGGCTTCAACCGGCGGTCACATTGATTTAAACTTGAGGTCTGGGAAGGAGCTTCGCCCGTTCAGCGATTTCCGGCACCCTGTGTTCCCATTCAATGGCCATCAGATGAATCCCATGTACTCCCTTAATTTCTTTCAACTCCTCAATCTGCTCAAGGCAGATTTTAATTCCTTCTTCGGCGCCGGCGCCCTTCGGCGCTTTAACCATCCGGTCTATGATCACATCAGGAATAGTGATGCCGGAGACATTATTCGCCATGTATCGGGCCATACCGGCTGATTTAAGAGGGGTCACTCCCGCCAGAATGTGCACTTTTTCGGTCAGTCCCATATCGCTGGCCTGTTTCACCCATTCCCGGAACAGTTTCATGTCATAAATGCATTGAGTCTGGATAAAGTCCGCCCCCGCGCTTATTTTTTTTGCCAAACGATGGACCCGCCATTCAAAAGGTTCAGCAAAGGGATTGGCAGCAGCGCCGATGAAGAGCTGGGGCGCTCCATCAATCTCGTCGCCGCTAAGAAATATTTTCTCATCCCGCATCCTCTTCACCATATGGACCAGTTGAATGGAATCAATGTCGAAGACCCCCTTGGTTAAAGGATGGTTGCCAAATTGCTGGTGGTCGCCCGACAGACAGAGCATATTCCGAATACCATGAGCGTAGGCGCCCAGAATATCACTCTGCATGGCGATGCGGTTGCGGTCCCGACAGACCATCTGATAGTTCGGTTCCAACCCTTCCTGAATGGCAATCAAGGCCGCCGCCCAACTTGCCATCCGCACGACCGCAGTTTGGTTATCTGTGATGTTCACCATATCGGTGATCCCTTTTAGATAACTTGCTTTTTTCCGGATCGCCTCCACGTTGGCCCCCTGGGGCGGGCCGAGCTCAGAAGTGAAAGCAAAATGACCAGCGTCGAGAACTCTTTCAAGACGGCTTCCTGATTTCATCGATATTTCCCTTTTCTTTATGACGATGGCTTCGTTAAGAGTTTAATTTTTCATGCGATCTCCCGTACGATGGTCTTTTTAAAGCTCCAGCCAAGAATCGGAGTAAAGGATTTTTCCCATCAGCACCTTGGTCGTTTTTACGTAATTCACCTGCTCCTTGGTCAGTGAACCCAAGTCGACATCCTCGCCATCCATCACCCGGTAGACGATCTTCTTCAGATCCTGCTTGCCGCCGGCGGCGGCAAAGGCCTTCATATCCTCGTCGAAGGCATCGACGATGGCGCTGAACATGCCGTACCGTTCCAGCAGCATCATGTAGGTCTGATTCAGGATCGGCCGCAGATGTTCGGGGGCGCCGTTCGACACATTGGAAAGACCGCACGTCGCCTTCAGCCCGGGGGCCATCTCCTGGAAATCCATAAACATCTTCATAAATTCCACGCAGCTCGGCACCTGCACCTGGCTCTGGGGGCTGGTAATCGGCGTGACGATGGGATCGATCCAGACATCCTCATAGGGAATGCTGAATTCCGCGGCCTTCTGCATCAGCTCGGCAGCCAGAACGCCCCGCTCGTTTGCATCCCTCGGCAATCCGGAAGGTCCCCAGAGGAGGGCAACGAGGCCCGCGTTATACTTCCGGGCCAGCGGCAGTTTCGATTCCATGCTTTCAGGTCGGGCCATGATGGAATTGATGACGGCCTTGCCTTTGCGATTCTGATAGGCCTTGAGCCCCGCCTCAATGGCCTCGGTATTGATGGTATCGAGGTAGAGGGGGGTATCGACCACCTCCTGAACCGTTCTGACGACCCATTCCATCAATTCGGCGCCCTCTTTGCGGGCCGGTCCCAGATTGATATCGATATAATCGACGCCCGCCTTGGTCTCGGCGATCGCCAGCTCCTGGATGGGTTTGGGATCCCTTTCCTTCATGGCCGCGCCGATCTTCTTCACCATCACATTGAGATTTTCTCCGATGCGAAACATAAGCTACTCCTCCTTTATGATCATCCGATCCATAGATTCGGTTTCAACCATTTTTCTTAGACGCCCAGCTTCAGGAACGGCGCCAGGTGAGCGGCCTCACGAGGTCCGATCTTCACTTCCCATTCCGAGCCCAGCTCTTCCTCCAGATCCCCGCTTACGGCAGCCACAAATCCCGGAATCACGATCTTTCGGTGCTTGACCTTTTCCGTGATGCCGGATTTTTTCACAAACTGACCGATCGCGTCCCCGACGAACTTTCCGGCGGCCCAGGCGGTCAGAACGGAAAGACCCTCCGTATCCATCACCATGAGCCAACTGGGTACGCGGCTGGCCTCGATTTCACCAGAGACGATGAAGTAGGTCAGCGCAAAATTGGTCGTAACGAGCACCGGTGAATCCTCGTTCGGATTTCCGATCGGATAGATTCCCTGCTGCATCATCATCGGCCGTTGCGGGTCGGTGTAGATGTTGAGTCTCGCAACCAGGAGCGGGAAGAGGCTTTCCCCCTGGAAGTCGGACAGGACGATGATCCCGGCATACTTGGCAATAAGCGCGGCGGCGATCAACGCCTCCTTCATCGGTTCTTTCGTCATTTCGCAGGGGAAGGCGATCGTCGAAAAGCCCAGGGAACGATTCTTCTGGACCAGGGCGGCCCGGCGGACAAACACCTGCTCTTCAAAGGCGCCCCGTACCGTCCGGGCGCCGCCGTCCAGAACGATATCCTTGACGCCGGCGGCGCTGATCTTGTCCGTCAGGAGGGTCAGATCCTCCAGGTTGGCGGCCTTTGCGGCCAGCGGACATTTGTACTCCTTGGCCAGCGCAACCATCGCCTCCATGTTTCCATCCGTAGCCGCGTAGATGAGGGGCGTACGCTGGGCCGAGACCTGGAGGGCGGCCTTTAAGGCATCCGCGCTGTCGCTCATCAGGATCAGCGCGGCGTCGGTCTCATCCATGACCTTTTTGACCAGGGCTGCGAATTGGCCCGCATCGCCTGATTCATTTCGGACCGCAATCATCTCCGCACGCAGCACAAGGCCTATCCATTCGTATTTCAACAAATTAAAACTCTTGATCCGTCCGGCCACCTCATCGGCGGGCATGGCATCGCTGATCATGAGCGCCAGACCGGGTTTGTTTACAAAGGTTTTCTCATGGCGGAAAAGAACGGTCTCACCGCCGATTTTGACCACATTGTCCCCGCTCCCGATGGAGACGGGACGGATGGGCGGCGCCGACGCCTCCGACAGCAGGGCCTTCGATTCCGCCGAGATGTAGGGACATGAAGCCAGTTCGGCCTTCGCCGCCGCCAGGTTCATGGCGAAGGCAAGGCAGGTGGGAACGCCGCATTCCCCACAGTTTGTTTTCGGCAGCAACTTGAATATCTGGATTCCCGTAAGAGCCATGATCTACTCTCCTTTCTCCTCGATCATCAATTGACAATTGATATAAAATGTTATCCCCTTATCCCAGGATCGATTCCATCGTCAGCGCCGGATGCTTCTTTTCCTCCAGGAACGGCAGTATTTCGTCTTCCGTCGTTCCGATGGTTTCGTCGGCGATCATATCGATAAAATTGGGGATCCCTATCTCTTCGCAACGCTTCTGCAGACGTTCCCGGAGCTCGTCTTTCAGCACCTTGGGCAGCCAGACCAGACGTAAAAGCCCACCGTCGCCCGAAAGCCACTTTCTCTGGGCGATATTGTATTTGCTGTGACCCAGGAATCCCGGCGTCACCGCGCCGCCGCCCGCGGAACCGGCCAGCGTCGTAAACTTCATCCCGCAGGGGGTCATCCCCATGAAATCGCGGTTCACCGTCATGACGCCGTTGCACATCGGAAGCACCGCAGCGATGCATTCACAGCAGCCGCAGGTGGTCATCGGATCGACCATCATGCTGTAGAGGCTCACCTGGGCGATCTTCTGACGGGACGCATTCAGCACAAAGTCATTGGTGCCTTTCCACTGTCCGAGTTTCGGATCCAGCATGTCTCCCTTGGGAATGGGCTGGTTGGGACCGGTCGGATTGATCTCGAAAGCGGCCTTGCAGTCCATCCAGTTGTAGGCGCCGCAAAGCCCCGTTCTTTCGGGACTGACGACGCAAACGTGGCTGGGGGCAAAGGATTGACAGAGGGTGCAGGAGTAGAATGTATCCGTGGTCTCGTCGGTCATCCCTTCGATCCGCGCATCCCGCTTTCCGTAAATGGCCCTTGCCTGGGCCAGCACCTCGTCCACGGCTTCCAGTTCCGTGTAAATCATCACCTGGACCTTGTCGAAAATGGCGCCGAAGTCCTGGTGCAGTTTGGCGTGGAGAATCTTTCCCAGATCCGAAAGCTTGAATCCCTTGGCCACGGCGCCTTTCGAAACGCGAATCCAGGCGATATCGCGCTGCCCGATATGCATGACCCCCTGGGCGTAGTTGATCAGGTGGTGGATCTGTCGCTCCAGGATCGGCTCGAAATCCTCCTGCATTTTCCGGCCCGTCACCTCAACCCGGATCGCGATCGGCAGTTGTCCCGGCGGCTGGATTCCATCCACATCCGGACCGATCACCTCCACCTTGCCGTCTTCCACCTCGTCCATCCGTTTGGAGATGACCAATTCCACCGCATGGGTGCGACCGCCGCCGCACTCTAAATAGATGTCCTCGCCCCTCACCCTTTCGCCTTCGAACGCCGGGCCGTAGGAGACGGGAATGGGCACGGAGGCGACCGTGACCTTCAGCCCCCTCACCTCGACCGCTTTCTGGACGATATGGTCGTGCGGGATGTTGGAAACAACATGCTCATAGGTGCAGATGCCCGTGGGCAGTACCTCCGGGATCGGCGTGTCGGCAATCGTCGGGAATCCCCAGTTGATGGCGCCGGCGGCGTTGGCATACCACTCATCGGAGACAAACCCCATGGGCATCACAAACGCAAACGTCCGGTCCCGGTTGTAGTTGAGATTTTTCCGGAAATCCCCGGGTTTGATCCCGCCGAAGGCCATCGCCACGCGACAGGCGAACCCCATCGCAAAAACGGCCGCGGAGATGTCGGGACCGTAGGAGACCAGGCGCGTCGGCCAGCCGATCTGGACGCCCGCCTCCACGAGCTGTTCCGAAAAACGTTTTCCCCCGTGTTCGGCGCACATGAATACGTAGAGATTCTTCTCCTGCAGTTCGATGGCGATCTTCTTCGCAATCTCCGCCGACGGCGCCGCCCCCACGATGGCGGCAAAGCCGGGCGCCGACCCGTCCACAAACTCGACGCCCCGTTTGCGGAAGATGACGTCGTTTGCGGCGCCGAGCCAGATGTTGTCCGGCAGGATATCCTCCTGATTGGTGTAAAAATTGGGATCTTCCAGATAACGGATCGCCTCAATCACCTCTTCGGCAAAAAAGGTCGCCATACCCGCATCCAGCGCGGGCGCCAGGTAGGGAAGCGCCGTCTTTTCCTTGACCGGCGGCGGCAACAGCGCGCGGCATCGGTCCAGGACCGGTTTCATGTCCGACATCTTTTTGACCGGAATTCCCAGGATGGCATAGATCACCGGCAGATAGTAGGCCGTATCGGGAAACCCCACCTCCTGCTCGGGCCCCCATTTTTCAAGGGCCTCCTGATATTTTTTCTCGGCCCGTTCCACAATCTTGTGGGCCCCTCTGATGGCTGCGGATGCAATAATTTTTGACACGTGAAATCCTCCTTTTGGGCTATCGGATGTAACTCAAACACTCGTTATGGAATCGAGCGATGCAGATCAACATCAGGCGGCATCGATCTCGCGACGTTTGGCCATATCGAACAGAACCCTTTCCCGGGCCTTGTCGATGCCCAGCGCTTTTCGTTTCTTGTCGATTGCATCGATGATCAACTTTGCCGCCTTCAGGGGATCGGCCTCAAAGCCCCATTTCCCCTTCGTGATATTTTCGAATTCTTCAAACAGGTGTTTGGTGACCTCTTCGCTGCCGGTTGTCGGCCAGGTCGTGCCGAAAACGGTATAAACACCCGAAGCAACAAAATAGTGGCCGATGGCAACGGCCTTTTCGCTCATCCACTCGAGGGCGGCGCCCGCGGCCGGCAGATCGCTGATATCATCTCCCAGGCCGCCCGCCTTCACAACCGCGGTGGCAGCCATCAGAATCCGGCTGTTGTCGACGCAGGCCCCCATGTGCAGGACCGGCGGAATCCCGACGGCTTCGCAAACGGAGGCCAACCCCTCGCCGGCGTATTTTCGGGCCGCCTCCGGCGTAAGCAGTCCCGCCTTCCCGCAGGTCATCGCGGCGCATCCGGTGACCAGCACGATAACGTCGTTCTTGATCAACTCCTTGATGAGCGTCAGATTGGGGTCGTCGTGGGTCACGCGGGCGTTGTTGCAACCGACAACGCCGGCGATCCCCCGGATGCGGCCGTTGATGATGTTGTCGTTCAGCGGACGATAGGAGGCGCGGAACATGCCGCCAAGCAGATAGTTGATGGTTTCATAACTGAATCCCACCACCTGATCCGTCTTGTCATCCGGTATCTCCACGTTGGCCCGCCGGTTCTTGTAGTTGTCGATCGCCTCCATCAGGATCTTTTTGGCCACAGCCCCGGCATGGTGCTCATCGAACTCGATATGCATGGCCCCTTCGATCTTCGCCTTCGCAGAGGTGGTAATCAGCTTGGTGTGATAGCATTTGGCGACCTGGGCCAGCGATTGCATTTCGCACTGCACGTCGACAACCATCGCATCCACGGCCCCGGTCACAATCGCCAGTTCCTGCTGGAGGAAGTTGCCCGCCACCGGTATGCCGTGACGCATCAGAATTTCATTGGCGGAACAGCACATGCCCACCAGGTTGATCCCCTTGGCGCCCGTGGCCAGGGCCGCCTTTTTCACCTCCGGATCTTTCACCACAGCCACCAGCACTTCGGGGAGAAGCGGTTCGTGTCCATGGACAACCACATTGATCTCGTCTTTTTTCAGAACGCCCAGGTTGATCTCGCCCAGCACCGGCACGGGATTTCCGAACATGATGTCCTGAAGGTCCGTCGATATCATGGAGCCGGCCCAGCCGTCGGCGAGCGCGCAACGGGCCGCCGATAAAAGTAGGCTCTTGTAATCCTGATCGACGCCCATGTGGGTGCGATGCATCAGCTCCACCACCTCGCGGTCGATGCCTCGCGGCACGATCCCAAGCTTCCGCCAGATTTCCTGCCTTTTGGCCGGCGCCCTTTTTATAAACTTGGGCTCCCCCTGCTGGCGGCCAAATTCCTCCAGCGCCTTTTGGCCCACCTCGATGGCAATCTCCTGAACAGAGCGGTCGCCGATCTCCACATCCAGATCCATCGCGACCTGGTAGAGCTTCTGTTCGTCCTTGATTTTGAACTCGGGCACTTCTCCTTTGGCGGTCGCTAAAAAAGCCTCGGCAATGCCGCGGGCATGGTCCGAATGGGCCGCGGTTCCCGCCGCGACCATGCGGGCAAAGTTGCGGGCGGCGATCGTCTCGGCAGTCGCGCCGCAGAGCCCCATCCGTTTCTTCGCCGGACCCTCCTTTTTCTTCGGCGCCGGGACGCGACACGGGCCCATCGCGCAGTTCTTGCAGCAACTTCCTTCCGCGCCGATGGGACAGGGCTTCATCGCCTCCGCCCGATCGAATATGGTTTCGCAACCGTCGACGGCGGCTTTTTGAATCATTTTGATCGTCGCCGGATCGATACTTTTCTTTTCCAAATCTGACATCATCTCCTCCTTCGTAACGCCGACCGGGGGCCAGTGTTTCTACGCCATTAAATCCGTAATCATCTCTCTGACAAGCCTGATGGCCTCGGGATGCCTCATGATCAATACATCCGCCCCCGCCAGCAGAAGCAGTTGCGCCGTAATGGCCTCCATCAGAACGCCTCTTTTCGCCGCATTACCCATGAGCGGTGAGTCTTCCGCCTTCGCTTCCTTCGTTTTCCAGATTTCCTTCGCCAGATTGCAGATGATGGGGAACTGCAGCCTCTCATCCTGCTGGGTGAGGGCGGCCATGCGGTCGCGCTCCATGACCGAGTAGGTATATTCGATTCCGTAGCCGAGTCCGCCGGTGGTCGGATCGACAATGATCTGTCCGTCCGGCACCCCGAGGTTGCCCAGCAGGATGTTGAGCTGTTTGGCAAGATTGATATCGATCGGGCTGTTGGCGGCCACGGTATGTTTGTAGGCAATGGCGCCGGCGCCGATCTGCTTGTAATTGTCCACCACAACGGGGCTGATGACGAGATTCATTCCATCGCACGCCTCAGCGACTTTGCGGAGCAGCTCGGCATCCTTCTCAGGACTGCCGCTGCCGTTCACGATCACCGGAATATCCACGGCCGCTGCTACTTTTTTGGCCGTTTCCGTCGCTTGATCGCTCGGGATATTCAGACCGTTGGGATCGGTGCTGACAAGTTGCAGCGCAATCAGATCGGCGCCATAGACCTCCGCCGCCTTCTTGGCCCAGGCGACGGGATCACGGAGAACATCCCGGTAGGGCTCCAGAGACGCCTCCGACCAGTCATCGGGCGGCGTGTCGTACACCTCGATGGCGATGCGAGGGGGATGGGGCATTTCCCCTTCAAAGAGATGAAAAGGATAAGAGGTTTCCCCGCCCACCGTAATCGCCTTGGGTCCTTTTCCCAGTACGACTTCCTTGATCTTTCCCGTGTAGGTAGTTTTGGGTATTGCGAATGCCATGAGTTTTTCCTCCTGTTAATTGACCGCCTCTCCTGCATGGGGCGCATCCGACAAGAGCCGGAAAGCGACCCCCCTGAATTTGAAGCGTTGCTATCAACGAACCCCTGTTTTGAGATAGGCCATCATATCTTCCCGGGTTTTCAATTTTTCTCGCCAGTTCTCCGGTTTTTCGGGTTTTCCCTCTTCGTAGGTCTCGCCCAACACCTGAACCTTGCTCCCATCAAAAGAGGTCTTTTCTTCCAATTGCTGAGACATTACCGCCCTCCTTTCTCCAGAATTTTTCGATCTGTTTTCATCATCAATGTTTCACGCCGGCGGCGATTCCCGCGGCTTTTACGGTATTCATCATCAGCATCGTGATCGTCATCGGACCGACGCCGCCGGGAACCGGGGTAATGGCGCCTGCCTTTTCCTTCACGTTTTCGAAATCGACGTCACCGCAGAGTTTGGCCTTGCCCTCCGGCGTAACCCCGATCCGGTTCACGCCGACATCAATCACCACGGCCCCCTCCTTCACCATATCGGCGGTAATGGCCTTCGGTTTTCCGGCGGCAACGATCAGGATGTCCGCCCGTTTCGTGTGGAAGGCCATGTTTTTGGAACCGGTATGGCAGATGGTTACGGTGGCGTTGGCCCCTTTTTGTTTTTGCAGCAAGATATTGGCGATCGGCTTTCCGACAATGTTCGAACGGCCGACGACCACGACCTCCGCACCGCTGGTCTCAACGCCGCTCCGGATCAGCAGTTGCTGGATGCCCGCCGGTGTGCAGGGGAGATAATCCGCCTCGCCGATCATCAGTTTTCCCACGTTGATCGGATGAAAGCCGTCCACATCCTTGCGGGGGTCGATGGCGAGGAGCACATTTGTCTCATGGATGTGCTTGGGCAGCGGAAGCTGCACGAGGATGCCGTGAATTTGGGGATCCTTGTTGTACTTCTCGATTAGCGCGAGCAGCTCCCCCTCCGAAATGTTTTCCGGCTGGTTATCCTGAACCGAATAAAACCCAAGTTCTTTGGAGGTCTTCTGCTTTGCGGTTACGTAACTGAGCGATGCGGGATTCTGACCCACCAGGATGGTCACAAGCCCTGGGACCACGTTGTGCCCGCTCTTCAGATGCGCCGTCTCCTGCTTCAGCTCTTCCCGGATCTGCCGCGCGATTTCATTGCCGTTGATCAATTTTGCCGTCATCTTCCCCTATCTCCTTTCCTTTCCGTTTCGGCCGTCACGAAAACCTTCCCCCCACCCTCACCCTCCCTCGCCAAGGGGGAGGGGATTTATGGGGACTGTTACAATTGCCTCATGGGATATACTTCTCAAAAATATGCCATGCCGCCTGCACGGACGGAACCGAAGAGGGAAGCCGGAAGGTCGGCGTCCCGTTGCGGTCATAGCGGTCGATCTCCTCGTCGGAAGGGATAATCCCTGCCAGATCGAGGCGGTTTTTTTTGATCTCGTCCGCGGTATCCTGCTGCAGCGGCCCCTCCATACGATTCAGAACGAGCAGATCCTTTTTGATGTTCAGCTTGAGTTCCCTTACAAGATCACGAATCCGCGCCGCGGTCATGATGCCACGCCGGCTGGAATCGGATAGCACGAAAAGCAGGTCCACATCCCTCGTGGTCAGACGACTAAAATGCTCCATCCCCGCTTCATTGTCAATAACAACATACGGATAATTTTCCGTTAGCATGTCGATATACTTGCGGGCGAGGGTATTGGCGGCGCAGTAACAGCCGGCCCCCTCCGGACGCCCCATGACCAGCAGATCGAATCCTTTGGCCTCCGTCAGGGCCTCCTGCACCTTGTACTCAAACCAGACATCCTTGGTCATGCCCGTGGGAACCTCTTCCTTCATCAGCTCCCGCATCTCCCCGATGGTCGATTTGACTTCGATCCCCAAAACTTCATTCAGATTCGCATTGGAGTCCGCATCGACGGCCAGAACGGGACCCCTTTTTTTTTCCAGCAGGTAGCGGATGATCATGCCGGCAAAGGTTGTTTTTCCCGTGCCGCCTTTTCCGGAAACCGCAATCGTAAAGCTCATGGTCTCAAGCCGCCTCCCTTCTGGCGCGCAGTCGTTCCTGCACCCCGGGGAAGGCGGAGGCGTCCGTGTGCGGCAGAAACATGGCGGCCATGAATTCATCCATGAAGCCGGCATGGTTGCTTAATTCCAGATTGGTCATCATCAGGGCTATCCTTTCCGTCTCTTTCAGGAGTTCCCTGGAGAAGGAGAGCAGTCTGGCGCCCAGCAGGGAGCCGTTTCCGACAAAGATGAATTTTCGCGCGTCGATTTCCGGCAGCAGCCCGATGAAAATGGCCTTTTCCAGATCCAGATGACGGCCGAATCCGCCGGCGATGATAATCTGATCCAGGTCCTTGAAACCAAGGCCGACGCTCTTCAACAGCACCTTGCAGCCTGCATAGATGGACCCTTTGGTCCGGATCAGATTTTCAATGTCGATCTCGGTGAGGACAATGTCATCCTGGATGCGCGTTTCATTTTTATAGGCAAGGACATATTCATAACCATCCTCTCCTTTTCTGACCCGTTTCGTCGGAAGATTCTGATGGAACTTTCCCTTCTGATCGATGACGCCCGCCTCCAGAAGCTCCGCCACCGCGTCGATCAATCCCGATCCGCAGATCCCGATCGGCTTGAGCCGGCCGATGGTCAGAATCATCGGTTCGCAGGTACGGGGGTTGATGCTGACCTCTTCGATGGCGCCGCGCGTCGCCCGCATGCCGAATTTGATGCCCGCCCCCTCGAACGCCGGACCGGCGGAACAGGAGACGCTGGCCAGCCAATCCTTGTTCCCGATCACAATCTCCCCGTTGGTGCCGATATCCATGTAGAGGGTCAGCGCCTCGCGCTGGAAAATCCCGGAACCCAGAATGCCTGCCACAATATCGCCGCCCACGTAACTGGCCACCAACGGGAAGAGGTAAACGTGGACATGGTCGCCGACGTTGATCCCCATATGGACGGCCCGCACCGGCGGTATCAGGTTTGCGGTGGGAACGTAGGGCGCCTCGCGAATATATTTGGGATCGATCCCCAACAGCAACTGGGTCATGGTGGTGTTGCCCGCCACGACTAAATGGGAGATCAGGGATCGGTCGACCCGGCTCATTTTCAGCAGCTCGTCGATAATGCCGTTGATCGAGGAGACCACCGTCTCCTGCATCTTTTTCAGACCGCCCGGCTTCTGGGAATAGACAATCCGGGTGATGACGTCTTCCCCGTAACTGATCTGGGGATTGTAATCGGAGGCCTCGGCCAGCGCGAAGACGGTCGCGCCGTCACAAGCGCCGTTGGAGCAGGCGGCGACCTTGCATTCGTTCAGATTCAGAATCTGGCCGAAAATGGTCGTGGTGCCGATATCCAGAACGATCGAATAGTTTTGTTGTCGGTTGTCGCCCGCTTCGGCGTTGATCAGTTTATATCCCTTTCGGGTCTGCACCAGCGTTACGGTAACCTTCCAATCGGCCTCCCTGAGGAGCCGGCTCAATTTCATGATCAGCCGGAAATCACTGGAGATTCCATTGATGCCGTGTTGCCGGTGTATGGCATGGGTCAGGCGGGTCAGGTCGCTCACGTTATCGTTCAGGGTAGGCGGATCCAGCTCCACATAGCGCTTGAATACGGTGGGATCGACATCCCACCCCTGAACCAGTTGAAAAATATCCTTCGGCGAAAGGAGATAAGGGGCGGCGAGCCGATCGCCTTTCAGCGCCAGCACGGATTTATCAACCTGCGATTCCAGCGGGATATCGACATCGACGTCGCCGGTGACGGTCGAGAGACAGGCGAGGCGGTAGCCGTCGGTATACTCCGCCTCTGAAAGCTCAGCGTGTATCGGCGACGCAACCGCGCCGCCGACGATCTTAACCTTGCATTTCCCGCAGGTCGCATTGCCGCCGCAAGAGGCGTTGATGTGAATGCCGGCCTCCATCGCCGCCTGGAGGAGATTCTCCCCTTCATCAACAAAAATGTGTCTGTCACTCGGATGAAACGTGACCTTGTGTTTCCCCATCAGCCAAAACCGTTCCGAAAAAAAAAGCGGGGCACGATATTTCGTGCCCCTTGAAGCAGGTTAAAACAACCCCTTGACCTTTCCCGTCTCTACATCCACATCCACCCTTCTGTAGGCAGGATCAGAACTGGTCCCGGGCATCAGGCTGATGGCTCCCGTCATCGGACAGAGGAACTTTGCACCGGCAAAGATCAAGACGTCGCGAACCGGCAGTATCCAACCTTTGGGCACCCCCTTCTTTGTTGGATCATGTGTAAGGCTCAGGTGAGTCTTGACCATCATGGTGTTGAAATCCTTTAATGCAGGATCAGCCTCAAACCGTTTAGCTTTTGCTTCGGCCTCCGGGGTCCAGGAAACGCCATCGGCGCCGTATACCTCTTTGGCAATTATTTCGACCCGTTGTCTCAAAGGCGTCTCCAGCGGGTAGAGAAACTTAAAATCAACTTTATCTTTGCAAGCGTCCATGACGACATCAGCAAGTTCGAGGGCGCCATCTCCGCCTTTAAGCCAGTGCTCTGAAAGGGCGCAGCGAGCCCCTGCTTTCTCTGCATACTTGCGAACCATGGCAATTTCATCCTTGGTATCCGTATGGAAGGCATTGATGCAGACGACCGGATTGATTCCCGACTTCTTTATTACCCCGATGAGATGCGTCATATTGACGATCCCTTTTTCCAGAAGCGCCAGATTCTCCTTTGTGTATTCATCGGGTAGGGGACGTCCTGCCACGACGGCAGGTCCACCGCCATGCATCTTTAAGGCCCTGATCGTAGAAGTCAAGACTGAAACATTGGGAGTAAGACCACTGACCCGGCATTTCACATTCCAGAACTTCTCGAACCCGATATCGGCAGCAAAACCGCTCTCTGTCACATTGTAATCAAACATCTTCAAACCAATGCGGTCCGAAATAATGGAGGACTGGCCCACGGCAATGTTGGCAAAGGGACCGGCATGCACCATACAGGGCTGGTATTCCGTCGTAGACATCAAGGTAGGATTGATGGCATTCCGCATCCAAGCGCACATTGCACCAGCCACTTCGAGGTCTGAGGTGGTGACGGGTTTGCCTTTCTTATCATAGGCAACGACGATCTTTCCCAACCTCTCCCGGAGGTCTTTCAGGTCACGGACAATGGAAAGGATAGCCATGAGCTCCGAACTTACGGTAATGCCAAATTTGGATTGCATGAGAAAACCATCCATCTTGCCCCCAAGACCCATGATAATATTCCGCAAACCCTGGGCGCAAAAATCCATGACCCAGCCCATCTCGATATTGGCAGGATCAATGTCCAATCGCTTCAGCTTCCTCTTGGCAAGTTCAGCATCGTCATAGTTTCGTTCATGTTGCATCCGGGCATTCAGAGCGACCATGGCCAGGTTATGGGCATTGGTAATGTCGTTGATATCCCCGGTAAGACCGAGGGAAAATTCGGTCATGGGGATGAGGAGCGAAATGCCGCCCCCGGCAGCCGTACCCTTGACGTTCATTGTAGGACCACCCGAAGGCTGGCGGATACAACCGCCGACATTCTGACCCCTTTTGCCAAGCCCCTCTAACAAACCCATGACCGTAGTTGTTTTGCCTTCTCCAAGGGGGGTGGGAGTAATGGCCGTGACCTCAATATACTTTCCGTCGGGCCTATTCTTTAAGCGCTCAATAATTTTCATGAAATCGAGTTTGCATAGCTTCCCCATCGGGATGATTTCATCCTTCTGAAGGCCCAGTTTCTCCCGCCATTCGTCGGGGGTAGGCATATTTTTCTCTGCTTCTTCGGCAATCTGCCAATCTGCATACTTCCTTGGATCTAAATCGGTGACTTTACTCATGATTTACCCCTCCTCCGTTAAATGATCCGTTTTCGGCACCTTCAATGACCTTTTCCGCAGGTGGCCCGGCAGGACAAGGGCGACGCCAAAGAGATCCTGCGGACCGATACCTCCAGCCCCAAAAGCCCGTCAGGGGCAACCATCGAATATAAGTTATGAACCAGGGTCGATTCAGAAACCGGGAAAATGGTGAAACGCGTAGCGGCGCCGGGAGCAACGCGATCGGTATCCGTTGCTTCCCTGTCTGCTTGCATCAGACGGTTGCCGCGGGGATGGAGAACAATCGAGTCTCTATGACCATCATTTTGCATACTTATCAAAATAACCGAATCTATTGGGGTTTTTAAAAAGTCTAACGAACGTGAGTTCATATCAACAAGGTAAATTCCTGTCAAGAACTATTTTGTAGCTATTTTGTAATCCATGAGACTCTACTTACGGGTTCCCGTCTCCTATGGATGATCATCCTCGACAACGGACCCCGTTTTCAGATAGAAGAAGCGTCCAGCTTTTTTTTCGCCAACAAATGGTTGCAGAACGGGGGGAAATCCATTAAACGGACACGAAGGAGGATGAAAAGCATGGGCAAAGGGAGAGCCATCCGGACTCGGCAGGAAAGCCTGCGCATCGCCATCATGGGACAGGCCGCCTTCGGCGCCAAGGTTCTGGAAACATTGTCGGATCGGGGGGAAGTGATCATCGCCGCCTGGCTCCCCCAGCGGAAGGCAGGCGGAAAACCCGACCCGCTGAAGACGGCCGCCGACGGCCGCGGGATCTCGGCCTTTCAGCCGGAAAGCTACAGGACACCGGAGACGCTCGAGGCGTTCCGGAGCATAATCCCCGATCTGCTGATCATGGCCTTCGTCACCGACATCATACCGCCCTCTTTTTTAGGGATCCCGACGCAGGGGGCTATCTGCTATCATCCTTCGATTCTTCCCCGCCACCGCGGCGGGAGCGCAATCAACTGGGCGGTGATCATGGGCGACCGGGAGACCGGGCTTTCGATCTTCTGGGCGGACGCGGGGATCGACACGGGACCGGTTCTCCTCCAGAAGCGGATCCCGATCGGGCCGGAGGATACGACCGGCGCCCTCTACTTCAACCGCCTGTTTCCGCTCGGCGTCGAGGCGATCGTGGAGTCCGTCGAACTCATCAGGGAGGGGCGGGCGCCCCGAATGGTCCAGGACGAAGGAGTGGCCACCTACGAACCGCTCTGCAACGACCAAGTCGCCCGGATCGACTGGGAAAAACCCGCAACGGAGGTCCACAACCTCATCCGGGGCTGCGATCCCCAGCCGGGGGCCTACTCCTTTTATCGGGGGAAAAAGGTCCGTTTCTTCGAGACCCGGCTGGTGGAGACCGGCCGCCCGGACGCCCGACCGGGGGAGGTCCTGGCAACGGATGAGGGCGGCTTCACCGTCGCCGCCCGCGGCGGCGCGCTCCGCATCGGGAAGGTCCGGACGGAGACCGGCAAACAGGATGCTGTCGCTTTCGCGGCAGAGACCGGTCTGAAACCGGGGGAAACCTTCACGGCAGACGGTCAAGGCGGCAGTCAAAGCCATCCGTGAATTTTCTACAGATGATCACCATTGCCGTCATTTTTCTTCTCCCGGAACCAGCCGTTCGATGTCGAGCAGGCGCTCCAGAGAGTCGATGACGGGCGGCGCGGTCTTCGCCTGCGGCCAGTTCCGCTGTAGTAAGCGGTGCCGGGGCCAGACGGGATGCATCCCCGCGGCCTCCGGACTTTTTACGTAGCCGTCAAACATAACCTTGATGCCGCGCGGAGAAGGCCGGGGTTCGGATCGTTTCGCGCCTTTCATAATACGGATCGACATCTTCGTCAAATGTAAATATGACGACCCCGTAAAAAAAACCTTAAAAGTCATGATAATGGGAAGGCTTCGTAAAAAGGCCGCAGGCAAGGCGCGCGAATCCTGAGGAATGAGGCGTACTCCGGCGTACGCCGCAATGACGAAGGATGAAGCGCAACGCAGCATCCGGACTTTTTACGAAGTCGTCAAATATTTGCCGGGACCATTCCAGGCCGGGTGCGGACCATGTCGAAAAAAAACGCCCGTCGTCGTAAAGGTCGCATACCGATCGGCTGTTTGACATTTCACGGGGCATCCGTTATATGTGCCTGCACGGGGTAGTCGAAATCGCGCCTCTCTTTAGGCGGGATTTCCGCAACCGAGGGGTAAGGTCATGCAGATACAGGAGGTATTTCACTACTTCGGGAACGATCTGAAAAAGGTCGAAGAACACATGGAGATATACCTCCGTTCGGAGGTTCGGCTCATCCCGGAGATCATTCACCACCTGATCGGCAGCGGCGGCAAGCGTTTCCGGCCGCTCCTGCTTCTGGCCACCGCCGAACTCTGCGGTTACCGGGGGGAGCGCCGTTACCCCCTGTCGGCAGTCATCGAGTTCATCCATACCGCCACCCTGTTCCACGACGACGTAATCGACCATGCGGAGACCCGGCGGGGGAGGGTTTCCGCAAACCGCGTCTGGGGCAATGCCGCAAGTGTCCTCGTCGGGGATTTCCTCTACTCCAAATCCTTCAAGCTGATGATCGACGACGGGAGCATGGCCATCCTCAAGCTTATCTCCACCACGACGAACACGATGTCGGAGGGCGAGGTCTTTCAGTTGATGAAGGCGGGCGACGTCAACATCACGGAAAAGGAATATTTGTCGATCGTGGAGAAAAAGACCTCGATCCTGATTTCCGCGGCCTGTGCCATCGGCGGCATCCTCGGAAACGCGACGGACGGGCAGATCGAGGCGCTGACCCGCTTCGGCATGAGGCTCGGAACCGCCTTCCAGATCACGGACGACACCCTCGACTACGTCGCCAGGGAGGAAGAATTCGGCAAGGCGATCGGTCAGGATCTCCGAGAGGGGAAGCTGACGCTCCCGCTCATCCGGACCATCAAGAAGTGCACACCGGAAGAGAGGACCTTCATCCGGACGGGGATCGAGAAAAAGGATGGGGAGGCGACCGCCGGGATCATGGACGTGATGCATCGTTACGACGGGATCCCCTATGCCCTGAGGAAGGCCAGAAACTGCATCGACGAGGCGCGGGGGTTTCTCTCACCCTTTGACGACTCGGATGCCAAAACCGCGCTGCTGACCATCACGGACTACATCCTCGACAGACGACTGTAACCGCCTCAAGGCCGGGGCGCAGAATCGATAGTCAGCGTGAGGATGTTCCGCCCGCCTTCCCGCTGGTAACGGATGTCGCGGATAAACTGCTTCACGAAAAACACCCCCATGCCTCCGATGTTCCGCTCCTCAATGCCGGCCTTCAGATCGGGATCCTCCCGGGAGAGGATATTGTAGGGAACCCCCTGGTCGGCAACCTCAACCAGCAATCTCCCGTCATCGGCAAGCCGGCACGCAACCTCCACCTCGCCCAGGCGATCGGGATAGGCGTAGTTGAAGATGTTCACGAGGAGCTCCTCCATGGCCAGTTCGATCTCTTGGAGCCGCTCCTGTCCAAGTCCCTGTTGCATTGCGCAGGACCTTACAAATACAAGCAACGGGTGCAGAGAATCCATCCTTGCGGGAACCCGGATATGTGTTGGAATCTGTGCCATTCAGATCTGCCGGAGGGCTTCCTCCTCCGTCTCGAAAATCTTGAAGATCGAACCGAAGCCGGAGATTTTAAAGACATCCTTCACCGGACCCTGAAGGGCGGCAAAGAGCATTTTGCCATCCTTCGCCTTCAGTTGTTTTGCCGTGGCCAGGATGCTCCGCAACCCGGCGCTGCTGATATAATCGAGGCCGCTGAAATTAAGAACCAGCGTGTAATCCCCACCGGCCATCAACGCGGCCAAACCTTTCTCGAACTCCATCGCCGTAACGGCATCGATCCGGCCTTTTACCGACACCACCGCGGCGCTGCTCTCTTTTCTCACCGTGATCTCCATCTTCGTCCCCCTTTCAAACCTTTGCGGGCAACATCGCCAATGGCGGTTCCTGATCCAGCATCCTCCGCCCTGCAATCGTCGGCAGGCGGAAAACATGAAGCTGAAACATCGATCCGGTTCCATCGCACATTTTGTGCGGGATGTCAAAACGCAAACGGCAAAATGGACCGGAAGCGACGAAAACGGAGAGCAACGCCTTCGGAGAGATCTTCTGCTGACCCAATTTTTCGTTGTATTTTGTGCCGGTCTATGCACATGATTAACCAGAATCAGACCTTCACTCTCCCGGCGCTCTCTTTCCGGGACCGTGCCGGAGATCCATCGTAATTGTGGTTCACCATGTTAACTGGAAAAAGAGGTAAACAGACCATGAATATTTATAATAAATCCTTCATCCTCTGTGTGCTGCTGATCATCGTCAGCGCTCCCGTCCAGGCGGCGACGCCGGAAGAGTCCTTCCGGAAGAGTTTCCCCAACCTCCGTGCGGACAGCATCCGTCCCACCGGCATAAACGGTCTCTACGAGGTGGTCTCCGGAAATCGGGTCCTCTACTACGCCGCGGGCCCCGAATACCTCATCTACGGACCGATGATCACGCGGGAGGGAAGGAACCTGACGGAAGAGCGCGTCCTGGAGATCATGGAACGGGGCTTGAAAGGGGTCCCACTCGAGAAGGCCCTCCGGATCGGCGCCGGCCCCCATCAGGTCATCGAGATCACGGATCCGGACTGCACGTACTGCCGAAGGGCATCCGCCTTCCTCTCGGGGAGAAACGATGTGACCCGGCATGTCTTCTTCTTCCCGTTGGCGATCCACCCGAACGCCACGGCAAAGGTCCGTCAGATCTTCTGCGCCGAAGACCGCAGTAAAGCTTATGAAGAGGCGATGGCCGGAAAGTTGGACGATATGAAATTCACGCCCTGCAAGAGCGACGCCGTGGAGGATCTCCTGAAAACCCACCGGGAGATCGGCGACCGCGTCGGGGTCACGGGAACGCCCCTCTTCCTGATCGACGGACAGGTTGTTTTTGGGGCGGACATCCCGCGGATGGAAAGGATCCTGGGCGCCAAGAAGTGAGCGGGGTTCCCAAACTCCGGTCACGATATCATGCCCGACGACATTGGGAAACCCCGGAAAAGGGACCTTTTTCGGCTTCCTTCTGCCCTCAATGGAGATAGGAGATGTTGAAAGAAAAGCACCTTGAACGGTACGCCGACGTGCTGCTCTGGGGTCTCAAGACGGCCCGGCGGGGACGCTTCCGGAAGGGAAACGTGATTCTGATCCAGTATGATCGTGCCGCGCTGCGACTCGCGGAAATCCTCTATGAGAAGATCATCGCCACGGGGATGAACCCGGTCCAGCGGATGGGTCTCACCATCGGCATGGAACGTTCCTTCTTCGGAAAATCCGGCGGACGCCAGCTCGTTTTTCACCCCCCGGGGGAGAAGGAACTCTGCGGAAATCTCCACGGGCGGATCTACCTCCATGCACCCGATTCGCTGACCCATCTCAAAGAGGTCGACCCGGCCCGGATCGGCAAGGTCCTGGTCGCCCGCAAGCCGCTCCGCGACATCCTCGAGCGGCGCGAGCAGGAGGGGGTCTACGGCTGGACACTCTGCACGCTGCCGACGGCGGAGCTTGCGGCGCAGGCCCGGACAACGCCGGAGGCTTACGCGAAACAGATCATCCGGGCCTGTTATCTGGACCGCAAAGATCCGGTCGGCAAATGGGAGGAAATCAGACGCGATGCGACCGCCATCAAGAAGTGGCTGGGAGGGATGAAGGCGGCCTATTTCCACATCGAATCCGCCCATTGCGACCTCCGGATCACGCCGGGCGTGCAGCGGAAATGGGCGGGGGTATCCGGCCACAACATCCCCAGTTTCGAACTCTTCGTCTCCCCGGACTGGCGCGGCGCCGAGGGGACCTACTACGCGAACCTCCCCTCCTACCGGAGCGGCAACTATATCGAGGGGGTGAAACTGACCTTTCACCGGGGGAACGCCGTCGAGATCCACGCCGAAACCGGCGAGGCGTTCACCGTCCGTCAGCTTGCGATGGACAGGGGTGCGAAACGGATCGGCGAGTTTTCGCTGACCGACCGGCGCTTCTCGCGGATCGACCGGTTCATGGCCGACACCCTCTTTGACGAAAACTTCGGCGGAGAGAACGGAAACTGCCACATCGCTGTCGGGGCCTCCTACACAGACACCTACGCCGGCGATCCCGCCGCGATGACCGGAACGCTCAAGCGGAAGTTGGGCTTCAACGAATCGGCCCTCCACTGGGATCTGGTGAACACGGAGGCCAAAACGGTCACGGCGGTCTGCCCGACGGGGAAAAAGGCCGTGATCTATGAGAACGGATGTTTCCGTTGCTGACAGGCTGTTGAAAAACGCCCATCTGCTGCGTTTCCCTCATCCTTCGCCGTTCAACGTACCAACCGGTACGCCTCACGGCTCAGGATTTCGGGGGCCTTGCATCTGGGCATTTTTGAACAGTCTGCAATAGAATCTTTTTCAACATGCTGCTGAGGGCGGTCAGGGATCGGCACGAAAATCCTTGACCCCGCCGGGCAGAAAGGGATAATAACGGTATCAAAGCCGTAGGGGAATCATGAATTTCATGAAGAAATTCCCGTCGTCGAAGAAACGCTTTCTGACCATCCTTCTCGCGCTGACCGGCATCGCCATCACCGTTGCCTACGCCTTCTGCCTGGGCGCGTGCAGTTATCTGAAAGGCGATATCCTGGGAATCGACCTCAAATACCTCGGGATCTTCTACATGGTCATCGTTCTGCTCCTCGCGTGGTCCCGAAAACCCGTTCTCTGCCTCCTGCTCCTCGCCTTCGGGGCGGGCGGGGAGATCTTCCTGATCGGCTACCAGGTGCACAGCGGCGTCTATTGCCCATACTGCCTCGCTTTCGGGGCAACGATCCTGCTGGCCCTCGCGGTGAATTTCGAGCGAAACCGGAAGGCGCTGGTCGTGCTGGCCGCCGCCGCCGGGCTCCTCTTCTTCCTGCTGTTTTTCTCCGGCTCGGCGACACCCGTCTATGCAGCCGAGCCCGTCATGCCCGCCTTCGGCAGGGGAGCGGTTGAGGTTCGTCTCTATACGGACTACTTCTGCGGGCCTTGCTCGGCCGAGGAGGCGGAGGTGATCTCTCTCATCAGCGAGCTCGTCGGGAAGAACCTCATCCGTGTCCTCTTCATCGACACGCCGGTCCATAGGGAAACGGTTCTCTTCGCCGGTTATTTCCTCGCGGCGCTGAACGCAAAGAACGATTTCCCGCAGGTGGTCGCCGCCCGGGAGGCGCTCTTCGAGGCGGCGGGGAAGAAGATCACGGAGAAGGAGGCGCTGGAGCTTTTCCTGAAGAAAAAGGGGATTCCCCTCCAACCGTTCGACACGGCCCCCGTCTTCAAGATCTTCGGAAATTACATCAAGGAGGACCGGATCCGATCGACACCAAGCTGCGTCATCCTCGGTCCGCAGGGGAAACAGACGCTGACCGGAAAGGACGAGATCGAGAAGGGGCTCCGCGGCCTCCGGAAATAGGAGATCGGAGGGCCGCTTCGCGTGTTGATCAGGTAATCCCTACTTCCATTCCAGACCGAACATTCCGGACTTGTAAAAAGCGGTAAGCGAGGTGTGAGCCCCCCTGCTGATGTTTATCTTTTGCCGGACCCGGCGCAGGAGTCAGACCATCGCCGGTCCTTCGTAGCGCTCCGCCAACGTCTCGTCGAGGCCTTCCCTGTCCTGTTTCAGCGCGTAGGGGAGGTAGTTAAGGATATCCTGGGCCGTGATCCCGTCCTCCCCCTTGTCCGCGGCGGCCAGATCCCCGGCAAGGCCGTGGAGGAACACCCCTTTGCGCACCGCCTCCTCCAGCGGGAGGCCGAGGCCGTACATGGCGGCGATCGTCCCGGTGAGGACATCCCCCGCCCCCGCCGTAGCCATCCCCGGATTCCCGCTCAGGTTGATGAAGACCCGCCCCTCCGGCGTCCCGATCAGGGAGTGGGCGCCTTTGAGGACGATCCACCCCTTCAAATCCGCGCAGCACTTCCGCAGGATCGGGATCCGTCTTTTTTCGATTTCCATAATCGACTCCCCGGTAAGGCGCGACATCTCCCCCGGATGGGGAGTCAGGATCGTCGGCGCCCGGCGGCCCCGGATGATCTCCGGATGGCCTGCCAGGGCGGTGATCCCGTCGCCGTCGACCAGAAGCGGTTTTTCAATGCCGGCGGCCAGTTCCCGGACGAGCTCCTGTGTCTCATCCGCAAGTGAAAGGCCCGGACCGATCACGACCATGTCCACCCGTCCGGCCAGCGAAAGGAGGGCTTCTCTGTTCTTCAGGGAGAGGCTTCCCTCTGTGGTTTCCGCCTGGGGAACGAAAACAATCTCACTCCCCCGCGTGGCCAGGAAAGGGGTCATCGACCAAGGGGCGGCAAGGCGGGCATACCCCCCGCCCGCCTTCAGAAACGACATGGCGGAAAAGTAAGGGGCGCCGAAATAGCCGGCCGCGCCGGCAATGAACAGGACGTCCCCCACGGAGCCTTTGTGGGTCGTGGGCTCCCGCGGCGGCAGCGGGATGAAGCCGTTCGTCTCGACCGGGATTGCGTCATCGTCGTACAGGGAGGGGGGGAAGGAGATATGCGAGACATGGAGCCGGCCGCAGAGGCCGCAGCCGGGGTAGAGCATATTTCCGATCTTGGGAAGGCCGAATGCGACGGTATGGTCCGCCCGGACGGCCACCCCCAGAATTTCTCCCGTATCGCCATGGACGCCGGAAGGGATGTCCAGGCTGAGAACCGGCAGGCAGGCCGCATTGATCCGTTCGATCACCTCCCGGCAGACATCGTCGACATCGCGGTCGAGACCCGTCCCGAAAAGGGCGTCGACGATCCCGTCCGAGTGGAGGAGCGCCGACCGGAGGGCTTCAACATCCGAAACCGACGACATCTCCACCGGGAGCTTCGCGAGGATGGCAAAATTAGTCTTTGCCGCTCCCCGGAACTTCGAGCTGTCTCCAACGAGAAAGACGCGGGGGGTCCCGCCGCCCGAGAGGATAAGTCGCGCCACGACCAGCCCGTCGCCGCCGTTGTTTCCGGCCCCGCAGAAGAGGAGATACCGCCTGCCGGCGACCCCCCACTCCCGGGAGAGGATCTCGAAAGCCGCCCGCCCGGCGTTCTCCATGAGGATCGCCTCGGGGATCCCCAACACCTCGATGGCCTGACGGTCCATCGCCCGCATCTCGCCGACGCTGCTGACCTTCATTGCCCACCTCCCGTTTTCATGCGCCGCGGTCGTATAGCCGCCGCCCTGCCCCGGAACGGACCTATCCCGTCTTTTGCAAAGGACCGAAAGAACTTCTTCGTCGCCATCCAGGTGTTTTGATCGATGTGCTCGAAGGCGCCGGCTTCATCATGGTATATGTTGACATTCAGGTCTTTTTCCGCGGCGTTGAAATAGACAAGGCCCTTTTTCAATTGAAGATTGTCGAACGCGTTCGGTGAAGAGATCGATGTCCACGGGTCTGCTATGTCCGAAACAGCGCCGCAACACGCACGTATGCCTTGCAATATAGCGGATATTCGCATCTCCGTCAACGGTTTTGATCTCATTTTGATCTCATTTCCGCTACTTTCTGCAGGATGTAAACGGCTTCCGGCAGGCCGATCCGGCCGTCGGCGATGGCATCGGCGGCAAGAGCGAGGGCGACCGGGGTGGCCTGGTACGCCGCCCATCCCTTCCGGACCAGAAGATCGCATTCAAACCGAGTCTTGAAGAAAGAGATAAAAAAATTGTTGACATTTGATATATGTGCTGGTATATATGTTCACAAGCACATATAAGTAATAACACATATGGAGGACAAAATGTCGTTACCCCATGCTTTGTTAGGGCTGCTCAATTACAAACCTGCCACCGGTTATGATTTAAAGGCGGCTTTTGAAAATTCGATTAATCTATTCTGGAACGCTTCACTGCCCCAGATTTACCGGACATTAAGCCAGATGGAAAAAGACGGCTGGCTTTCTTTTACCGTTGAACATCAGGAAGGCAAGCCCAGCCGTAAAATATATCAGTTGACCGATAAAGGAAAAAAAGAGCTCCGCAACTGGCTCACCACACCACCGGAGTTTACTCCGACGAAAAACAGTCTGCTGGTCAAATTATTCTTCGGCAATCAGATGGACAAAAAAGACCTTGCCGCCAATCTCCGCAAGTGGCGGGAACACTATGTGGAATTTCTGGAAATGATGGACAAGAATATCCGCCCGATAGCTCAGCATTATGCCGATAAACTTGATTCCAAGGATGATATGCAATTCTGGCTGATGACGGCTGATTACGGTATCAGGGACGCCCGCATGATTATTGAATGGTGTGATTCCGCGTTAGGCTTTGTAGAAAAAGGGGAAAAGATAATAATTGAATGAAGATTGACGAATAATCGTCAAAATATAAAAGATGGAGAAGAAAAATGAAGAAAGTATTTTTAATAAGTTTGTTTTTGCTTGCGGCATTAGCGGTAATGCCGGTAAATGCGCAGTCGGAAGAAGTGGGAACGTTGACAATCAACATAACCGGTTTTCAAAATGACCATGGTTTCGCCATGGTTGCTCTGTTCAATTCGGAAGATGGTTTTGCCGGAAAAGAAAAGGCCTTTCGGGACGCAAAAGTTAAAGTGAAAGATAAAAAAGCTACCTGCGAATTTAAAGATATTCCGAAAGGAACCTATGCCGTCAGATTGTATCATGATGAGAATGCGAACGGTAAGCTAGACAAGAATTTCATAGGTTTTCCCAAAGAAGCATACGGTGTTTCCAACAATGCGAAAAACAAAATGGGTCCCCCAAAGTATGATAATGCGAAATTCACCATTGAAAGACCTAAAATAATTGATATCAAAGTGGATTAATTTCACTTGAGCAGAAGAATAACCGGAAAGGAAAGGAATATGAAGATAAACACTTTATTGTTCATTACATCTTTTATCCCTGTTGCGGTTTTTAAAACAATCGCGCGCGTCGGAGCGGCCGATCTCGCGCAGGCAACGCTTGCGACTGCCGTCGGCTTTGTTTTGGCGGTCATTCAGTTTATTCTGGCGCAGAAGTTCCGTGGACACACATCTTATCTGGAGCGGGCATTTTTGGGTTATCTTGCCGTGGGCGCGGCTTGGGTTTACTTGACTCCGGCCAATATTTCCGGGGTTTATGTCAATTATTCCACAGCCATTCTCTATCTCGTTCTTTTTCTGACGACGCTTTTGCCCCAGCTCTTCGGCTATGACCCCTTCACTTATATTTTCGCCAAACAATGGCAACCGGAAGCAGTGTGGAGCACGCCGCAATTTAAAGCCATCAATCTGCACATCACCTATTTTTTCAGCGGCCTGTTTTTTCTGGCTTTCTTTTCCTGCCTGCTGGGTCAGGGCAAACCATTATTTGCCATAGTAATTCCGCTTATTCTGATTATCGGTGTCGGACTTCCCTTTTCCCGGAAATACCCGGCCTACTATATTAAAAATAGTATGACCGCGCCTGTGGCTGATCTGGCGACTTTCCCCAAAACGGTGCAGGAGCTGATTAACAGGATGCCGACCTCATTTCATGCTGCCGCCGCGGGAGATCTGAAGGCGGATATTCAATTTAGGCTTTCCGGAGAGGAGCCCTGCACGATGTTTTTATCAATAGCGGATGGAAAATGTTCCGCTCATGAAGGTGAAGCAAAATCTCCCGCATTAACGATAATTGCCTCTGCGGATATCTGGATGAAGATGTCGAGCGGTGAAATCAACAAGCCGAAAGCCTTGATGGATGGGCTTTATAAGGTGGAAGGAGACATAAACCTGTTAATCAAAATGGCGGAGCTTTTCCAGCCACCTCCGGCGAAAAAAATAGAAAGTATGGTTAGTTCAAAGCTGACCTCAGCATAATCCCCCTCCCTTGATAGCTTGCCTGGCAGGGAACCCCGGCGCATGCTGGGAATGCAGGGGGAGGGGTGACTGCACTTTAAACAATAATTCATTTGATGAGGACGGATATGAAGCTGGATGGTTTTATTCTGGGATTGAGCAACGGGGTGGCCTGCATTGCCACTTGCGCTCCTGTTCTTATCCCATATCTCCTGGGAGAAGGGAAAGGTATTGTCCGTAATTATTGGGTGATCGGACAATTTTTATTCGGAAGACTTCTTGGCTATCTGTTGTTTGCCTTTTTAGCCTGGACAGTCAGCAGTGCCATTCTTCAGGAGGCAAGCCAGCGGAATATGATCATCGGCGTTGCTTATATTCTTTTTTCAGGACTTCTGATCTTCTATGGTTTTTTTAAGAAGACGAACGCCACATGCGAAGCTGCCTGCAATAAAAACAAGTATCAGCGATTGTTAGCTATCTGGCCTGCACTGTTGCCTGCCGCTGCCGGATTTGCGACGGGGTTGAGCTTTTGTCCGCCCTTCCTTCTGGCTTTTACGGGAGCTGCCGAACAAACCAGCCTGATGATGAGCCTACTCTTCTTTTTTTCTTTTTTTCTCGGGACGTCCATATTTTTTGTTTTGGCTCCGTTTGTCGGCGTGTTTAGCCGGTTTTCGGTTCTGCAAATTGTTGGAAAAATGGCTTCCGGAATAATAGGTTTCTATTACCTTTATTCCGGAAGCATTATGCTAATAGGAGGTTTGAAAATATTATGAATAAAGATACGGCAGGCATTGTTCCTGCAACTCAACAACCGGGCATATTAAAGACACTGCTTCTATGCCTTCCCATGATGATCATAACGGTTATAATGTTGTCCAACGGCATGCTACCGACGGAGCCGGCGCGTTTGACTGCTTTTATTTTAACCTTTGTTTTTATCAATGTCATCTTCTTTCTCATGATTCGCACCGGAGAAACTGACCGTTGGCGCTCCATTCTCTTTGTGACCTATGCTGTTTGTTTTGTCGTCTCCTTCATCGCCAATCTTATTGAGGTAAGAGGCAGCATGGCATTAAGCCCCGCCGACATCATCGAAGGTCTGGCGCCATGCTGCCATATCGTCATTCCGATGACTCTGATTCCCGCCGCCCTGACCAAGACAATCATTTTCCCAGGTACGATCATCGGAACTAAATACGCTATCGTCAGCATGTTTGTGCTATGGACAGGAGCTACTATTGCTCTAGGGCGGGGTTTTTGCAGTTGGGTTTGTTTTTTCGGCGGCCTGGATGAGGGCTTTTCCCGGCTGTTCAAAAAAGCCAGAATCAAAGATGTCAATCCAAAGTGGAATTATCTTCCTTATACCGTTCTTCTTCTGATCGTTCTGGCGTCGGCTGTAACCCTTGCGCCCTTCTACTGCCAGTGGCTCTGTCCTTTCAAAACAGTGACGGAGTATCCGGAAATCACATCCGTTAAAACCGTTATTCAGGCTATCATATTTATTTCTCTGTTTATCGCGCTGGTCATGGTTTTGCCGGCCCTGACTAAACGGCGGATCCAGTGCAGTCTGTTCTGCCCCATGGGTGCTTTCCAGTCCTTGACCAACAAGATTAATGTTTTCAATGTTCGTGTCGATCCTGAAAAATGCATAAAGTGCAAAAAGTGTATCCAAACATGCCCGACATTTTCCATCAATGAAGAAACGATTGCCAAAGGAAAGACAGCGATAACTTGCATGAAATGCGGCAAATGCATCGACGCCTGCAAACAGAACGCCATTTTCTATCATATAAGCGGAACCCCATTGACTGGCGGCAGAGTCGAAATTTACCGGCGCCTTTTTATCTATCCGGCTTTTATTTTTCTGGCGACCATGTCGGGAGGCTTTGTTCAGGACGCTATCGTCAAGACGATCAAACTTATCATTACCGGAAGCATGTTTTAATGAAGAGAGGAGAATCTATGAAAAAATTAAAATCATTTTTGGGCTATATATGGGCGGTGGCCGCCATCATCATCGCCCTGGCTACATTCTTTGGACAAAGTTACTTCAGCCGGGCACTGGTCGCTACAACAGGCATTACTGTCAACCCCCGGTATTCGGGTGGCGAAATCATAAAGACTGTAGATCATGGAAATTACAAGACAGCCATGCACCGTCCTGTTTTCGACGCTCTGATCGGCCAGACCAAAGAGGGTTTTATTCAAATTAACTGGGCACCGGCAGCCGGATTGCCGCAGGTAATTAGCGAGGGCTTCGATTATAATAGTGACGGCAAGGAAGACTTTATCGTCACATTGAATACGGCTACGGGGAAAGCAACACTCGCAAGCAGCAATCCTGCCGTGCTCGACATCGAAAAATCGTATCACCTGAAGAACGGGTGGGCTGTTCGGGTTTTACTAAAACAACCCTGATGCGTTTGATCAATATAGAAAGGAGTAAAAAAATGAAAATATTAGCAATTCAAGGAAGCCCGCGGCCGAAAGTCAGCAACACGGAATTACTGCTGCAAGAGTTTTTGAAAGGAGCTCTCAGCGCCGGCGCGCAAGCAGAAACGATCTATCTCAAAGAAAAAAAGATCAAACCATGCCTGGGATGTTTTACCTGCTGGACAAAAACACCCGGTGTTTGCGCGATTAAAGATGACATGGCGGAATTGCTGTTGAAAGTCCGCGAATGTGACATCATCGTTTATGCGACGCCGCTTTACAATTATAACATGACCGCGCTGCTGAAGGCTTTTCAGGAACGGATGCTGCCGCTGCTTGATCCGCACATTATCAAGGTCGGCAACGCTCATCGGCATCCCACAAGATATGAAACAAAGCGCAAAATGGTTCTCATTTCCAATTGCGGTTTTCCTGAAGTTAAACATTTTGACGGTATGCGAAAAGTCTTTCAGACTATGGAAGAAAACGGATATGTGCCCTTGGTTGGAGAAATACTGGTGCCGGCTGGGGAATTGCTGCGGCAAGAAGCTTTACGCGGGATGTCTAAAAAAATATTTGAGGCAGTGTTCCGGGCGGGGGTCGAAGTGGTGAGGGATGGCCGGGTATCCAAAGAAACAGAAGAGATAGTCCAGAAACCTGTTCTTCCTGCCGAAGAAATAGTCGCAATGGCCAATTTGTTTTGGGATAGCCAAATTGGCGCGGATCAGGTGGCTCGAAAAGGAAATGCCAATGCCATAGGTGATATGAGGCTTGTATTACGTGGCATGGCGGCAATGTATAATCCACAGGTAAAACCCGGGCTGAAAGCGGTGGTTCAGTTTGAGGTGACAGGAAAGCAACCCGGGAACTGGTTTTTAGCCATCGAAAATGATAAATGCACTTTTAACGAAGGAAGTCATGCCCATCCCACTGTAACGATCAAAACTCCATCGGAGGTATGGCTGGCCATTGTGAATAAAGAAATTGACGGCCAGCAGGCTTTTCTGGAAGGGAAATACAAGGCGGAAGGCGACATGACGCTGATGATGAATATGAAGAATCTGTTTGCCAGAAATTAAACTATCGTAAACAGTAGGGCGGGAAAAATAGTTGAACAAAGAAAAGGAAGAACACACCAATGGAAAACAGGGATAGCGAAAGGAAAATGAAACGTCGGGACTTCTTGGCAATAGCGGGAGGAATAATCAGTGCATTGTCCCTGTGGGATTTGCTGCCCTCGACCTTGAGTCACGCCGCAGCAATAGAATTTCCTGAATCAAAATGCGGAGGTAATGGTATAGTCAACAAGAAAATATTGGTGGTTTATGCTAGCAAGTATGGCTCTACCGGAGGCGTTGCTGAGGCTATCGGGAAAGCACTGTGCGGCAAAGGGGCGGCTGTAGATGTTCTCTTGATGAAAAATGCCGTTAACCTGAGTTCATATCAGGGGGTCATCATAGGTAGCGCTATTTACATGGGTGAATGGCTGCCTGATGCAATGGATTTCGTGAAGACGAACCGTGAAATATTGCGCCAGGTTCCTGTGGCCTATTTTCTGGCATGCATGACCCTGTGCAAGCCGACCGAAGAGAATAAGGCTAAGGTGCTGGCTTATTTAGACCCTGTCCTTAAGGCTATACCGGAAATAAAGCCGGTGGGAATTGGCGCTTTCGCAGGAGCGCTGGACTACAACAATCTTTCCTGGATCAACAAAAAGATTCTGAAGTCCAAGGGGACACCGGAAGGAGATTTCCGTGATTGGAAGGCCATCCGCATCTGGGCCGAAGAGTCGGCGTTCACAAAATCCGTTCAGTAAGGAACATAACATGAAAGCACAGACACAACAGATTTGGAAATTCATTCTCATCATCATTGCAAGTACAGTCCTTACTTTACTTCTCCATCAAGTCCATAATGACCCGTTGATGAATCTAAGCACCAAGCCTCAAAGCATTGTAATAACATCCGGCTGGTTTCCACCGGTGGCAACGATGGCGCTTGCCTTCACTTTCTGTGTGATGGGTGTGATATTCCGGTGGATCCAGAACAGGCTTGAAGGCACTGGCTTCCGTAAGGGAGGACAATTTGGACTCGCATTGGGTGGGATGTATCTCGTTGGCATGATTGAAGGCTATGTCCTGTTTCCTTTTTCAGCGAACTGTATACCGGAATCGCCGATAGTTGCGGAATAATACTCCTGAGCCTCCTGCTCGGGAAGTATCTGGCTAACGATTCGTTTCAACGCGACGAGAATAGGGGCGCCATGTTCCCCGCAATGGTGACTATCCCGGTAATGTACATCATGGTCAGATATTTCTCCTATACGGTCCTTCATATCGAGTCATCGTATGTTACACGACCGCTTGCAACGTTTCTATGGACTGCGGGGATGGGGGTCTGGATCGGGATCATGTATCGATTGGTCGGAAGGTATCTGTGGCCATCACATTCTTTGCAACATGCAGCCATTTTTGGTGGACTTGTCTTTGGGCTCAATTGGCTTATTTTTAACCTATTTGCATTATTATTTATTGTTGTCCCTTTATGGGATCTGCTGTGCCGTTCTGTCTTTGACTCGTTTGCCATTATCATAGGGGTGTATATATCCTCCCGTTATCAAAAATATCGTCCTGTGTCTCATAACTTGTCTGAGAGAAGAGAGAACACGGATAGGCCATAGACAACGATTCGCCGGAAAAACAACCATTTGATGGCTTTCACCCCTCCTCCCAAAATCAATATTTATGCAACATATTAATATCATGGAATCTATCAAATACACCTCCACGATCTTTTGTATTCATCCATCAGGAAATAGCTTACGAATTTTATCCACTGGGGCATCGGACCGCACGGGTAGTGAGACTTTGCAACCCGAATGGGAGCGGCAAAACGGGGGAACAGATTTGAAATCTGTCCCCAGATAATCGCCGCATGTAACCCGGCAAGGAAAGGGGGACAGATTTGAAATCTGTCCCCCTTTCGGGGATTCGGATCGGCAAGGCGTTTTGTGGATGACGGGCTTTTTTGCTGACCGCTGGGTGTCCGGGAAGAACGGTTCCCGCCCGGGCGGCAGGTGGTTAAAAGGTGCCGGGGTATTTTCCGCCGTCGATCAGCAGGTTCTGGCCGGTGATGAAGCCGGCCTGGACGCTGCAGAGATAGGCGCAGTATTCGCCCAACTCGGCCGGATCGCCGAATCGGCCCGCGGCGACCTGACCGATTCGAATGGCCCGCATCTCTTCGTACGATCGGTTCTGGACCTTGGCCAGCGCCTGCGTATTGGATTTGTGGCGCTCGGTATCGAAATCGCCGGGCAGCAGGTTGTTGACGGTTACGTTGTGTTTCGCGACCTCGCGAGCAACCCCGGCAACGAAGCCGGTCAGGCCGGACCTGGCGCCGTTCGAAAGCCCGAGGATGCTGATCGGGGCCTTCACCGCACTCGAGGTGATGTTCACGATGCGCCCGAACTTGCGGGCGATCATGCCGTCCACCGTGTCCTTGATCATGAATATGGCCCCCAGCATGTTGCCGTTGAGCGCCGCGATCCAGGCGGCTCGATCCCAGTCGCGGAAGTTGCCGCTGGGCGGTCCGCCCGAGTTGTTCACCACGATATCGGGCGCCGGGCAGGCTCTCAGCACCTCGGCCCGCCCCTCATCGGTGTTGATATCGACTGCCACGGGCGTCACGTTGGCGCTGGTGGCGGCGCGGATTTCCTCTGCCGCGGCCTCGATGTTGGCGAGCGTACGGGCGACGATGGTCACGTCCACCCCCTCGCGGGCCAACGACATCGCGCATGCCTTACCCAATCCAGCGCTCGCACCCCCGACAATGGCTTTTCTTCCTGCAATTCCAAAATCCATGTTTCTTCCTCCCTTTCCGTAATGCCTGCCAGGCATTTGTATACTCCTCGCCTTCCAGTCTTCTGATCGCTTCCCGGACAGGGGTCTCGCTCAGCCCGAAAGCCTTCGCAAGCTCAGCCATGACCACTTTCTGGCCGGGCTTCAATTTCCCCTTGATGATGCTCTGTCGCAGTTTGTTATAGACAGCCACATTTTTCGTTTTGGAAACGATGACCATATTTTTTGCACCATTTCGTTGCACCAATCTGTCGGCGGAAGTTCAATAACCTATAGGATATTGACCGTCAAGATCTTTTCATTTTCATGTTCCACCCGAAAATACATTTATTTGATATCATTTATTTTTTATACAAAGGACCGTACGTCTCCGACCCCATATCCATCATCACAATCAATCAAAAATCTCTTTACAAGCAAAAATTCAACTGCTAAGTTTCGCACCTGAAGCCGCTTGCGCATTGCTGCCAAATCGGCTATAGACCACCCGGAAAGCACAGGACAAAACTGAACCGGCAGACCGCGCTTTGTTCGCATCTCGCGAACTCGTGCCGTATTTCAATGATATCGGGGACAGCCATGGCAAAAATCAAAGTCAAGAATCCCGTCGTCGAGATGGACGGCGATGAAATGACCCGGATCATCTGGGCCAAAATCAAAGAGAAACTGATTTACCCGTACCTCGACATCGACCTGAAGTATTACGATCTCGGCATCCAGAACCGGGATGCGACCGGGGATCAGGTCACCATCGATTCCGCCCATGCAACCAAGGAATTCGGCGTCGCGGTCAAGTGTGCGACCATCACCCACGACGAAGGCCGCGTCCGGGAATTCGGCTCACCCGAAATGCTGCGCTCTCCGAACGGAACCATCCGGAATATTTTGGACGGAACCATCTTCCGCGAGCCGATCATCTGCAAAAATGTGCCCCGCCTGATTCCCCATTGGGACAAACCGGTCATCGTGGCGCGCCACGCCTTCGGCGACCAGTACCGGGCCAGCGAATTCCTCTACCCGGGCAAAGGGACGCTGAAGCTGATCTTTGTTCCGGAAGGCGGCGGCCCGGCGATCGAGAAAGAGGTGTACAGAGCCACCGGCTCCGGCGCGGCCATGGCGATGTATAACTCGGACGAGTCGATTGCCGGCTTCGCGCGCGCCTGTTTCACCTACGGCCTTGCACGCCGATATCCGGTCTATTTTTCGACCAAGAACACGATCCTCAAGATCTACGACGGCCGCTTCAAGAACCTCTTCCAGGAGATCTTCGACGCCGAGTTTGTCGACAGTTTCAAGGCCGCCGGTCTCACGTACGAACACCGCCTGATCGACGACATGGTCGCCTGCAACCTCAAGTGGAGCGGCGGCTACCTCTGGGCGTGCAAGAATTACGACGGCGACGTGCAGTCCGATACCGTGGCCCAAGGCTACGGCTCGCTCGGCCTGATGACCTCCGTGCTGATGAGCCCGGACGGACAGGCCTTCGAAGCCGAAGCGGCGCACGGCACGGTGACCCGCCACTACCGTGAACACCAGGCCGGCAGGGAAACCTCGACCAATCCGATCGCCTCGATCTTCGCCTGGACGCGCGGCCTGATCCACCGCGGCCAGTTGGACGACACCCCCGATCTGATCCACTTCGCCGAAACGTTGGAACGGGTCTGCGTCGAGTCGGTCGAGGCCGGCCATATGACAAAGGATTTGGCGATCATGATCGGCGGCGGTCAGAAATGGGAAACCACCGGTCAGTTTCTCGATACGCTTGCCCGGGAACTCAAGCGCCGCATGGGGTAGGTTTACAGAAAAAACCCTTCGCACGATACGGCGACGTATACTGCGAAACTTAAAGAATCGGGTATCCATCTATGTTCAAATCTTTAGAGAAATATTTCATCGCCACCCGTCCCTGGTCCTTCACGATGTCCTGCATCTCCGTTTCCGTGGGGACGCTCCTGGCAGCCGAAGAAGGATCGGTGTCATGGGTTTGGTTTTTCCTGACGGCCGCGGGCATGGTCGCATTCCACGCCTCCGCCAATGTGATCAACGATTACTTTGACACGCTTTATGGGATCGACCAGAAGGATTCACCCACCGCGAAATACCGGCCCCAGCCCATTATCTCCGGGATGCTGACGCCTCGCCAACTCTTGGCGGAAGCCGCCATCCTGTTGGTTATAACCGCCGCCGTCGGAATCACGGCAGCATTGATCCGCTCCTGGCATATCCTTTGGATCGGTCTGATCGGGCTTATTGCATGCATTTTTTACACAGCCGGCCCCATTAAATTCAAGTACCGCGCATTCGGCGAGCTTGCCGTCTTCATGATGTGGGGCCCCCTGATGGTCGAAGGCGCCTACGCGGTTCAACGGCAAACCCTTTCCCTCAAGGCCCTCTATATTTCGATTCCTTTCGGGGTTCTCGTCGCCCTGGTCCTCTTTGCCAACAATATGAGAGACATCGACTACGATTCACGCCAGAATATCAAGACATTAAGCATCATGCTCGGCAGCAGCCGAAGTTACCAGCTCTTTGCCGGGCTCATTGTACTGGCCTATGCCTGCGTGCTCGGGATGATCATTACGGGAATCATGAGCATCTGGGGGCTGTTGATCTTCCTCTCCGTGCCCAAGGCCGTGACCCTTCTTAAAACCTTCCGGGAAAAGATCCCCGATATGGCCGATGCGTTGACAGCCCAGTTTGATACCGTTTTTGGTATTCTTCTGATCCTGGCGATATTCCTGGAAGCGAGGATCGTCTTTTGATTCCAGTCGCAATTCTTCTCACCCTCGCCTGCTGGGCCTTTACCTTTGGGATGGCCTGGGGAAACTTCTGGGTCAAGATCGGTCTTTCCGTAATCATCATCTGCCTCTATTCCTTGATCTGGCAGAAACCAAAGGTTCGCTTCTCCCTGAAAAGCGTCATCGCCGGCATGCTTTCGGCAGTGGTTCTTTACGGGATCTTCTTCCTCGGAAATCGGATGGCGCCTTATATCGTTCCCGGGGCGGGCGCCCAGGTCGGCGGGATCTATGACCTCGGAACAGGCACCGACCGGGTTCTCATCTTCCTGCTGTTATGCTTCATCACCGGCCCGGGTGAAGAGATCTTCTGGCGTGGCTTCCTGCAGGAAAAACTGATGCAGCGCTTTGGCGATCTCAAAGGATTCGCCATGGGAACCCTGATTTACGGCGGCGTCCATCTCTTTTCGATGAATTTCATTCTGATCGCCGCCGCCCTGGTAGCGGGAGCCTTCTGGGGAGGCCTCTACCTCTGGCGGCGGGATCTGTGCTTGGTCATCGTATCGCACTCTCTCTGGGGCGCCTTCATTTTCGCCGTCTTTCCAATACACTGAACTTCTATCGCCGTCCGTCTGCGTTCCGGACCACGTCAAATCAGTTTACGACCGATACGGGTCGTACCTTTCGGGGGCCTTCGGGGCGCCCGGGGTTTTGGCATTCCTCCCCCGCGGCATCACAGGGCCGCCGTCAAGCGGGATATGCCGTCCGCCGGGTCCCCGTGGAGGTGGATCCGAATCACGCGGCGACCCGCGTTGATCAGGGCCTGTCGGTCGCCGAAGACCTGGGCCTGTTTCAGGACGCCGAACGTAAGCGCGGATTCCGGACGCCCCATTTCATCGGGGATCGGCGCATCCCGGGGATCGCCCGCCGTGAACTGGATGAACAGGCCGCGCCCGGCGTCCCCCTTGTGGAGCTGCCCGGTCGAGTGGAGGAAGCGGGGCCCGTAGCCAACGGTCGTCACGAGATGTAAACGGTCCCGGATCCGCATCCTCAGGCGCTGCAGAGCCTCGTCCATTCCCGGGGAGGGCATCAGGTAGGCATGGAGCGCGGCGTACGCGCCCGGTTTCGCCTGCCCGAGAAACGCCGCCAGGGTCTCTTCCGGCTTCCGGGCATCGAGATCGCCGTAAACGGACAGACCCGGCCCCGTCAGCACCGGGATCTCCGCCGGCATCGCCCCCTTTTCGCGGTACTCCGCGATCATCTTCCGGGCGAGAACCTTCGCCGCCTCGACGTCCGGCTGATCGAACGGGTTGATCGCCAGCCGCCAGCCGGCGACCGCCGTGGCCATCTCCCAGAAGAAACACTGGCCGCCCAGGTCATAGGGATCGGCAAGCTTGAGATCGATGACGGGATGGCCGGCCTCCGCAAGCGCCTCCCGTTGCGCCTCTGCCGCACCGTCCCCCGCCAGACGGATCGAGCAGAAGATCCGGTCCGGACCGTAAACCGAGGGTGGTCCGAACTCCTCGCCGACGACCGGCAGGATTCCCTCCCCCTCCTTGCCCAGACTCTCCGCAAGGAGCTGCTCCACCCAGTCGCCGAAAGCGGCCAGCCGCGGCGAGAAGAGAAAGGTAAACTTGTCGTGGCCCTGCGCCGCGAACTCCCCGAGGAGCGCTCCGAGGAGCACCCCGTTCATCTCCTGTTTGTTGCTATCAAATTCACATTCTGCTGCCGCAGCGGCCCGCTCCAGCAGTAGCCCGACATCCATCCCGAGCAGCGCGGCCGGGACGAGGCCGAAGCAGGAGAGAGCCGAATAGCGCCCGCCGATTTCCGGGTCGTTGAGGAAGGTGTGGCGGAAATGGTGCTCCCGGGCGAGATCCGCCAGGGCGCTCCCGGGATCGGTGATCGCGAGAAAGTGCCTTCCCGCCTCCTCCGCCCCGAGCTTCTCCGCAACGAGGTTGTAAAAATACCTCATGAAGGAGAAAGTCTCAACCGTCCCGCCCGATTTCGTGGAGACGACAAAGAGCGTCCGCTTCAGGTCGAGCCGTTCGGCGCGTGCGAGAACCGCCCCCGGGTCCGTGCTGTCCAGGACGGCGAGGTCGAGGAAGCCGTCGGCGGCGCCGAAAACCTTCCGGAACACCTCCGGCGCGAGGCTGGAGCCCCCCATCCCGAGCAGGAGGGCGAAGTTGAAGCCGTCGGCGCGGACGCCTTCGACGACGGACGCGATCTCGGCGAGACGCCCCTGCATCGCCCGCGGGCTGTCCAGCCAGCCGAGGCGGTCCGCAATCTCCCTCGGTTCCGGTTTCCAGAGGGTGTGGTCCTTCCGTCGGATCCGTTCCGCGACCCGCCCGGCCGCCAGGACCTTGCGGGCCTCCCCCGCCGCCGCCCGGCAGGACTCCGGACGAAACGTCATCCTTGCCGTCATGGCCGTTCCCTTTCTTGCAATCAACAGCACCCTCGTTTTTTCAGTTTGGCGTAGATCTCCTCGTGGAGAGGCGCCGGAATCCCCAGGGTTCGCCCGGTGCGGACGGCATAACCGATGAAGAGCTCCACCTCCGTCCGCCCCCCCTTCTCATAATCGAGCTGCATGGATGATCGGGTCGCATGGGGAAAGCGTTCGACCGTCGCAATTCCGCGATCCACGCTGTCCGCCGGGAGGGCGATCCCCTTCGCCGCCGCCAGACGTTCAATCTCCGCCATCAGCCCCCGGACCATCCCCCTCCCCTTCTCATCCGCCATCACGTCACCGAAGCACAGTCCCATCAGTGACGTCACAGCGGCCATCGGGCTCACGAAGAGGTACTTTGCCCAGAGAGGAACGGCGATCGCGGCCGACAGCTCCGCCTTGATCCCGGCCTCCTTCAGAAGTTTTTCCAGCGGGCGGTAGATCTCGGCCTGCCCGTCATCGGGGCCGAAGAGGAGCTGGCAGCTCCCTCCCGCCTGGCGGACGACGCCCGGCGCCTCGATGAAGGCGGAGATGTAAACACAGCCGCTCAGGACCGTTCCCGATGGCAGAATGGTGCGCAGCCGCTCGGCGATGTCAACGCCGTTGAGAAGCGGCAGTACGATTGTTTTGGCATGCAGAAGTGGGGCGAGCCGGGCCGCAGCCTCTTCCAGCGCATATTCCTTCACGCAGACGAGCACAAGATCGTAGGGGCCGACCGCGGCCGGATCATCGGTCGCCAGATCGGGCGTAGCCCTGAACTCGCCCTCCGCCGTCTTCAGCAGCAGGCCGCCATTCCGGATCGCCGCGAGGTGCGCACCCCGGGCAATGAAGACGACTTGGTGTCCCGACGAACCTGCGTATTTCACGGCAATCTTTCCGCCGAAATAACCGCCCACCCCTCCGACGCCAAAAACCGCGATTTTCATGACTGTTCCTCTTTATTACAATGGATCACCCGGCAAATCCGGAGACAGCCCCCAACGTGGATTTCCCTACCACAAAAAAGAACGCCCTTATAGAAGTTTTTTTGACTTCCAAAACAGCATGGCTTTATCGGGAAACATCCCCGGAGGAACGCATATCCTGGCCGGCAACCATCGTACGCAATATTTCGGAAACCGCATCCTTGTGCTCCGCCATCAACAGCTTAATCCGGGTCTCTTTGCCGGTTAGCGCATTCCCCAGGGCGATGCCGTCGATATCGAGAAGGCAGCCGAGCAGCCTGGGGGCGTGCGCCTGCAAGAGGGATTCGATATGCCTGTAAAACCGCTCGGCGCCGTCGTTGGAAAACAACAGCAGCCGGGATACCCGATCTCCATAGGGGGCGCCGCCGCGTCCCCGAACATTCTCAATCCCTTTGCTTTCGTCCGCCAGTCGGTTGAATATTGTTTCGAAGCCGTATTGAATCCGGCCCTTGAGCCTGGCCATCCGGAGCACTTTTTTCAGCGGGTCATCCATCGTGATCCTTGCGACATCGAGTGTACCGCCAGGCCAGAGCTTTACGGTACGGTCCATCAACGCCTTGCGGATGGTCTCCGCCGTGTGATCGGCTTCCAACTGCCTGGGGAACCGAATATCCGACAGGTTCATGGGATGTGCCTCTTTTGATTGTAACCGAGGAATTCGGGGACAGATTTGAAATCTGTCCCCGAATTCCTTTGGGTTGTAAACAAGTTATGCATCTCCCGGCGGGGAAACCCCCTCCAGCGCCGCAAGAATCTCCGACCGGATGGGACCGGCGCTCTCCGCGAGAAATGCAGCGAGGGCCTGCTTCGCGGCAGGGCCGCCGATCCGGCCAAGCGCCCAGGCGGTCATCGCCTTCACCCGCTCGTCGCTCTCCCGGCGGAAGGCCTCCGTCAGATGGGGAATATACGTTTCATCCAGCGTGTTTCCCATCGCCCGGGCCGCGTTCATCTTCCACCGCCACAGGTCCGCGTCGGACATGTAGAACATGTGCGGCCAGATCTTTTCGGTGAACCAGGCCTTGTCCATGCCGAGAAGCTTCTCCAGCCGGAAGTCTTCGACCATCGTTGCCGCTTTTTCATTCTTCTTGAGCTCCCGGGCGAGCCAGGGGGCGTTGCGGGGGCAGACGCTCTGGCAACGGTCGCACCCGTAGACGCACAACCCCATCGGCTCCCGAAGCTCCGCCGGGGTCGGCTCCTTACCGAAATAGGTAAGGTAGGAGATGCAGCGGCGCGGATTGATCCGGCGTGGTCCCGAAAGCGCCCCCGTCGGACAGGCGGCAATGCAGGCGTTTTTGCACCAGTCGGGGCAGCCGACCTCGATGGTCGGCTCATCCGGTTCAAATTCCCGGTCAACGACGAGGGCGATGGGAAGGACCCACGACCCGCCTGCCGCCATCTTCCGGGAATAGAAGAGGCAGTTTTTGCCGAACGTCCCCATGCCGGCCCGCGCCGCCGCCATCCGGTAGGGCAGGTGGGAGGGCACCTTCGAGTTGATTCCATTCTCGCGGAGAAAGGCGCGGAAGGCCTTGACCCGCTTCGCCAGGCGGCCCTGGGTCATGCGGTCGTCATCGAGGTAGCAGCGGCCGAAGTGGCGCACCAGGGACGGCGGGAATGCCTCCCGGAAATAGGCCTCCATGATGACGATGATCGATTTCGCCTCCGGGAGGATGCTCTTCGGATCCGTCCCGGCAATCAGATCGAGACCCGACCGGATCGCCCACGCGTAATCCTCCCGCCTCTCCTCCAGGTACGCCCGCTGGGCTTCGAAGGGTGCCGCCGTGGTGAAACCCGTATCCTCAAAACCGCACTCCAGCGCCTTCTCGATGACCTCACTTTTCCCGACCATCCGCGATCTCCTTTTTTATTCTTCGGGGACAGATTTGAAATCTGTCCCCCGAGTTCCCGCGACTTCTTTTTAAGCGATTATGATGGACCTGCACCGCTATATCTCACAATAATCCAGGCGAAGCAAGCCGATCACCAGATCAGACAGATTTGCGCAGAACAGGAGACAGATTTCAAATCTGTCCCCTGTTCTGATGATGTATTTAAAATCTGTCCCCTGACCTGAAGCTCTCGCAACAACTAGGCCGGATTGCTTCGTCGTTCCACTTCTCGCAATGACAGGTGCAGGGTGCGTCTTGACGTACCGCTCCTTTTGGGATGCGTTACGTGCTTCGGCCTAACGTACCCTGCATCTGCCTCCCCCTTGAAAGGGGAAATACCGGGGGTGGAGTAAGAAAGTTATCTGTCGGAGTCGTGCCAAGGGGTCATGAAAGCCAGGCGGGGAGATGCTTCCAGCCCGCGCGCATCCGCCGGCGCATGGCCTTGCCATCCGGCTCGAAACCGTCCAAGAGCAACTTGAACTTATCGAAATGGTTCATGAATACGGTGTGACACAACTCATGCAACAGAACGTAGCGGACGACGTCGGGGGGCAGAAACAGCAGATGGCAATTGAGGCTGATCGTCTTCCGGGTGGAGCAGCTCCCCCAGCGGGTCTTCTGACTCCGGATGGTCACCCGGTTATACCGGAAACCGTGCTCTTCGGCGAGGCGGGCCAGAAGCGGCAGGAGCCCTTCCGCAGCCCGGCGGCGGAGCCACCGTTTCAAGACGCTGCGGCAGGCGGCGGCGTCATCCACCGCACCGCTCACGACAAGCTCCGCAGGCCCGAAGGTCTCCACCTCCACGGCATGCCGCGCCCCGGTCGACCGATACGCGACCTGCCAGATCTCTCCGAAGGCCGGCAGGTCGATCGTTTCGGGCAGGATATCGGGCGGGTTCTCGGCGACGACCCGGGCCTCCTCCGAAAACCGCCGCAGATGCTTCTCAATCCACCCCTTCCGGGCTTCAACGATGGCGGGGATCCGCCGGGCGTTAAAGCCCCTGGGAATGACGACGGTCAATCCGTCGCGGGCGGACAGATTCAGGCGGACCCTTCGGCTCCGCGGGGAGATCCGGACCCTGTAATCCACTGCGGTTTCACCTCGTTTTGGATGAACTTCGGAACGCAGAGAACCCCTCCAGCGATCTCGTACCGCTCCGGCGTCCCGAAGGTCGCGGCGCTCCCTGACGGGAATCGCCTCCCCTTTTCACCGGGGCATATCCGGAAACCCTGGCCGGTCTTCTCTGCCCGACGGAATGGCGGGGACGGTCGGCGGCATCACCGCTGCCCGCCGGCGCCGGTACGTTGTAATTAAAATCCGTTAGCGTGCGCCGCTCGATTCTTTCCCCGAGGACATGCTCGATGTCCCCCACAAAGGCCCTGTCCTGGGGCGTCACAAAGGTAAAGGCGTCTCCTGTCTTCGCGGCGCGGCCCGTACGGCCGATCCGGTGCGTATAGGCGTCGACGGTGTCGGGCATATCGTAGTTGATCACATGGGATATCCCGGAGACATCGATCCCCCGGGCGGCGATATCGGTGGCCACCAGGATCTGATATTTACCTTCACGGAAACCGTCGAGCGCATCCTGGCGCCGGTTCTGCGAGAGGTTGCCCTGCAGCGACGCGACCGGAAAACCGGCCCGTTTCATCTGTTCGGCGACGCGCGTCGTGCGGTGCTTCGTGCGTGCGAAAACCAGCACCGATCCCGTGTCCGTCCGCTCGATCAGCTTCATCAGCAGGGCCGTCTTGAGGTGCGGCTCCACCGGATAGAGGGCATGGGAAACCGTGGAGACGGGCGCCCCTGTCCCGATTCGGACCGCGACGGGGTCATGCAGGATATCCTTCGCAAGCTTCCGGATGTCTTCCGGCATGGTGGCGGAGAAGAGCAGCGTCTGCCGCTTGGTCGGCAGGAGTTTCAAGATTTTCCGGATGTCCGGCAGAAAGCCCATGTCGAACGTGCGGTCCGCCTCGTCAATGACGAGGACTTCGATCCCGGACAGGTTGATTTCACCCTGTTCCGCGAGATCGAGCAGGCGTCCCGGGCAGGCCACGGCGATTTCGGCCCCCTGGCGGAGCTTCTGGATCTGGGGATTCTTGCTCAACCCACCGTATACGGTGACGCTTTTGAGTTTCGTCGCCCGGCCCAGCCCGTCGATGGTCTCGTGGATCTGTTCCGCCAGTTCCCGTGTCGGGGCGACAATCAGGGCGCGGATATCAACCGCTTGTCCGACAAACCTTCTACCCCCATCTCTTCATAACGATTCACATATCGCCGAAATGTCCGATCACATATCCCTAATACCTGCGCCGCTTCCTCCTGATTCAACCGACTTTCATTCCATCCAAAAT
>JAURXV010000165.1 GCA_030654195.1 Syntrophales bacterium | reverse complement strand
GATTCAGACTTTAATCTTGTTGGTGTTATTTAGTTTTGTGCTGATCAGTTTCTGGGGATTGTTAAGTCACTTGTTAGCTGTCACAAAATAAGTAGATACTTGACCGGCTCCTTTGATAAATCTTGCTCCCGCCATGCTTCTACCGCTGCATTGAGTTCGCCGCTCACACTGCTAATCTCCGTGGGCGAAATCCTTCGCCCGATCAGCCTCTCGGAAATCATGGAAAGCTCATCCAGAGATTTGTCCGTTCGCCGATGCACTTGCCATCGCCTCATGGTATCGCATATCGATTTGGCGGCCCATACTCTGCTACAGATAAACGATATTCTCCCGGTGATAGAGGGAGAGAAACAACAGCATGTAATCCCTCAGATGACGGGTGATCAGAAAGTTGTTTCTGACGTGCTCGCGGCCGTTCTCACCGATCTTCCGGGCGTAATCCGGGCTGGAGAGAAGCTGTTTGACGGCAAAAGCCGCCCCTTCTGCAGAATAACACAACAATCCGGAATGCTTATGTTTTATCTGCATCGGAATCCCGCCGACGTTGGATGCGACAACCGGTTTGGACTTCCAGAGAGCCTCCGAAACCGTCAGGCCGAATCCTTCCTTCAGCGATTTCTGAATAATTACCGTCGATGCCCGCTGCAGGGCATTGATCTCCAGATCGTTCTGGGACATCGACAGGATATGGATATCGGGATCCCCGTTGGCGGATTCCATCACCTCTTCGAAGACCTTCTGTCCTTCCGGATCATCCGTTGCCGTTCCGCCGGCCAGTAAAAGACGGCAGTCGATGTGTTTTTTCACCAGCCGGTAGGTTGCGATGACACCCAGGGGGTCTTTCAAGCGATCGAAACGGGAGATCTGGGTGATGATCGGCTTATCCTTCGGGATGCCGTACTTGTTGAGGACCCCGTCGATGACTTCCTGCGGCAGTTCCCGGTTCTTGTCGCTCAACGGATCGATGGAGGGGGCGATCAGGAATTGCCGGATCGGCAGTTTCCGAGAGAAGGCCGGCGCCGAAAATACGGCCGCATCGTACTGTACGACGAACTCCTTCAGAAACCTCCAGACCTTCTGTTTGGGGTCGGACAGATCGATATGGCAGCGCCAGATCCATTTATTGTTTGTTCTTTTCTGCACCAGGACAATCGGCTGGGGATCGTGGATGAAGACGATATCGCCGGAGGTATCCATCTCCTCCAGGTTTTTCCGACTCGTCTCCATGAATATCTCGAAATCCTTCTCGCCGATATCGACCCGCCCGCCGTGCAGGGCGTTGTGGAATTTCTTTGTGACCTCGAAGAACTCGTCTCCCCCTTTGATCACGTCCCAGCGAACGTCCAATCCCAACTCCCTGAGCAGGGGAACCATCCGGTTGAGAATCTCCGCCACGCCGCCGCCGACGGCCGTGGAGTTGATATTCAGTATCCGCTTTCCCCTCAGATGCAAGGCGACGAGTTTCAGGTCCTCCACGACGGATTCCCCGACGATCGGGATGTAGTCATCGATCTTTGCCATAGCTACCGTATCTCCCTTTCGATCAAATCGGTAATCGTACGCCGTAAATCCTCCATGGTGTAAACGTAGGGGTCGAGTCGGGCGATGCTAAGAGCCAGTTCCCTGTTTCCGACGGAGTTTTCGATCCAGTTCGAGAAGTCATTCGTCTTCTTTTCCAGCCTGAGCCTCGCCTCGAAGATGTGAAAATAGATGGAATCGATGGTGATCCGTTTCAGGATCTCGACGAATTCTCGCAGGTTGTAGCTGATATGGTCGGTGGGCAGGATGAAGCTGACCGACTTTTTGAAGTGGAGCTCCCCTCCCTCCCGCGTAAACCGCATCTTCGCCTCGGGGTGCTCGTCCAGGTACTCCTCGATGGTCTCGATGATCCTTTCCCGGAGGCTGCGGATGGTCGAGAACTGGATGATATCGATACTGGCCAAACGTTCCCCCAGCTCTTCCTCGCCGAGGATCTCCCGGACCCAGTAGGCAAAGTCGTTCGGCGGTTCGGGGGAGAGGTACTGATGCTGCTGCAGGAAGCGATGGGTATGGTAATAGATGCTGCCGCCCGGCACGGATTTCAAAAGCCGCACCAGTTGGACCAGATTGGCGGCCCTCAGGCCGGTCAGTTCCGTCAAATGCAGACGTGTGTAGAACCGGAATGGTTCCGCTGCTTTTACCAATTCCGCCATGTGGTTACCCCTTTCTGATCCTTGCGAGCCTCCCGAGAAATTCCGCCACCTCCCCTATGCTACCGAGATAGTACATGGCTTCGGTTTCCCGCGGCTCACCCACGAATACCGCCAGACCCCGGTTCCGGATGGCCCGAAAAGCGTCCTCGTCCGTCCGGTCATCGCCCAGGCAGACCGGCCATGGCGCCTCTCCGACAGTGCCTTCGGCCTTTTCCAGGAGCCAAAGGACGGTTTTCCCTTTATCCCATGCGACGGAAGGCCTGATTTCGCAGACCTCCTTCCCCGAACGCAGGACAATCTCCCCCCGCAGCCGGTAAGGCCGGGCAGTCTCCAAAACGGCCTGCATCGCGGCGGGACGCGTGCCGCGCTTCACCCGCCTGAGATGAACAGCCAGCGTCAAGCCTTTGTCCTCCACGAATGCACCCGGGACGAGAAGGAGGGCCTTTTCCAACTGCCCGCGCAGCTCGCCGAGGGCGCACCTCGTTTTCTCGGGGACGGGATACCTGAATGTCATTCCCGGTCCCTCCACTTCCATACCGTGATTCCCCCCGTAAACGATTCCGGCGATCCTGACCCGATTTCGGATATCCTCCAGGGACCGGCCGCTGATCACTGCGATCCTGCACCGGCCGGTCCTCAACAACTTCTCCAGCCCCCTTCTCATGCGGAGCGAAAGGAGGGCCCGCCCGGGATCACGAAAAATGGGCGATAAGGTGCCGTCAAAATCGAGAAACAGATAGAGGAATCGCTCCGCCAGATCCCCCTCCAGCTCGTCCCAGAATTCCAGTAAGTGCTTAGCCGCCACTCATTCCCTCGTTTCCTTTGTAACGTCCGCTGCCCCGGCGGCCGGTCGGTTGCATCTCCCGAGCGGGCATCCGTCATCCGCACCCGGCGTGCGGCCTCGTACTGCCCGCGTTACTCTTTTTGCAGGGGTTGCGAGTTTTTCACCGCCGTCAGTTCGGTGATGATGCTCGCAGCCCAGAAAAAGATATTGTTCCTCCCGACGATCTCCCGCATCCGCATCATCCGGCGCCGCTTTTCCTCCGCCGGCATTTCGATCGCCCCCCGGATGCTGTCGGCAAACTCTTCGATCGCGTAGGGATTGATCGGGACGGCATCGGTCAATTCCCGGGACGCCCCCGTGAAGCGGCTCAGCAGGAGGATCCCCGACAGATCATTCTTGGCGGCGATGAACTCCTTTGCCACCAGGTTCATCCCGTCATGAAGCGGGCTGACGATGCACAGATCGGCCAGTTGGTAGTAGGGGCTGATCTCCTCATGGGTGAATTGCCGCTTTAAATAGATGATGGGGCTCCAGTCACCCTCGGAATATTTCCAGTTCTTTCGTTCGACCAGTTCATCGATCTCCCCGATGAGATCGTGATAGCGCTTGATGTGCGTGCGGCTGGGCGCCGCGATCTGGATGAAGACGAACCGTTTCCTGTACTCCGGATACTTCTCCAGGAACCGGTCGATTGCCAGGAGCCTCTCGACGATCCCTTTCGTGTAATCGATCCTCTCGACGCTTACCGCCACGATCTTGCCGTCCAGATTCAATTCCTCGCGGATCTTCTCCTTCTGCTTCAGGACACTTTCCGTCGGCGTCCCGAAAACGCCCAGGTCTACGCTGATGGGAAAGGCCCGGACGAGGGTCTCCCGGCCGCTCCTCACGATGCTGAATTTTTCCGTATCGACCCGGGATTCCATCAGGCGATTGGCCGTGTCCAGAAAGTTGTTGCAGTGGTTCTGAACGTGAAACCCGATCAGATCGCAGCCCAGCATCCCTTCCAGAATTTCCTCCTGATAGGGACAGATCGAAAAGACCTCCGGATTGGGCCAGGGGATGTGCCAGAACAGGGCGATGGTCGCATCCGGACGTTTTCGCTTGATCATCAGCGGCAGCAGCGTGAAGTGATAATCCTGGATGAAGACGAAAGGGTTTTTTGCCGGGAGTTCTTCGAGAAGAGCTTCGGCGAACTTTTCATTTACCTTCCGGTAGATCTGCCAGTCAACCTCCCGGAAGATCGGCCGCGTGTGGGTGACATGACACAGAGGCCATAATCCCTCGTTGGCAAATCCGTAGTAATACCCTTCCTCTTCCTCCTTGGTCAGCCAGACCCGTTTGAGGATGTACCGCTCATCCCCGGGCGGGACCCCGAGCTTGTTCCGGGAGTTGACGAACCTCCTGTCGGCGTTTCCGCTGCCGTGCGCCACCCAGGTTCCTCCGCAGGCCCGCAGGATGGGATCGATCGCCGTCACCACCCCGCTTGCCGGGAACATCATCTTGGTCTCGTTGCGTTCCGCATCGAAAACATGAAGGTAGGGTTCCCGATTGGACACGATAAAAAGCGAATTCTCGCCGAGCTTCGCCACGACCAGGTCCCGGAGACGTTTCTCCGTCCAGAGATCCTCCTTTTCCACTCGCCCCTGGGCCTCTTCGATCATGGACTGGCGGGCGACCCGCAG
>JAURXV010000161.1 GCA_030654195.1 Syntrophales bacterium | reverse complement strand
ATGGGGCAAGGGGTACGCCTGGAACCCGGTCAATTTTCTCGACCGCGCCAAGGACCCCAACGATCCCGATCAGTCCCTCGAAGGGAACATCATGGCCACGATGGATTACATTCAAAGCTTCGACGGCCCGCTGAAAACCCTATCCTTCACGCCGGTCCTGTTCCCCGTTTACGATCACATGAACGACGACTTTGGCGTGAACAACCGCCTGAACGTGGGAGGGAAGGTCTATCTCCTGCTGTACGATACGGACCTGGATCTGATCTATGTCGCCGACGGCAGCCGGACGGCCCGCATAGGCATGGATTTTTCACGGAACATCACGACCAGCTTCGAGATTCACGGCGAACTGGCCCACATCCGGGACGACCAGAAACGGCTCCTCGACGCGGCCGGCGCCGTTCATTCGGAAACCCGGGACGCCGTCAGCGGCCTGATCGGCGTCCGCCATCTGACGACCTTCGATCTGACGACCATCTTCGAATACTACCACAATGGTACGGGGTTCAGCGCCGACGCCATGGAAAACTATTTCAGTTATATCGAGCGGGGATACGAGCTCTATCGGACGACGGGGAACGCCCGGATGCTGACCGGCGCGCAAAACCTGGCCGCCGGCGGCTATGGCCGCAACAACCCGATGGAGGATTACCTCTACCTGAGGCTTAACCAGAAGGAACCGATGGACATCCTCTATTTCACCCCCTCCTTGACGACGATGGTCAATCTGAACGACCGGAGCTACAGCATCACGCCGGAGCTGCTCTACACAGGGATCACCAACCTGGAGCTGCGTCTCCGGTTCGGATGGATCCGCGGCGGCCGGGAGACGGAATTCGGGGAAAAACCAAACGACTACCGCCTCGAACTCCGGGCGGGATATTACTTTTAGGAGGCTGGTCATGAACCGGCCGCAGGTCGCATCATTTCTGTTGCGTCTCAAGAAGCAAATAACGCTTCTCAGGTACCATCTTGACATGCAAACCCATCCCGTATATTGTTTCAACAAGAAATCATGTTGATCCATTTCTGACCGACCCATGTCGTGCAAGATGCCGGGAAATGAATTGCGTTACGTGGAACGATCCGATCCCTTATTGAAATACGGAGGAGTTTGATGCGATACCCGATGAACAAGGAATACGCCATCCGAATCGTGGCGGTAGGGGCAAATGCGGCCGGCCTCAGAGCCGCCGCCCGGGCAAAGAGGCTTTTACCCGATGCCGCCGTCACCGTCATCGACCGAGGCAAATTCATTTCTTATGGGGCCTGCGGGATGCCCTATCTGGTTTCCGGAGACATCGAGACTGCCGACAAGCTCCGCGAGACGGTGTATGGCGTGATCCGGGACCCGGATTTCTTCCGGAAGGCCAAGGGACTTGAGGTTGTCATCCAAACCGAGGTGGAACGGATCGACCGGGAAGGTCGCAGAGTTATCTGTAAATCCCTTCTGACCGGGGAGACCAAAGAGTATCCCTACGACAAATTGATCCTGGCCACCGGAGCCACATCGATCGTGCCTTCCGGAATCCCCAGGAACAACCCTCGTGTATCCGCTTTCAAGATTCTCGAAGATGCGATTGTCCTACGGAAGGCTCTCCAAACCGGACAGATAAAAAAGGTCGGGCTTGTAGGCGCAGGGCCCATCGGCTGTGAGCTGGCCGAGGCGTTCACGGCCATGTGGGGCGCCAAGGCGATCCTCATTGACGCTGCTCCCACCATCTTGCCCGCCATGCTCGATCCGGAGATGGCCCGGATCGTGGAAACCTACATGAAGGGCGAGGGAGTGGAAATCCACACCAATTGTCCGCTGCTGGGTGTTGTTGAGTCTAAGGAAGGGGTCATCATCAAAACACCAAAAGGCGACTTCGCAGTGGATCATGTCATCATTGCCATAGGGGTGAAACCCGATAGCACCCTTGCCGCCGGTTGCGGACTGAGGATCGGCAAGGCGGGCGGGATTGTCGTGGACGAGAGGATGACCACGAGCGACCCGAACATCTTCGCCGCCGGCGACTGCGTGGAGCTGAAGCATCTCGTCTCGGGGAGGCCCATCATTCTTCCCCTCGGTTCGCTGGCCAATCGGGAGGGGCGGGTGATCGGTTCGAACCTTGGCGGAGGTGACGAGCGATTCGGGCCGGTAGTGGGCAGTGCAGCGGTGAAGGTCTTCGACATGAATGTATCGTCCACCGGGCTCACGACGAAAGCGGCGCAGGAAGCCGGCTTCAATGTGGGCGTGGCGTGGGGGAGCTTCACGGATAGAGCCGATTACTATCCCGGATTTGAGGATCTCCATTTGAAACTTCTATACGACAGGAAGACGACCAAACTCTTGGGGCTTCAGGGTTACAGCAAGGGGGAAGTGGTCAAGAGGATCGATGTGTTTGCGTCGCTCCTCAAGCATGGCGGAAAGCTCGAAGACCTGCTCGACGCGGAGTTCGCCTACGCGCCGCCGTTTGCTCCGGCGGTCGATCCCCTCTATTCGATCGCCTGCGCGGCCCGAAATGAACTCCTGGAAGGGGTTCAGTCCCTCCCGCCGGATGCCGATCTCGGTGATCGGTTTATCGTCGATGTCCGCCGGACCAAGGAGGCATCCGATCGGCCTCTGCCGGAAAAGGATACGATGAATGTGCCCTTTGAAGAGTTCCGGGTGATCTGTGATCAGGTGCCGAAAGATAAGGATTTGGTTTGCATTTGCTCCAAGGGGGTGCGTTCCTCGGAAGCGGCGCGCATCCTCAAGGAAAGGGGTTGCACCGACGTTAAATACGTCGGCGGCGGTTCATTGATGAAACTGGCTCAAAAGGCGCGATAAAAAGCAGGATTTGATCGATTGACCTGGAGGAAGAAATGGAACTGACCTCGGAAGAAAAAGAGATGCTCTGCAGGATCGCAAATAATCCATACAGCGGAGGCGCCTATGAGCGCGCGACATGGATCGACATTATCTGCCCCACCAAAGCGGACAAGGCGGTACTGGAGACTCTCCGTCACAAGGGCCTGGCGGAAACCGGATTGGGAGGAACCGTGGCGGGGGATCCTTACGATGCCTGTTGGTTGACACCGAAAGGGAAAGAAGCGAAAGAGTAAAGATCATTCTTCTTTGATCAGTTGGTACAGCAGACGGTCCATGGGGTCGATGAGGCGCTTGAAATCTCCCCCGTGACTCATCGCAGATGCGAAGAGCTCATGCCTCAGGCGACTGATCTCTTCATCCGCGCACTCCACGGGGGAAAGAGAAGCGTTCATTATGTACAACCTCTCCTTGATCAGAAGACGCTTTGCCTTTTCGCAAAAGGGGATGAGTTGCCCCCGGACCTCCTTCAGGTCCTCTTCCCAGTGCGACAGATCGATCTCCTCGTGAAAGACCGGCCGGCCGTCAAGGCCTGAAGCGCCGGGATTGTTGAGACGTCTTCTGATCTCCCCTATCATTGCAGCCAGCGTGGAGTATTCCAGGCCCCGGACACCCCGTCGCCATTGGAGAAGCAGAGGATTCCGCCAATACCACAAGAAGTTTCTCACGCCCGTAGCGATCATCTCAGTGATGGCCGCGTGGATTTCTTCGATCGATTCAAGAATGTTCTTCGGAACAGCCTTGAAGGACCGTCCCGGCTCACACTTCGCTCCCATCGGAGGATCGGAAGGACGGCATGAAGCCAAATGGCTCCAGAGATTTCGCAGAACGGCGGCGCCGTTCCGGTCTCCGGGCGTATCGAAATGGACCAGCGACAGGATCACCCTTCCGCGGCCGAACCGTCCCTCCAGGACCCCGGGCTCACCGCACAAACGCGACGGGTCCAAGAGAATCCCGTAGTGCTGCTCCAGTTCAGACCAGCCGATCGTCCCTCCGTCCACGACATTGATATCCGCGCTGAAAGCGTCCGCTTGCGCCTCTTCATACCTTGCAAGTACCTTAATATTCGGATCCTCGATCTGAAACTGGGAAGGCCACCAGACGAAGAATACGGGTGTATCGATCTCTTGCCATATTGCGTGCTCGGCACAGAAGAAGCGGATAGGGCCGCTGAAGCTGGGACCCTTTCTCCCGGAGGCTTCCTTTTGATAGGCAGGAGACCAAGCCCGTTTTCCGTGGCCATTCCCGCACCGCCGCAGATCCCCAGGTAATTGCCTCCTCCCGTTACAAAACGCCGGATCTCTTCCATCCCCTGATCTCCAAGGGCGTTGATCTTGTTCGACGCCCAACCGCCCGGGACGAAGATCATCCGGTAACGGGAGAGCGCCCCCTTCCGAACATCCTCAGACCGGAGAAGGTCGAAAGGCAGTCTCGCCTCTATGAGCGCCCGCCGGGCCATCAGCCCCCAGAGGAACGATTCGTCCCAGAGCAGGGCGCAGGATCTATTCGGAATTTTTTCTTCCCCGCAAGAGTTACGATCGATGTTCACGGCCGCCCTGTCTCCTTTACCTCGATATTCATGACACAGTGATATCCACAAAGTGATTTATATCTATTTTCGCTCTTTTATTCCAAACAAAAATCGCATAACCTCAAAAGGAAATGGACTGACACGCTCTTGGAGAATATCCATTGTGCCGGCAAAGTCATTCATTTTTTTCTTGCAAACAGACAATTCCTCTGCTATACATGTCTACACATTTGTTTCATTAATAAACTGAGGAGGAAAATTATGCGATTATCTCGAAGAGATCTTATGAAAAAGGCAGGCATGGCGGCAGTGGGGACCGGATTTGCCGGTTTATCTCTATCCATGGCGAATAAAGCCATCGGTGCGGGGCAGGAACAGCAGAATAAAATACCCGATCTTCCCTGGCCCTATAAAAAACTCGACCCGGAAGCCGTTGCGGAAGCGGCATACGAGGGATACTACAAGGGGGCGTGTTCCTATGGGGTATTCGAAGCGATTGTCGCGCCGCTGAGGAAAGAGATCGGCTTTCCCTATACGATGATGCCATCGACTTTGCTTGTTGTGGGGCAGGGAGGGGTGGCAGACGTGGCATCTCTGTGCGGGTCATTGAATGGAGCAGCCAGTGCCATATTTTTAGTAACGGGCGGTATGGACAAAAAACTGAGGGATGCGTCTTATTCCATCATCCAGGATGTCTTCCTTTGGTATGAGCAGACGGCGCTCCCGGATTACAGACCGAAGAGTCCCAAATACGAGATCATAAAATCGGTCTCCGGCTCCAATCTCTGTCACGTTTCTGTGTCTAAATGGTGCAAGGCTTCAAAGTTCAAGTCTTTTTCCAAGGAACGGTCCGAGCGGTGCGGCTGGCTCACCGCTGCGGTCGCAAAATACACGGCGGAATCTCTCAACAAATATGCCGACGGTGCATTCAAGATGGCTTATCCCCTTTCAGCCGCCGCAAAGGCGTGCAGAAGCTGCCATGATAAGGGGAGCAAGCTTGAAAACACGAGGGCTGTGACGGATTGCGGCGGATGCCACTTCACTCCCTCTATGAAACAAGAGCATCCGAAATTTTAGGGTGTCAGGAAAGAGAAAAGAGGTTCCCTTAGCACTCTTTAATTTTGGGCTGCGCAGGGGACCTCTTTTCTATTCCGATTAACCCAGTTGTATCAAGAGGGCCGTATCTGGGTTCAAGGGCATATACAATGGATCAAATGGAAAATAGTTACATCACAAAGCACCGTCAGATCATTGAAGCCTTAACTGCGGAGATTCAAGAGAATCGCCTGAAGCCTTACGATCGTCTCCCCTCGGAAAAAGAGTTGTGCGAACAATGGCAGGCCAGTCGGAGCACGGTGCGCAAGGCAATGGATCAGCTCACGGATCGGGGAAAAATCTTTCGTGTGCCGGGGAAAGGCAGTTTCGTCTCATTCCCGAAGATATCGCATCAAACGTCTCAGATTCTAAGCTTTTCGGAAAAAATGAAGGCGCAGGGTTTGGAAGTCGAGACGAAACTCATACTGAAAGAGATCATTGAACCCGACGAGGAGATCGCTGCGGCCTTGAAACTGGTCAAATCAGCTCGCGTTTTAAAGATCCAGCGCTTGAGGATTGTGAAAGGCGAGCCCATGGTCCTGCAAACCGCTTTCATGCCCGCGGACATCTGCGAAAATCTCATGAAAGAAGACCTCGAATCAAAATCCCTGAATAATTTGATGCAGGAGCAATGTGACATCCAGTTGTCGCGATGTGACATCTGGGTCGAAGCTCCGATGATTTCCCCAAAAGAGCGGAAGCTGTTAGGGAATCCCCACGTGCCCCTTTTTTTGGCCGTCGTCGGCTTGACGTTCGACCACCATGACAAACCGGGGCGATTCAGTCGCGGCGTCTTGCGCGGGGACCGGGTACGGTTGAAGATCAGCGACTCGGGTGTCTTTGAGCTGGATTATTCAAGCCTGCTGGGCT
>JAURXV010000151.1 GCA_030654195.1 Syntrophales bacterium | reverse complement strand
GCTCGTCGCCGGCGATGCCGCCGGTTTCTCACTCAATCTCGGGCTGACGGTACGGGGCATGGAGTTCGCCGTTGCCTCGGGGGCGATAGCAGCCGGGGTGGCGGATGAAGCCCTCGCAAAAGGGGATCTATCGGCGGCTTTCCTCTCCCGCTATGAGCAGAAGCTTAAAGAGAGCTTTGTGCTCTCTGATATGGAGACCTTCCGCCACGCAAGAGATGTGCTTGAAAATAAAAGGCTGTTCACTGTATATCCCAAATTCCTTTCCGAACTCCTCGCGGCGCTGTTCACCATCGGCAAGGGTAAAAAGGAGCCCTTGTACTCGAGCGCCAAGGCGGCAGTTAGAAAATACATCCTCAACTGGGAAGGGTGCAAGGACTTGTTAAGCATGAGGAAAATGTAGTCATGAAAGTGGAAGAAAAGATAGCACTCGATGCGATCAAGAACGACCGCGAGAGTCACATCAAACTCGACCAGAAAATCTGCGGAACCTGCCGGGAGCGGATGTGCATCCCCGTGTGTCCCGGCCATCTCTATTCCTTAAATGAGGAGACGGGTGACATGGTGGTCGAATATGCGGGCTGCCTGGAATGCGGGAGCTGCAAAATTGCGTGCATCTACAAGTCGATTGACTGGAATTACCCGGCAGATGGATGCGGTGTCCAGTACAGATACGGTTAAGGAGGCGGCATTGGCGGCAAAAAAAATCCGGATACTCATAGCGAAACCAGGCCTCGATGGACATGACCGGGGGGCAAAAGTCGTGGCGCATGCGCTCATGGAGGCGGGCATGGAGGTCGTCTACACGGGCCTTCATCAGACTGTGGACCAGATCGTATCGACTGCCCTCCAGGAAGATGTGGATGTGATCGGGCTTTCCATCATGAGCGGCGCCCATATCCCCATCATCGAAAAGCTCGTGAAAAAGGCCCGCGAGGCAGGCATTGACGACAAGATGATCGTCGTCGGCGGGGTGATCCCCGTCCGCGACATTCCGCGGCTGAAAGAGCTGGGGGTACGGGGTGTATTCCCCGGCGGGACGCCGTTTGCGGAGATTGTCAGCGTGATAAGGGAAAATGTGGAACGCGGTCAGGAGGAGAAATGGGCGTAGCAAAGTACACCAAGGATGCGAAAGGCCAGATTACCGATGTGACCCTGCAGTCGGGCATCCATGTCAAACCCTTCTATGGTCCCGAGGATCTTGAACGGGTCGGGTTTTCCTACGAGAAGGACCTCGCCGACCCTGGCGTTTACCCCTTCACGAGGGCCATCCATCGCCAGGGCTACCGCAGCCGGGCATGGACGACCAGACAATACACCGGTTTCGGGACATCCTACGAGACGAACGAACGTTTCAAATTGATGATATCCCACGGCCAGACGGGCCTGAACGTGGCCTTCGATCTGCCCACACAGATGGGCTACGACTCCGATGATCCCATGGCGGAAGGGGAAGTAGGTCGCGTCGGGATGGCGGTCGATTCCCTGCGCGATTTTGAGGTGGCCTTCAAGGACATCAATCTGGCCGAGATCGGCTCAGGCCTGACCATCAACGCCGTCGCCTCGATCATGCTGGCCATGTACCAGGCCGTGGCCGAAAAATACGGCTATGATGCCAAGGTGATTTCCGCTACACCTCAGAACGATATTTTGAAGGAAATGATCGGGAGGGGTGCGTGGATTTTCCCGGTGGAGCCGGCGGTGAAGCTGATCGGCGATACCATCGAATATTCCATGACGACCATGCCGCGGACCAATCCGGTTTCCGTCTGCGGGTATCATATCCGGGAGTCGGGGGCCACGCCTGCGCAGGAGATCGCCTATGCCATCTTGATTGCCAATGCCTACATCGATAATGTGCTGCTGCGAGGCTATGATGTTGACGAATTTGTGGGCAGGTTCTCATTTAACCTGAATGTTTTCGGCAATATCTGGGAACAGGTGGCAAAGTTCCGGGCCGCCCGGAAACTCTGGGCGAGGAACCTGAAGGAGAAATACGGCGTGAAGAAGGAAGCCAACATGTTCCTGCGCGGGCTTTTCGGCGGCGGCGGCTTCGGCCTCACCAAGGCACAGCCGGAGAACAACATCATGCGCGGCGCCTACTACGCCCTCTCCGCAGCCTTGGCCGGGGCTCAGACTATTGCCCTTTGCAGCTACGACGAGGCATATACCATTCCGACCCCCCACTCGGCCGTTATTTCGCTCAGGACCCTGCAGCTCCTGATGGACGAGATAGGCTTGCGAGATACCGTTGATCCGCTGGCGGGAAGCTACTTTATCGAGACGCTGACGAAGGAGATGGAGGGGAAGATCGAGGAGGAGATGGCAAACATCGGGAAGGTGGGCGGGATTATCCCGGCGGTCGCCACGGGATACATCCAGAAGCTTGTCTCCCGGCAGGCCTACGCTTTCGAAAAAGGGATCCAGTCCGGGGAGCTCCTCAAGGTGGGCGTCAATATCTATACCGAGGGAGAGTCGAAGGATGTGGAACTGCACGAATATACCGGGGAGACCGCGGAGAAGCAGATTGAGGAATTAAAACGGGTCAAGCGGGAAAGAGACCAGCACGAGACGACCCGCACCCTCCTGGATCTGGAGAAAGCGACCCGGGCGGGCAAGAACGTCATGCCCTATCTGGTCGATTGCTGCAAGGCCTACGCGACGGTAGGCGAGATGACGAGAATATTCCGGGACGTCTACGGAGAGTTTAAAGAACCGGGGTTTATATGAAAATGCCCCCTTCCCTGTATCCCTCCCCTTCGACGGGGGTGGGGGTGATTGATCCTTCGTTGTGCCCGCGCCTGGGCATGGGGGTTATTCTGAGACAAAAGCTCGCAATGGCTGACTGGGGAGATATAGATGAAAGACAAGCATTACCGGCTGGGCTGTGACATCGGCGGCACGTTCACCGACTTTGTCCTTCTTAACGATCAAACC
>JAURXV010000149.1 GCA_030654195.1 Syntrophales bacterium | reverse complement strand
TGCCCATCAATTATTGCTGCAAGATTAGCGGGGCGTCGCATCCGGCAGGCCGCCGTCGACGGGAAGGGTCGCACCGGTTGTCGGCGTCTGATGGGTCACAAAGAAAACCACAGCCCGCGCGACATGCTCCGCGGTGACCCGTGCCTTCAGCAGATTTCGCCGGCGATAATACTCTTCAAGACCCTTTTCATCAAGACCGCGGGCCTTCATGCGGTCCGGCCCGACCTGCGCCCACAGGCCCGATCTCTTGGATCCATGCGAAAACACGGCATCGGGCGCGACCATGTTCACACGCACACCCATATCCGCGAACTCGATGCTGGCAATGCGGCACAACTGGTGGGCCGCGGCCTTTGTCGCGCTGTAGGCTCCGAATTTCGCGCCGGGTGCAAACACATTCTTTGTCGAAACGAGGACGACGTCTCCGCCAATGTTCTGCAGTTTGAAGAGCTTCCCCGCCTGGGCAAGCATCAGAAGGGTTCCTTCGATATTGACGCGCTCCAGCTTTCGAAATTCGTCAAGATCCATTTCCGTAAGCGCAGAGACATGCGCAAGGCCGGCATTGATGACGACGATATCGATCCCGCCGAAGTCCTCGAGAGTTTTTTCAAATGCGGTCGATACCGATGCGCCGTCGGTCACATCGAGCGGCACAACGAGCGCCCGGTCCCCATACAGGTTTATCAGCGTGGACGCCATGGCGTCCAGATTCTCGCCTGCAAGATCCGTCGCGGCAACATGGCAGCCCTGTCGGAGCAATTCTTCGCAGATGCCCGACCCGATCGCGCCGGCCGCTCCCGTGACGATCGCCACGCGGGCCCGCAGCGGCTTTTGATCTTTACCGGCGACCTTTGCCCGCTGAAACGCCCTGAATTCCATGTCGAACAGATGGTCTTCCGTCAGTCCGAGGTATGTTCCGTCCGTTTCGCTGATCGTGCGCTTGACGATGAGCGCCTGCTCCGTGATGTCGCGGGCGACGCGCGCCATGCCCAGGTCCGGTCCCGCGCACACGGCGCCCAGGCCGGGCAGCAGGACGACCCTCGGCAGAAGGTCGAAACCGGAGGCGTCGAATTCCGGGAGACGCGATGAGAATTTCTTAAGATAGGCGTTATAGCGGGCGCTGAACGATTCGATCTCCCGGACCAGTTGTCGGCGGAGGAGACCGATGTCTTCATAATCGGGGTTTTCGATGAAGAGCGGATACGCCTTTGTCCGCACGAGGTAATCCGGCGTCAGCGGCGCTGTGCAGGCAAGCGCTCCGGCCCGGGGAGAGTCAAGAATATCGAGAATCTCTCTTGAGATGAGCGGCGCGAGGACCGTTTTTTCATGCGGGTTGTCCGGGTCGTCTGACGCCGGCGAAAGCAGGCCCCGGAGCAGCGGCGCGATATTCGTATAACGCTTCCGGGCGGTTTCAACGGCTGTCGCCGTGTTCGGAGGGAAGATCCGCCGCCGGGACTTCCGCAGGTATTCTTCCGCCCTGCCGACCATTTCTATCGTATTGTCGTACGCCTGTTTCGGACCCGTCCCCCATGTGATCAGGCCGTGATGCATCACCACGATCGCCCGGAGCTCTTTTCCGGCGTCGAACGCATCGGCGACCGCGCGGCCAAGCGCCAGACCTGAATTGATATACGGCGCCACCCCGACATCGCCTCCAAATGCGGCTACGATCGCTTCTTCACCCCCGGCCCGATTGGTCAGCGCCAGGATGGCCGTCGGATGCGTATGCACAATGCTTCTTTGGTCGAGGAAGGCATGCATCAACGTCTCGATCGAAGGCAGCGCATCGCCGGGTTTGAGCATGCGCGTGCGGAATTCGTCGGCCATGATTTCATCGGTCAGGGACGAAACGGTGCGCAGTTTCTTGAGATACGCATGGTCGAGACAGACAAAATCCGAGGGGACAATCGCCTCCAGCGCAACACCCGACGCCTTGACAAAAAGCGCCGCAACATCATCGCCGGCAACGGTTTTGACTACCCCCTTGAGCGACGTGTTTCCGCCGCCGTGCATGGCCAGATCCGGCCGGCTTCCCAGCAGGCGCGTTGCATAGGCCAGCAGCGCGACGTCGTTTCCCCTTTCAGGGCCGTGGCTCTTTATGAAATCGTCCGCTTCCGCTTCAATCCAGCCGTTGTTCATGATGGTTGCTTTCCCGGCAGTGCATTATGCCTGTTGCTGTTTCAGATCGAGGAACATCTCATACGCCTGCTTGGGTCTCATGTTTTCATGAACCACCTTGCGAACGGCTCTGATCATGGCCACCGGCGCTTCGGACTGGAAAATGTTCCTCCCCATGTCCACACCCGCCGCCCCCTGGTTGATCGCCTCATAGGCCATCTGCAGCGCATCGAGCTCGGGGAGTTTCTTACCGCCGGCGATGACGATGGGAACGGGACAGGCGGCGGTAACCGTCTCAAAATCGGGCACGAAATAGGTCTTGACAAACGCGGCCCCGAGCTCGGCGCAGATGCGCGTGGCAAGCCGGATGTACTTGGTGTCGCGGACCAGTTCCTTGCCAACCGCCGTTACACCCAGAACCGGAATGCCGACCCGGTTGCCCATGTCGATCAGCTTCGTAAGGTTGATCACCGACTGCGTTTCGCGTTCGCCGCCGATGAACACCTGCGTCGCAACGGCGCATGCGTTCAGGCGAACCGCATCGTCCATATCCATCGCGATATGTTCGTTGGAGAGCTCCTTCAGAATGCTCGGTCCGCCGCTGGCGCGAAGCACGGTGGCCTTGTTCAGCGAAGGAGGGATCACCGACCGCAGAATCCCGCGCGTAAGCATGAGCGCATCGGCGTAGGGCGCGAGCGGCAGGATGGTAATATCCGGCCGTTCCAGACCGGTCGTCGGTCCCTGGAAATAGCCATGATCAAAGGCGAGCATCACGGTCTTGCCGGACGCTGCATCAAAAATGCGGGCAAGCCGGTTTTTCATCCCCCAGTCATAGGAATTCGACCCTTTCAGGAAAAAGAGTTCGCTCCGTTGAGGCACGTCGGCATAAAAACTTTTTTCGACCTTTCCGGTATCCGCTTCAGGCATGAAATCCTCCTTTAAGATCTTGTAATCATCCCGGTGTCAGACCAACCTTTGCCGCTCTCCCATTTTTTTAACGAGCCTGGGTAGCACGAGTATAACGGGGAGGCGCTTGCCAGTCAATCATATTCGCCGACCTGAACGTTTCCTTTCTTGACAATATATTCCAATTCAGTAAGATAAGACAAACGACTGAGCCCGATCAGCGCATTGCGGCAGAGAGGAGGATTGAAATGCCGACATACGAGTATGAATGCAAAGGCTGCAATAAGAAATTTTCCGTAATTCTGAGCATTTCGGAGCATGAAACGACCAAGGTTTCCTGTCCGAAGTGCAAAGGAAAGAGGGTCAAACAGAGCGTCTCCACCTTCACCGCCAAGACCAGCCGGAAAAGCTGAGAGCCTCTCTCCCGTCAGGTCATCCAGTGGGGGCGATCGGCCATCCAGGCCTTCACGGTTTCCGACAGCCATTCCTCGATTCCCCGGACAAGATAGAATTTCGGGAGGAGCAGGTTGTCCGTCGGTGAAATCATCTCCTCGTCGATGGCCGTCCGGGCCAGCGCCGTATAGGGATAGATGCGGATGCCGGAGGTGACTTTCATCTGATCGAGGGGGAGCGAGTCGGCGAACGTCAGGCTCTCCAAAACGGACTCCCGGGTTTCCCCGGGACCGCCCAGCATCAGGAACCCCATCTGCCGGATGCCATGTTGTGCGAGGATCTCCGCCATCCGCCGGACCTCCCGAAGGGCGAATTTCTTGTTCATGTTACGGAGTATCCGTTCGGAGCCGCTTTCGAAGCCGAGGCTGACTTCCTCGCAGCCGGAATCCGCCATGAGCGCAATCAATTCCTCGTCGATCTTTCCGGGGTAGAGGATGCACCGCCAGCAGATATCCAAGCCGCGGTCGATGATTTTTCTGCAGATTTCCTTTGCATAGTCGGAAGGAACGTTGAAGGTGTTGTCCACGAAGAAAATCTTCCGAAAACCACCTCCAACGCGGCGGGCCAACTCCGCAGCGACGACCTCCGGGGATCTTTTCCGAATCGTGCGCCCCTCGATGGTCGCCGTGGAACAGTAACTGCAGTCCATCGGGCAGCCTCGTCTCGTCTGAAATGGAAGCCACAGTCCCCGGTCCCGGGAGACGAGGAATTCATTGGCCCGGGAAACGGGCAGGGAATCCAGATTTATTGCATACTGCCTTTCGCCCTGAAGACCGAGACCCCTCATGTACAGGCCGGGCGTTCCTGAGAGGTCGGCTTTGCGCGCAAGCCGATCGATCAGGGTGGGAAAGGCGATCTCTCCCTCCCCCTGGATTCCCATGTCGGCCTCCAGATAGGTCAGCGCGCTCTCCGGAAAGATGCTGTAGCCCGCTCCCCCCAGGACGATGGGGGCGGCGGAAAGGCAGCGGCAATTTTGGACGACGCGCCTGACCTCATCGAGGAGGAACCGGCCGTCCTTGGCCTGGTCGTCGATGTTCCGGATCGAAATCCCGATCACATCGGGGCCGAAAGAGGCGATGGCTGTCCGGATGAGGGATTCCGAATCGCCTTCCGCCATCAGATCCAGAACCATGGCCTCGTGGCCGGCGCTTTGCGTCGCCGCGGCCACGCAACTCAACCCCAGAGGGAGGGGAAGGAGGTTGATTTTTTCCGTATTGGCAGAGATCAGGAGTACCTTCATCGGATCGCTCGTCCTCGACATCTGTTTTTCTTTTTCCCGGCAGCGCCGATACATATTCTATCACACAAAAATCCGGAAATCACGTTGAGATCGATGATCGCATCCTATCCACGATATGCGGACATTTTATGCTCAGTCAACCGGCGGGTCTCGCGAAGACTTTCTTGCCTCCGGAGGAGGGTTGTGCAATAAATCCTTTCGGGGGGAGTGTGTGATAAGGAGAATCCGAGATAAGTGTTGATGGAGGCTGAAGGGGGTGGAAATTCGGGATTCTAACCCTCCGCTGGGGATAGGGGATGTCAGGACGACGCAAATATCTGAACGGTGTTGGGAAACATTAGAAAGGAGGCAAAATGCGGGTAAGGGTATCGGCGGTATTCGAAAGGGAAGGGGAGATCCTCTGTATGAAGTACATTTACGGCGGAAAGGAGGTCTTTGCGCTGCCGGGCGGCGGCGTGGATCAGGACAGCCCCCTCCAGGAGGCGATCGTGAACGAGTGGCGGGATGAACTCGGCGTCAAGCTCGACGCCGGCGCTGTCATCATGATCGGCGAGGCGCCCGCCACCAAACGGCATCCCCAGACCCTGCACATCATCTTCGAGGCCCTCGAGATCCGCGGGACCCCCAAGATCCGACCGGACAACACCCGCTCCCTCGACATTGCCTGGGTGCCGATTGAAAAATTGGAGGGAACGCCTCTTTATCCGGATGTGGGAAGGAAGCTCTTCGACTGCCTGACGACCGAGCCCCGGAGATCCCTCGAGTTCATCGGGAATTGCATGGAAAGGGGTTTCTGGTGAACGGATGAGACGGTTGGAGAGGGAAGTCCGAACCGTCAGGCTGATGATCGCCCTCTACTGCCGGCGCCATCACGGCGTAAAGGGGCTCTGCGGGAACTGCCGGGAACTGGCCGCTTACGCTGAACAGCGGATCGGGAAGTGCCCCTTCGGGGAAGAGAAGCCGGCCTGCGGCCGCTGCCCGATCCACTGTTACAAGCCGGAGATGAAGGCGCTGATCCGTGAGGTGATGCGGTTCGCGGGGCCGAGGATGACCTGGCGGCATCCGCTCCTGGCTATCCGCCATCTTTTCGGCCGGTGGGGCAGATCGTGATTCATTTGATCATCCTTTGGGCGGATCATCGTCGCGCTCGGTCCCGCAGGCGCACGAAGATGACTTGGATAGGGAGGGCGTTTCCGCAGGAAAGACAAAGCGGACGGCCCGTTCGTAGAGCAGATAGTCCCATGCCCAGTTGATGAGCACCATGATCCGGTTGCGGAAACCGATCAGATTAAAGAGGTGGATGACGAGCCAGAGGAGCCAGGCGAAGAAACCGGTGTACGTGGCGGAACCGATGGCCGCTCCTGCGCTATTGCGGCCGACGGTGATCATCGAGCCCCGATCGCGATAACGAAAAGGCTGCGGCGGTTGTCCGTCCATTTGTCGCAAGATGTTTTTTGCGGCAGCCGTACCGGATTGGATAGCCACCTGCGCCACCATCGGCAGGACGCGACCGTTCTCTTTGATCGAAGCCAGATCCCCAGCCACGTAGATTTCCGGGTGGCCGGGCACTTGCAGCGTCGGCAGGACGGAAACACGTCCGTTCGTTTCCGTGGGGAGTCCGGACAGACCGGCGATGGGTTCGCCCTTTACACCGGCGGTCCACACAATGGTCCGGGATTCAATCTTATCCAGGCCGCCCAGGATCACACAGTCCGGGTTTACCTCCGCGACATGCGCCCCCAATCGCACCAGAACGCCCATCTTGTTGAGCCTCTCAAGCGTGTAGAGGCGCACGGACTCCGGCATGCCGGCGATCAGATTGTCCGCCGCCTCCAGCAGAATGATCCGGACGGCGCTAAAATCGATCGTCCGGTAGTCCTGGACAAGGGGACCATGGACAAGTTCGCTCAGCGCGCCCGCATACTCCACACCTGTGGCGCCGCCGCCCACGATGACAAATGTGAGAAGGCTTCTGCATCTGGCCGCGTCCGTCTCCCGGGCAGCCCTTTCAAAACAGCAGATGATGTGGTTTTTCAGGACTACGGCCTCTTCGAGGGTCTTCAGAAAATAGGCGTGGGCTTCCACCCCCGGCACGCCGAACGAATGGGATATGCTTCCCGTGGCCAGAATCAGGTAATCGTAAGAAATCGCCTCGCCATCGGTCTCGATCACGCGGTTTTTCAGGTCAATCCGCCGGGCATGGGCCAAAGCGAAGTCGATGTTGGGATCTCTGCAGAGGATGTTGCGCACGGGATAGGCGATATCCTCCGCTTCCAGTTCGGCTGCGGCCACCTGGTAGAGGAGAGCCAGGAAGGTGTGGTAATTGCTCCGATCGACAACAACCACATCGACCGGTTTTTTCGCCAGGTTCCGGGCGGCCCAGAGTCCGCCAAAGCCCGCACCGATAACGGCTACTCTCGGCCTTGCGCCATGGCTCATCCGCCCTTTGGAACCCGGTTTCATATCGGCATCGGGCAACATATCAACCTTTTTATTTGGTCACTTTGCCTGGGGGTATACTACACGCAACGGATCTTGATTGCCAATGGGAATTTTGCAGGAGCTCCTCAAGAAAAGTCCTTTCAAGAATCAACCCTTTCATGATAGAATGCGCCCAGGTTTGTTTGTATGGGGTTTTGTTCTTAAGCTTCATGCAGCCCATCAATAATGATAGCGGCATTAGGAAAGGAACGGGCGTGAAAAAGGAAAATGTAATTCTTTTCAGCGGTGGCGCTGAAGGGGCTGAAGCGGAATTTGGTAAGAATGCGGAGCGTTTCGGGATCGAGGAGGTGAACTTCACGTTTGAGGGACACGTCCGGGGCCGCCAGAGGGGTGTGCGCATCCTGAATCACGAAGAGCTGAAAAATGGCGACGTTAGCCTGGAATATGTTTCGAAATTGATGAATCGTCGCTATACGGAAAGCCCTACATTGCGCAAAGTCTTGCAGAGCATCTGGTATCAGATCAATAATGGGCAGGGGATTTACGTGGTCGGGGAAATCCTGACGGACAAGACCGTGAAAGGCGGTACGGGATGGGGCGCGGAGTTCGCCAAAATCTGCAACAAGCCGCTGTTCGTGTTCGATCAAAAGCGCAATGCCTGGTTCCGGTGGAGTCAGTCAGACTGGGTTGAACGGGAGAGAGGGAACGAGCCGGTCATCAGCCAACTGCATTTCGCGGGGACGGGGACGAGATTTCTCCAGGAGAACGGCAAAAAGGCCATTGCGGAGCTGTTCGAGCGATCATTCTCATGACCGACAAACTTCCGCTTCCATACCGGGATGGCTGAACGGTCCATCAATCCGAGGCCGGAGACGGCAAGGGGCGGGCTTGCGGTCATCGAATGATCCAGGGTCATGAAAAAAGGGACCCGATAGCCAAACCCAATCCCTTGATATCATCAATGGCGTCCCCACGGGGAGTCGAACCCCGGTTACAGGCGTGAAAGGCCAGTGTCCTAGGCCACTAGACGATGGGGACATCTGTAAGCGTTCCATGGAGCGGATGATGCAGCCGTTGAACATCCCTCGGAAGGCGGACCTTATATAACGTTGTCCGTGGCCATGTCAAGCGACAAATGAGGGAATGAGGGAATCCGAAAAATCGATTCAACCTTTCGAAATCGCCGTTCCGGGGTTTCTGAACAAAAAAATCCTTCCCATGTCATTTAGAAAACAACGGGCTCGCGGAGAATCGCCCCCCGGGCCGCCGTCGCCAGCGCCGCCATTTCAGGGTGCGTCTCCCGGAGCGACATGATCTGCCGGAGATTGTCCGCCGTCCGCATGATCAGCATGGCCATGTCGCCGTCGGCGATCCCCGCCTTCCGGATGATCCGATCCCAGTCGCCTCCCGCCGCCCACTCATAAATCACGACGGCCGGCCAGAGAAAGAGTGGGGCGACGGGGAATCCCCCCGCCTTCAGACGTTCCGCCAGCGGCGAGAGGGTTTTGACCACGCGGTCGCAGGCGCGGGTCAGCCGGCAGGGAAGCTCTTTCCGGATCACGGTCAGGTCCTGATCCCCGTCGTAGACGAAGGGGGCGATCACGGCCGCAAGAAGTTTTTCGTCCCCCCGAGGAAAGACACCCCTCTGCAGGCATTCGGCGATGAGGAGGGGCTGGTCCAGGCGGAGCTTGGAGGCCCAGACCCCGTTTTCCGTCAGCCGGTTGTCCGTGCCGACAAAGCCCTCCTCCCGAAGCAGGCTAAGGTGGCGCTGAAAATCCATCCAGAGATCCGTCCGTTCTTCCGCGCGCCCCTGCGTTCCGCCATGACGCAGCTGATAGGCGGCCAGGGATTTCGCGAAGATCTCCCGGATGTCCTCCGGCGTCTGCGAGAGGAGCAGGTTCAGGACCATCGAAAAATCGTTCCGGATCCGACTGGCGATCGCCTCCGGTTTCCGGGAGAGGAGCTTCCGGACGTGGATAAGGTCCATGAAGCGCCCCGGAACGGTCAGCATGAACCCCACCCGGTCCTGCCCCCGTCGGCCCGCCCGTCCCGTCATCTGGTGGAATTCCGTGCCGCTCAGGGGTGAGAACTCGTGGCCGTTGAAGAGGTCCGAATTCATCAGCACAATCGTCCGGGCGGGGAAATTGACCCCTGCGGCGACGGTGGAGGTGGCGAAGATCGCCTTGAGGCGCCCCTGTTTCATCATCGTCTCCACGAGGAATTTCCAGGCGGGGAGCTGTCCGCCGTGGTGGGCGGCGACGCGGGCCGTCCGGAGGTCGTGGAGCTGTCGGTGGTTCCGGAGGTAGGGGAAGCGCTCCAGGAGCGTCTCCAGATCCGGAAGGAACGCCTCATCCGCCGCCGAATCGGCCGGCGGGCCGCACATCCCGAGGGCCGCGTCGCAATCGGTGCGGGATTTGAGGAAAAAGATCGCCGGGAGGAGGTTAAAATGGTCCAGGACTTCCATCATCTCTCCGAACGGCGGGAGACCGCGATCCGGACGGCCGTGCTGCCGCCGGCCGATGAAATCCTCGATCTTCCCGAAGAGCCGGCTCTTTTCGACCAAGGGCATCAGGCGGCCGGAGGGGTGGAGGAAAAGAGGAAAAAGGGGGACCGGTCTGTTCTCCTCCCGGATGACCCGGCACGGCTTGCTCCGGATCGAGGCGAGCCAGGCGGCGATCTCTTCGCCGTTGCCGATCGTCGCCGACAAGAGCAGCAGGTTGATCCGGACGGGGAGGTAGATCATGATCTCCTCCC